>DASXYS010000096.1:0-62555 GCA_036502365.1 Amycolatopsis sp.
GGGCGGCCGGACGCGGCCCTCAAGAAGGCGGTGTCCCGCACCGAAGCCTTTGTCCGGGAACAACTCGGCGACGTCCGGATGTCCAGTTTGGACTCGCCCCGGAGCCGGGCGCCGCGCATCACCGGGCTGCGCGCCGGCGGGTAGCCGCCCCCTTCAGGACACCTTCGGTGTCGCGCGGACGCCGTAGTGCACGTACGGCTCGCCGGTCGGCAAGGTGTAGAAAACGACCGGTGTCCAGTTCTCCGCGCCCGGCGCACGGAAGACGAACAGCGTGTCGGTGACCGGCACGAGGTCGAATTCCTGGGTCTTCTCCGGCATCAGGTCCGCCAGCGGCCCGGTGACCGTGTGCCGCAGGCGCAACCCGCTCGCCCCCGCCAGCACTTCGGTCAGCGAGCCGGCCCGTTCGTAGACGCCGAGGTGGCGCGTCGCGTCGACGGTGACCGGGGCCGACGGCGGTTCGAGCGGGCGCGGCATGGTCACACCGGCCAGCTCGGCGAAGATCTCCCGGTACAGCTCCACGTACAGGTCGTGCGCGTTGCCGCCGTTCGTCAGCAGGGTGACCGCGAGCCCCTGGTCCGGCAGCAGCCGCAGGAACGCCGACTGCCCGATGGTGTTGCCGTCGTGGCCGACGATCCGCCGTCCGTCCCAGTCGTCCCGGATCCAGCCGAGGCCCCACGAGTCGCCGATCGTGTGCCGGTCGGGCAGATCGGTCTGCTTCTCGGTCATCGCGGCGGCGGATTCCGCGGTGAGGATCCGTTCCCCGTCCGCGGTGAGGCCACCGGTCAAGTGCAGCCGGGCGAACGCGAGCACGTCCGCGGCCCGGGCGGTGATCAGCCCGGCCGGACCCAGCGACCGGGGCAGGTGCCAGGTGGGCACCGGCTCCGGCTCGGCGTCGCCCACCGCGGCGTGGCCGACGGCCGCGCGGAACAACAGGGCCTCCTCCGGGAGCGTGACGGTGTGCGTCAGTCCGAGCGGGGTGAACAACTTCTCCCGCATCGCGGCGTCCCAGGTCAGCCCGGTGAGCTTCTCGACGACCCGGCCCATGAGCACGAAACCCGCGTTGCAGTAGGAGAAAGTCGCACCGAGCGGATGGTTCTGCGCGGTCTCGCCCAGTTGCTCGACGTAACGCTCGACGCAGTCGTCACCGCGGCCGGTGTCGGTGAAGACGTCGCCGTCGATCCCGCTGGTGTGGGTCAGCAGGTGCCGCATGGTGACCTGCTTGGCCACGCCCGCGTCGGCCAGCCGCAGTTCCGGCAGCACGTCGGCGATCGGTGCGTCCAGCTTCAGCAGTCCCTCGTCGACCAGCCGCAGCACCACGGTCGAGGTCCACACCTTGGAGATCGAGCCGATCTGGAACAGCGAGTCTTCGGTGACCTCGACCCCGGTCGCCTTGCTCAGCACCCCGTAGCTCGCGTGCACCTCCTCGCCGCTGCCGACCCGCAGAATCCCCAGTACCGCACCGGGAACGCGGTACTTGCGCGACAATTCCGTCAAACGGCGACGCCAGTGCGCGGCCTCGATCGGCACCCGCGACACGCCGTCCGCCGCGGGCGCGTACTGCTCCACCCACTCGACGACGCGCCGGTTGAAGTCGGCGCGGTACGAGGGCGGGCCGTCGAGGATGAACAGGTGCGCGCCACCGGGGTACAGCACCAGGCGGGACGACACGCCGCGCTCGCGCAGGGCGGTGAACCACTGCTCGGCCTGCCCGACCGGGCAACGCTCGTCGGCCCCGCCGTGCACGACCAGCGTCGGCGTCCGCACCTTCGAAACCTCTGTCAGCGGCGAGAACGGGGCGTACTCGTGCTCCCACGAGTACGTGCCCAGTTCGCTGACACCGAGGTAGTGTCCGACATCCGACGTGCCCGCCATGCTGGTCAGGTCGGTCACCACACCACCGGCGACGGCGGCGGCGAACCGGTCGTCCCGGCTGGTCAGGTAGCAGGTCATGAACCCGCCGTAGCTGTACCCGGTGACGGCGAGCCGGTCCGGGTCGGCGAGGCCCTCGGCCACCAGCTGGTCGAGTGGTTCGAGGAAGTCGGCGGCGTCGGCCACGCCCCACGAGCCGACCGCGGCGGTGTAGAACGCCTCGCCGTAGCCATCGCTGCCCCTCGGGTTGAGGATCAGCACCGCCCAGCCCCGCGCCGCCAGTACCTGGTGGTACAGGTGGGCGGAGTCGGCCGCGCCATTCCAGGCGTTGTGCGGGCCGCCGTGGATGTCGAGCAGCAACGGCAGCGAGCCGGTTCGCTCGGGGTCGCGCACCAGCCAGCCCGACACGACCGTGCCGTCGCCGACGGTGAACTCCCGCTCCTCGCGGACGAACAAATCCACTTCGGACAGTGCCGCGCCGTGGCTGGTGCGGACGTCGGCCGGGCCGCTGTCCGGGCCGAGCACCACGACCTCGCCGAACGAGCTGTCCGTGGCCAGCACGACGGCGACCGTGCCGCCCGCGATGTCCATTCCGGACACCACGTGACCGGCCCCCGTCAGCACCGCACGGGGACTGCCGCCGGCGATGTCCACTTCGTACAGATGGGTGCAGCCACGGTCGCGGATGGCGAACACCACGGCGTCGCCGGACAGCTGCGGGAGCGCGCCCGGGTAGCCGGGACCGCCGGGCATCACGTTGCGGTCCAAGGAAGCGGCCAGGTCGGCCACGTCGCCGCCGTCCAGCGGCACCCGCAGCAGCCCGAGGTGGCCGACCGCGGTGTCGGTCCGGCCGACGATCAGCAGCGCCTCGCCGCCGGCGGTCCAGACGACCGGGCCGGCCATGCCTTCGCCGGACCCGACCAGCCGCGGCTCGGCGATCCGCGCGGTCACGTCGAGGACGTAGGCCCCGGACCGGAACGTGAGGTCGGAGTCGTCGTCGCGGGCCGCGGAGAACGCCAGCTGGGCGCCGTCGGGCGACCAGGCGGGCTCGCCCGCGTGCCAGTCGCCGAAGGTGACCTGACG
This sequence comes from Amycolatopsis sp., assembly GCA_036502365.1. Classification (GTDB taxonomy): domain Bacteria; phylum Actinomycetota; class Actinomycetes; order Mycobacteriales; family Pseudonocardiaceae; genus Amycolatopsis. Next base: position 2,953 of record DASXYS010000096.1, read on the forward strand.
GACCTCACCGGTCTCGACGTCCAGTACGTGCAGGTGCTTGCGCACGGTCTTGAGCAGCCCGGCCCCGTCGGCCTTGAAGCCCAGCCGGTCGGTCACCACCGGGGCGGCCGTCGCGGGTGCGCCGTCCTCCGCGGTCAGGTCGACCGGCGCCGCGAACGCGATCTTGCTCCCGTCCGGGCTCCACACCGGAGCGCCCGCGCCGAGCGGGAGCTTCGTGACCGGCTCGGCCTCCCCGCCGGCGACCGGCAGGAACCACACCTGCGGCGGCGCGTCTTCGGCGCGCAGGAAGGCGATCCGGGTGCCGTCCGGCGCCCAGGCCGGCGCCCCGTCCGCGGTTCCCCGCGTGAGCTGCCGGGGCTCGCCGGAGCGGGAGCCGACCTCCCACAGCGTGTCGGTGTTCCGGTCCCCGTCCCGGTCGGCGGTCCGCAGCACGTAGACGATCCGGCTGCCGTCCGGCGACAACGCGGGCTGGCTGGGGACGGCGATGTCGTACAGATCTTCGATGCCCAGACGTCGGGTCATGCGCTGGCTCCTCGGGAGATCGCGGTCGGGTGGGACTGGTCCTCGCTGAAGTGGCAGGCCGCCGAGTGCGGCCGGTGGGCGGCACCCTCGGCCGGGTCCGCCCGGAGGCAGAGTTCGCGGTCGTCCCGCACGAGCGGGCCGACCGGGCATCGGGTGTGGTACCGGCAGCCGCCGGGCGGGTGGTGCGGGTCGGCGGGCTCCGCGTCGGCGATTTCGCCCGGCTCGTCGGCGCCGATGTCGAAGAGGGATCTGTGGGCCGACGGCGCCGCGGCGAGCAGATCGCGGGTGTAGGGATGCCGCGGCTCGGTGAGCACCTGGTGCGCGGGACCGGCTTCGACGATGCGGCCCAGGTACATCACGGCGACCAGGTCGCTGACATACCGCACCACCGCGAGGTTGTGCGAGATGAACAGCATCGACAGGCCGAGCTGCCGCTGCACGGACCGCACCAGGTTGAGCACCGCGCCCTGCACCGAGACGTCGAGGGCGGAGGTGATCTCGTCCGCGATCAGCACCTCCGGCCGTCCGGCCAGCGCACGGGCCAGAGCCACGCGCTGGAGCTGCCCGCCGGAGAGCTGCCCAGGCCGCTGCCCGGCCCGGTCCGGGTCGAGGTTGACCAGTTCCAGCAGCCTCGTCACCTCGGCCCGCCGTGCTGCCCGGCCGGGCAGCACGTCCCGGCCGATCGCCTCGGTGATCGACTCGCCGACGCTCATCCGCGGGTCCAAAGAGGAATACGGATCCTGGAACACCATTTGCAGCGGGCGGCGCCGCGGCAGCCGCCGCACGTCCACGCCGCCGAGGCGCACCTGCCCCGAGCTGACCGGGGCGAGCCCGACCGCCGCGCGGGCGAGCGTCGATTTCCCCGAGCCCGATTCCCCGACCAGCCCGACGACCTGTCCGGAAGGGACGGTCAGGCCGACCCGGTCGACCGCGGTGAGGCCGCGCCGCCCGCCGTACCGCACGCTCACCGCGTCGAAGACGAGATCGGTCATTCCGCACCTCCGGCGGTCACGGTTTCCTTCGCGGGTAAGGAAAGCGGCGTGTCGTCCGGGTGCCAGCAGGCGACCCGGTGCGCCGCCGTCACCCGCTCCAACGCCGGGTCTTCGGTGCGGCACCGGTCGCTCGCTGCCGGACAGCGGGCGGCGAACGCGCAGCCGGCCGGCATGCGGCCCGGTTCCGGCGGCCGGCCGGGGATCACCGGGAGCGCCACGGTGGTGTCGGTCTCGAGATCCAGCGTGGTGGCCAGCAGCGCGCGGGTGTAGGGATGGCGCGGAGTCACGCCGGGACCGGACGGCAGGTCTTCCACCACCCGCCCGCCGTACATCACCAGTATCCGTTCGCAGGTCTGGGAAACGACCGCGATGTCGTGGCTGATCAGCACGATCGCGGTGCCCCGTTCGGCCCGCGTCCGCGCCAGGAGGCGCAGCAGCTGCCGCTGCACCGTCACGTCCAGCGCCGTGGTGGGCTCGTCGGCGATGATCAGCCGCGGGTCGCCCATCAGGCCCATGCCGATCATCGCGCGCTGCCGCATACCGCCGGAGAACTCGTGGGGGTACTGCCGGGCCCGCCGCCGCGCCGCCGGGATCCGCACCGCGCGCAACCGGTCGACGGCCCGCGCGAACGCGTCGGCCCGTGAAAGCCCCTGGTGCTGCTCGGACACCTCCGCGAGCTGCCTGCCGATCCGCCGGGCCGGGTTGAACGACGTCATCGGGTCCTGGAACACCATGGCCAGCGACGTGCCGAGCAGTCCGCGCAGCTCGCGCTCCGGCGTCGTCAGCACCGGAGCGCCCGCGAACTCCAGCCGGTCCGCGGTGACCACGCCGGGTGCCTCGATCAGCCGGGCCACCGCGAGCCCGGTCAGGCTCTTGCCCGAACCGGACTCGCCGACGACGCCGACCGCCTCCCCCGCGCCGACGCTGAAACTCACGCCCCGGACGGGCACCGTCCACCCGGCCGGGCCGGGGAACGCGACCCGGAGGTTCTCGACCACCAGCACGGCGTCTTCGTGCTCCGCCGGCGTGTCCGCGCGCGCGGCGGCCACCGGCGGCGGCCCGAGCCGCCGGGCCCGGGTCCGCACGCCGACCACTCCGGCGACCGTCTCGCCCACCAGGTTGAAGGCGAGGCCGGCCAGCACCACCGCGACGCCGGGCGCCAGCGCCGCCGCCGGGTTGAGGTAGATCCCGTTGAGCCCCTCGCCGAGCAGCCGTCCCCAGTCGTAATCCGGGGCCTGCACACCGATCCCGAGAAAGGACAGCCCGGAGAAGGCGAGCAGCGCGCTCCCGGCGCCGATGGTGGCGTTGACCACCAGCGGCTCCGCGATGTTGGGCAGGACATGCCGGAACAGCAACCGGATCCGGCCGGCCCCGGCGACCCGGGCGGCCGCCACGAAATCACGGCCGGAGACCGAAGCGGCCATCGTCTGCGCCAGCCGCGCGAAGGCGGGCGCCAGCGCGAAACCGACCGCCAGCACCGCGCCCCGCGTGCCCACCCCGAAAATCACCGAGAAGAACAACACCAGCAGCAGGCCGGGGAAGGCGACCGCGATGTTCACCGCGGCGATCAGCAGCCGGCCGAGCGGGCGGGGCAGCACCGACGGCAGCGTGCCGAGGACGAGCCCGGCCGCCACCCCGAGCACCATGGCGAGCAGGGCCAGCACGATCGACAGCCGCGTCGCCACGAGGACGCGGTAGAGGATGTCACGGCCGAGTTCGTCGGTGCCGGCCCAGTGCGCCGCCGACGGGCCCTGGCTGATCGCGTTCGTGTCGACCGCGGAAGCCTGGCCGGGCCACAGGATCGGGGCCAGCACCGCGAGCACGAGCACCAGAACCAGCAGGGCGGCCGAAAACGCGCCCAGCGGGGTGCGCAGGGCCGCGAGCCACCTCGCGCGCCGGTTCACCATCAGCCCTCCCGGATCGTCGAACGCGGGTCGAGCACGGCCAGCAGCACGTCGACCAGCAGGTTCACCAGCAGCACCCCGACGCCGTAGATCAGCACGATGCCCTGCACCAGCGGGTAGTCCTTCTGGAGGATCGACTGCGCGATCGTCGAACCGAGCCCCGGCCAGGCGAACACGTTCTCCACCAGCACGGTGCCCGCGACCATCCCGGTCAGCATCATCCCGCCGAGGGTCAGCGTCGCGGTCAGCGCGTTCGGCAGCGCGTGCCGGGCGTAAACCAGCCGCGCGGGCAGCCGTTTCGCCCGCGCGGTGCGGATGAAGTCGTTGCCCAGCACGGAAAGCGTCTCCACCCGAACTATGCGGGAGAGCACCGACGCCGGGCCGAGCGCGAGCGCGATCACCGGCAGCACCAGCGACCCCGTCCCCTCGCTCCCGGCCACCGGGAACCAGCCGAGCCGGACCGCGAAAAACGCCACCAGCGCCACCGCGAGCAGGAACTCCGGGATGGCGGCGAGCAGCACCGTCGTCGAGGTGAAGGCCAGCTCGCTGCCGCGGCGCCGGCCGCCGCGGGTCAGCATCGCGAACAGCAGGCCGAGCGGGATCGCCACGACGACGACCACCACGAAGGCGGGCACCGCCAGTTCCAGCGTCGCGGGCAGCCGGTCGCCGATGACCTGCCCCACCGGCACCCCGCTCAGCATCGACGTGCCGAAGTCGCCCCGCACCAGACCGCCGAGGTAATCGAGGTACTGCATCCACAGCGGGTGGTCGAGGCCGAGCGCGGCGCGGCGCGCGTTGACCAGCTCGACCGGGGCGGTCAGGCCGAGCGCGGCGCGGACCGGGTCGCCCGGGATCAGCTGGATCATCAGGAACGCCATGGTGACCAGCACCCACACCGAGACGGCGAACCGGCCGAGGCGGCGCAGCCCGAACGACAGCCAGGGCCCGGCCCGCGGACCGGAAACCGCCGTGGTCACCGCCGTTTCGGTCATCAGGAGTACATCCGGATCGTCGACGGCTGGATGGCGCCCTGGTTCATCGTGAACCGCGTGTCGGTGCCGAAGGTCGGCACCACCGTGTTCGCGAACGGCACCACGTCCAGCTGAGCGAAGAGCGCGGATTCCGCCGCCAGCCAGCTCGGGCAGCCGGCGTCCCCGGCCGCCGACGCCGCCTGGCCGGCGAGGGAGTCGTACTGCGCGTTCCGGATGTGCGCGAAGTTGGTGCCCTGCGGGGGCTGCGGCCCGGACACGAACGGCACCAGCTGGCTGGGCAGCGTGAGCCCCAGCGGGCCCAGCGAAAGGTCCCAGTCACCGGTGTCGAACAGCACCCGGCTCAGCCCGGGGCTGTCGACCCCCTTGAGCGTGACGTCGGCGCCGATGCCCTTCAAGGACTGCTGGACCAGCTCGGCGCCCGGGGCCATGGTCGGTCCGATCTGCGTGCCGTAGATGGCGGTGAGCGCGAGCCGCTTGCCGTCCTTGACCCGCACGCCGTCCGCGCCGGGCCGCCAGCCCGCGGCGTCGAGCGAGGTCTTGGCGGCGGCCGCGTCGAAGCCGGGCAGTTTCCCGCCGACCGAGTCGCCGGGGCAGGCCAAGGGCTCCCCGGTGACCAGGCCCTTGACGGGCACGCCGGCGCCGCTGGTCAGCACCTTGCCGATCTGGCCGAGGTCGAGCGCCTGCACCAGCGCCCGGCGCACGGCCGGATCGGCGCCGGGCCGGCCGGGCGCCTGGTTGAAGAACAGCTCGCCGATCGTGTTGGTGGTGTCGCCGTGGAACAGCCGCTGCGCGCTCAGCCGGCGCGTGTCCTGCCCGGTGATCGCGCCGGCGTTGACTTCCCCGGACAGCAACAGGTTGGACGTGGTGGTCATGTTCTGGATGATCCGGGCGGCCACCTTGTCGGGCAGGCCGGGCTGCTCGGCCTTCCACTGGCCGGGGCCCCAGGCGTAGTCCTTGCGCCGGGTGAGCGTGTAGTGGTCGTTCGGCACGATTTCGGTCATGGTGAACATCCCGGTGCCCTGCTGCCCCTTGGCCAGCGACGACCGGTCGGCCAGCCCCTTGGCACAGACGATCGGCACACTGCCCACGTTGCGGAGCAGGAACGAGTCCGGCGACCCGCTGGTGACCGTGACCGTCCCGGCGCCGTTGTCGCCGACCGCCTTCGTCCCCGGTTTGACCGTGACCCCCGCGATCGGGGACTTGTTCGCCGGGTCCCCCACGAAGTTGATGTTCGCGGCCACGTCGCGCGCGGTCAGCGGGGTGCCGTCGGCGCAGGTGACGCCGCCCCGCAGGGTGAAGGACGCCGTCGTCGTGGTGGCCTCCCACTTCTGCGCGAGACCCGCGACCGGCTTGCCGGTGGCGTCGATGGTGAGCAGGCCGTCGTAGAGGAACTGGTCGAGCTGGCGGGTGACCGAAAGGACGGTCATGGCCGGGTCGAGCGACCCCGGATCCGACGGGAGCGCCAGGGTGAAGGTCTTGCCGTCGGCCAGTTTCTGGTTCGCCGTCCGGTCCGGCCCGGACGACGCCGCCGTCCCGCACGCACTCACGGTCAAAACCACCACGCCCGCCATCGCTGCGGTGAGCCGAACTGTTCTCATGAGTTCTCCTACGGGTGCACGGGCAACGCGCGAAGGTGGTCGACGGCGAGACGCGCGGCCCTGCCGATGGACCGGTCGACCGCGGGCAGGCGGTCTTCGAGTGAGACGGCGCGGGTGAACACGGCGACGGCGAACCGGCGACCGTCCGCATAGGTCAGCACGCCCGCTTCGTTGCGGATCGCCGGCAGGGTCCCGGTCTTCGCCGCGATCGCCACGCCGGACGGGAAACCCGACGAGATCCGGTGCGGCCAGATCTGCTGCGCCATGATCGCGCGCACCTTCTCACACGCGGCCGGGTCACCGGCCCGGTCGGTCCAGACGGCGTCGAGCAGCGTGGTGATCTCACGCGGAGTCGACGACGTGGTGCGCTGCGGGTCGAGCGCCGAGAGCTTCCACAACTGCTCCGGGGTGGCCGCGGCGAGGATCTCCTCGATGTCGCCGGCGGCCCCGAGATCGGCGGCCCCGAGATCGGCGGTCACTGTGGCGAAGAGGTCCTCACAGCAGCCGATCAGCCGGGTCCGGGACAGCCCGAGGTCGGTGAGCACGCGGTCCACCGCCGTCTGGCCGACCCGGTGGAAAATTACGTCGGTCGCCGCGTTGTCGCTCATCGTCAGCATGAAGCGAGCCAGGTCCCGCCAGGTCATCTCGACGTCGTCGGCGCTGCCCGCGGTGCCGATGCCGCCGATCCGGTACCGCGCGGTGACCCGGGTGCGCTCGGTCTCGTCGAGCCGTCCGGCGACGACCTCCCGGGCGTAGGCGACCGCGACCGGGATCTTGAACACCGAAGCGAGGACCACCGGGGCGTCCGCGCCGACCCCGGCCTCGGGCCCGTCCGGCACGCCGACTTCTCGCGCGTGCACGAACCCCTGTGCCCCCGCGTCCGCGAAAACCGCCTCGATCTCGTCGCCGATCGCGCTCATCGGCCGACCCGCCGGTCGGCTCGGCCGGTGTGGAGGTACAGCGCCCGCCCGTCGCCGTCGTCACCGACGAAGGCGTGCGACACGTACACCCCCGGGAGCTGCTGGTGCGTGGCAACCAGGGTGTCGCCCTTCCAGCCCAGCAGTTCGGCCTTGTCCGGCGCGCCGCCGCCGGCCTCGGCCATGATCCCCTTCGGGGTGTGCTCGATCCACAGCCGGCCGTCGGTGTCCTGGCTGACCACGGTGTCCGCCACCGCCGACGAGTACTCGCCCACGTAGCGCGTTCCGTCGGCCGGGGTCTCGGCGGGGTTCGGCTCCGGCAGCGCCGGGATGTCCACTCCGGCCAGCTCGCCCAGCACCTTCCGGAAGACCTCCAGGTACACCTGCATCGGCGACCCGCCGTTGGTCAGCAGGGCCACCGCGACGTCCTGGCCCGGGACCACCCGCAGGAACGCCGACTGGCCGATGGTGCCGCCGTCGTGGCCGATCACCGGGCCGCCCGGCCAGTCGAAGAGCATCCAGCCGAGGCCCCAGGCCCCGCCCATCAGGCCGAGTTCGGGCAGTGCCACCTGCTGCTCCCGCATCGCGGCGACGGATTCCGGCGTCAGCACCTGGGTGCCGTCGTCGGCCCGGCCGCCGTCGAGGTGCATCCGGACGAAGGTCAGCAGGTCCCGCGGGCGCATGGCGAGCGTCGAACCGGCCGGGGCGTTGGACCGGGCCAGCGCCCAGACCGGCGCGGGCCGCGGCGCCTCCTCCGGCGTCGGCTGCACGTGGCCGATCGCGGCGCGGTACCGGATCGCGTCGTACGGCCCGGCGGCCGCGTGGGTCAGGCCCAGCGGGACGAAGAGGTGATCGCGCACGCATTCGTCGTAGGACTTGCCCCGCAGCACCTCGATCACCCGGCCGAGCACGCAGTAGCCGGCATTGTTGTAGGAGAACATCTCCCCCGGGGCGAACAACTGCGGCACTTCGGAGAGCGTCGCGACGAGCTTCGCCACGCAGTCGTCGCCCTGGCCGGTGTCGGTGAAGATGTCGCCCTCGAACCCGGCGGTGTGGCAGGTCAGCTGCCGGACGGTGATCCGCGCCGCGGCGTCCTCGTCGGCGAGGGCGAACTCCGGCAGGTAGTCCCGGACCGGCCGGTCGAGATCGAGCCGGCCCTCGTCGACCAGCTGCATGGCCAGTGTGCTCGTCCAGAGCTTCGTGATCGAGCCGATCTGGAACACGGAGTCCACTGTAGACTCCACGCCGGTGCCGGTGTTCAGCAGGCCCGCCGCGTGGTCGATCACCTCTCCGCCGGCGAGGACCGCGATCGCCGCCCCGGGCACCCGGTGCTCGGCCAGCAGCGCGGCCAGGTTGTCCTGGAGCCAGGCATCGACTTCCGAAAGTTTCGACATGTGCACCTCATGGTCGAGGGAAGGGGTCCGGGTAGGAGCGTCCGGGAAGGGCAGGGCCGGGAAGGGTGGTCCGGTGTCCCCGGAATGCTAGGTCGGTGACCGGCGTCACTTGTTCGTCGGAACCGAGGAGAGCGCCGGGAAAATTCGTCCGGGCCGACGAATCACGCGGGCGCTGCGGCCCTCAGCCACCCGACGGCCGCGGCCGCGGCGAAGCCGATGAAGGCGTCCCGGTCTTGCCGCTCACGCGGATCCCGCCGTCCGGGAAGCCGGCCGGCAGCCTCTCGTCGTCCTCATAGGACAGTCCGAGGTCTTCGGCTCGGCGGCGGTGGTCATGACACTCCTCCCGGTTTGGCACCGGCGAAGGCGAACTGCGCGGGAGTCTGCGGCACCCAGAAGGCGAACACCACGGTGAGCAGCGTGCTGCCGATGAGGAAGCCGAACGCGGCGGTGTAGGAGAGGTGTCGGCCAGCCAGCCCATCGCGAGCGGGGCGACCGCGCCGGCCACCTGGCCGCCGAAGTTCATCACCCCCATGCCGATCCCGGTCAGCGCCGTGGGGAGCACCCGCAGCGGCAGGCCGAAAACGCCCATCGTGGCCAGGCCGAAGACCCCGACGGCCAGCGTCTCGTAGACGGTGAACTCCACCGTGCTGCCGGCGTTCACCATGAGCACCAGCAGGACCACGGTCACCAGCGCGACCGAGCCGAGGTACCAGCGGCCGGCGTCGTGGAAGTACCGGTCGAACAGCCAGCCGCCGAGGATGGTCGTGCCGATGCTGACCAGCATCGGGATTGACGCCGCCACGCCGGTCTGGGTCAGCGACAGGCCACGCGCCTCCAGCAGGTAGCTCGGTACCCAGGTGACCAGGCCGTAGCTGAGCATGTTGGTGGTGCAGAACAACAAGGTGAACTTCCAGACCACCGGCGACTTCAGCAGCTGCTTGCGTGAGACCTCCGGGTCCTTCACCTCGGTGCGGGGCAGGCTGCTGAGCCGTTCCGGCAGCGCCTTGGGCAGGATCGCCCAGACCGCGACGCCGATGGCCACGCCGGCGCCCGCCATCCAGAAGAACGTGTGCCGCCAGCCGACGGCCATCAGCAACGGGCCGACGATCAGCGGCGCCACCCCGCTGCCGATCCCGCTCGCGGACAGCATCACCCCGGCACTGGTCGCCCGGTTGGCCGGGGTCGTGCGCTCCGCGACCGCCTTGAACGAGGCTGCCGGGAAAAGTCCTTGGCACACCCCGAAAAGCCCGCGCACCACCAGCAGCATGCCGAACGTGCCGGCCATCCCGGTCAGCGCGGTGAACGCCGACCAGAGCACCAGCGTGACCAGCATCGGCCCCCGCGCGCCGAACCGGTCGGCGAGGAACCCGGCCGGGATCTGGCAGACCAGGTAGACCAGGGCGAACACCGTCACCAGCCAGCCCTGCTCGGTCTTGCCGATGCCGAACTCCCGGCCGATCAGCGGCAGCGCCATCCCGATCGAGAACCGGTCGATGTAGTCGACCGACCAGGCGAACACCATCACCACCATGGTGATCAGGGCCGTCCGGTTGATCCGCCGCGCTGTCCAGTTGTCTTCGTCGACCGTTGCCGTCATGGCGCCTCCACGGGAACGTGAGAGAAGGAGAGCGGCACGGGCCAGCGCGCCGGTCCCTCATTCTGATCAGCGCTTTCCGCCCGGAGTTCGTGCGTTCACACGAACATCCGGGAGCCTTTCGGGCCGGGGCGACGAATTCCGCTGTGGTTCCGGACAGCAGTAGTTCCGGACAGCAGTAGTTCCGGACAGCAGTGGTTTCGGACTGCTGTGACGTCAGCCTGCTGTGGCTTCCGACGGTCCGGTCGCCGCCGGCCGGGGCGGTAGCAGCCGCAGCTGGAGCATGGCGGCGAACCGGTCCCCGGGATCGCCGAGGTCGATCCCGCCGACTTCGGCGAGCCGTCGCAACCGGTACCGGAAGGTGCTCGGGTGGACGAAGGCGGCGGCGGACGCGGCGGTGATGTCTCCGAAGGCGTCCAGCCAGCACCGCAGGGTGTGCACGAGCTGGGACTGGTGCCGGGCGTCGTAGTCCAGCAGCCGCGCGACGGGGCCGGTCGCGCCGTCCCCCCTGGCCGCGGCGAGATCGGCCAGTTCCAGCATCAACGCGTCGACGTGCGCGTCCTCGGCGGTGATCACCCGCTTGGCGCCGCCGCCGGTGAGCAGCACGCGCAACGCCCGGTCCGCGCCGTCACGCGAGGCGCGCAGGCCCGAGCCGTCGAGCGCGAGCCCGCCGATGCCGATCGCCGCGGCCGCCCGCCGGCCGGTGCGCTCCAGGAACGTCGACGCGACCCGCACCGCGCGACCCGGGCAGTCTTCGTGACTGCCCGGCATCGGGACGATGCCGTAGGCGACGTCGCCGACGAGGGCGACGGCCGAGCGCGGCTGGACCGCGCTCAGGTGCATGGCCAGCGCGTCGGCCACCCGCTGGCGCTCCGCGACCAGGCGGAGGTCGTCGTCGGGCTCCGGCGCGCCGAGCAAGCCCATCGCGAGCACCACCGCAGGCTGGCCCAGCAGGCCGAGGCGGGCGATCGCCTCCGGTGCCCCGGTGCCGCCTTCAAGTGCCGTGCTCACCAGGTCGGCGCGCAGCCGCCGTTCCACGTCCGCGCCCGCCCGCAGCCGGAGCAGGTGGAGCGCGACGAGCTTGGTCGCGTCGACCAGCGCCTGGGTCCGCTCTTCGCTCAACGGCTCGTGCACCGCCGCCCAGATCGACCCCAGCACCTCGTCACCAGCCCGGACGGCCAAGGCCACGCGGGGCACGTTGATCCCTTCGTGCTCGTAGCGAAGCGGGTCGACGTACACCGGGGCATGGTCGCGATACAGCCGCTCGAAGACGCCGTCGTGTTCGAGGTCGCGGGTGAACCGCTCGGGCACCTGGCGGCCCAGGATGGTCTCGACGCGGGAGGAGTCCGCCTCGTCCTGGCGGCCGGAGAAGGCGAGGACTCGCGAATTGCGGTCCTCGATCGTCACCGGCGCGTCCAGCAGCGCGGCCACCGCGTTGGCGAGCGCGAACAGGTCGCCCGAGGGCAAGCCACCGAGGGTCTGCGGCGATACGTCGCCGATGTCGCCTTCGGCCAGGAGTGTCCGCAGCATGGCGGCGAGCTGGGTCCAGGACGCGCCGGAGGCGAGCCCGAGCAGCGCGACGCCGGACGAGTCCGCCGCCTGCCGCAGCGCCGGCGACGAAACGACCGGGGACCGGACGACCAGCGCCGCCGCGCCGCGCCGGCCGGCCTCGTGCATCAGGCGGACGACCTCGTCCGGCTCCCGCACCCCGACGCCGAGCACCACGGCGTGCCGCGGGAACTCGGCGTCGTCGTGCGGATCGTGGATCACCACCCCGCCGAGCTGCCGACGGGTGAGCCGGGCGACCGCGACCGGCTCCAGGAGCACTTCCCCGAGGTCGTCCAGGACACGCCCGAGGGTGGTGTGAGAGGGGCCCGCTGTCACCATCACCCGACGCTAGCCCCCTATCGCCTCCGGCCGAATAGTCCGGGGCGACCAAATCCAGCCCGGAATTCGTGCCCGGCTACGAAGCGATCCACCGCTTTGCCGTGGTGACCTCCTCGAGCCGGTCCGGGATCGGCGTCACCCCGAGCCCCGGCCCGGCCGGCACGGGCAGGTGCCCGGCCGCCAGCACGAACGGCTCCGTGATGTCGGTGCGGTAGAAGCGGTCCGACGCCGAGGTGTCGCCGGGGAGGGTGAACCCGGGCAGCGAGGCGAGCGCGACGTTGGCCGCGCGGCCCAGCCCGGTCTCGATCATCCCGCCGCACCACACCGGCACCCCGTGCGCCGCGCAGACGTCATGCACCCGGCGGGCTTCGAGGTAACCCCCGACGCGGCCCGGCTTGATGTTCACGATCTGGCAGGCCCCGAGCTTGATGGCGTCGGCCGCGGCCCTGGCCGACACGATCGTCTCGTCGAGGCAGACCGGTGTCCGGATGCGCCGGGCCAGTTCGGCGTGGCCGAGCACGTCCTCCTCTTCCAGTGGCTGCTCGATCAGGAGCAGGCCGAACGGGTCGAGCCGGGCCAGCAACGGTGCGTCGCCCAGTGTGTACGCGGTGTTGGCGTCGACCTGCAGCAACACGTCGTCGCCGAACCGCTCGCGCACCGCGCGGACCGGCTCGACGTCCCAGCCGGGCTCGATCTTCAGCTTGATCCGCAGGTAGCCCTCGTCGAGATAACCGGCGACGACGTCGAGCAGCTGCGGGACGGAGTCCATGATCCCGACGGAAACCCCGCAGGGCACGGAGTCGCGGGTGGACCCCAGCTCGGCGGCGAACGAGCGATCGGCGGCGCGGAGTTCGGCGTCGAGGACCGCCATCTCCAGCGCCCCCTTCGCCATCCGATGCCCCTTGAACTTCGCCAGGCTCGGCGCCACCTTGTTCGCGGTGACGTCGCCGGAGTGCAGCAGTGCCGGGATGAGGTGGTTCACCAGCACGTGCTCGGCGCCGTCGTTGTACTCCGAGGAGTAGAGCGGGCCGGCCATCGTGACGCACTCGCCCCAGCCTTCGCCGCTCGGGGTCACCGCGCGCAGGAGCAGGAGTTCCCGCTCGGTCTGGGTACCGAACGAAGTCCGGAACGGGGCCACCAGCGGCATCCGTACCCGGCGCAGTTCCACACCACTGAGTTTCACGACTCCTCCTTCGAGAGCACGTACCAGCCGGCCCGATCGAAACCGGTGACCCTGGCGCCGTCCGCCATCAGCCCGCCGAGCACCTCGCGCAGCGCCGAGCGCCACGCCGCGGCGCGACCGGGATCGTGGTGGCGAAGGCGTTCTATGTCGGACGGGACGGCGACGAGCACGGCCGGCGAACTCGCCAATCCCGTCGAGCCCGCCGAGCCCGTCACGGGCCCGCCGTCGGCGCCGGCCGAGAGCGCCGTCGAGGCGCCCCGCTCCCGCCAGGCGCGCGCATCGGCCGGCACCGGTTCGCCCAGCGACGCGGCCCGTACGGCCGGGCTGGTCAGGTCCCAGCCCACCATCAGCCGGTCGGTCTCGCCCGAGCCGTTGATGCGGTCGGCCATCGGCCCGTAGAAGTCGGGCAGGTACCGCAGCGGCAGCGCGCCGAGCTTGCCGAGGTTGAAGTAGGCGTTGCGGCGCACCAGCGGGTCGAAGGTCCAGGTGATCACCGAAACGTCCTGGGCCAGCGCCCAGCCGCGCTGGTGCAGTTTGAGTGCCTGCCCGATCCCCCGGCCGGCGCCGGAGGCGGCCACCCCGGCGATGTGGCTGTGCAGGCCGCCTTTCCCGGGGTGCCCGAAAAAGCCGAAACAGGCGCCGAGGAGTTCGCCGGGCCCGAACGCGCCGGCGACATAGTTCCCGGCGCTGGACATCGCCCGCAGCAGTTCCGTGGTCAGCGGCCGGGCGCCGGGCGCGGACCGCCAGATCGACTCGAACAGGTCGCCGGCCGCAGCCAGCTCCGCGACTTCGCTCAGCTCACGGATTTCGACGCCCGCGGCCCCGGCCGCCGCCCGTGCGACCGCGACCGCTTCGTCGCGCGCCGCCCGGGCAGGAAGGCTTTCCGCATTCGTCGTCAGATTCGTCACGGGACGATCCCCTTTCCCGGCTCCCCCGCCAGTGTCACTTCGATTCGCGTTTCGCGAGCACGTTTTCGACGAGCGCGGTGAGCAGTTCGGTGCGGCGCGGCAATTCCGCGACCAGGACGTGCTCATGGTCGGCGTGCGCGCCGCCGCCGACGGCGCCGAGGCCGTCGAGTGTCGGAACTCCCATTCCGGCGGTGTAGTTGCCGTCCGAGGCACCGCCGACCGAAGCCGCGCTCAGCTCGCCGAGCCCGAGGTCCGCCGCCAGTTCGCGGGCGAGCCGGAACAATCCCGCCGACGACGAAGTCTCCAGCGGCGGGCGGTTGATGCCGCCGTGGACCCGCACCCGCGCGTTTTCCAGCACCGGGCGCAGTTCCCGCAGCGCCCGGTCGACGCGGAGCTGCTCGGATTCGTCCGGCGCCCGCACGTCGACCTGCACCCCGGCCGTCGCGGGAACGGTGTTGACCGTGGTGCCCGCCGAGATGACCGTGGGCACCACACTCGTGCCCCGTCCCGGATCGGCGAGCGCCGCGACGGCGAGGACCTGGTGCGAGACCTCGATCCCGGCGTTGATCCCCCGCTCCGGTTCGAGCCCGGCGTGCGCGGCCCGGCCGGTCACCTCGATCCGGTAGTGGGAAACGCCTTTACGGCCGGTTTTCAGCGCGCCGCCGTCGGCCGAGGCTTCGAGCACGAACGCCGCGTCGCAGCCCCGTGCCTCTTCTTCGATCAGCCCGCGGGACGAGGGCGAGCCGAGTTCCTCGTCGCCGGTGACCAAAATGGACAGTCCGGTGCGATCGGGCAGGGCCGCGGCGGCGTGCAGCGCCATCACGACCCCGGCCTTCATATCGAAGCACCCGGGACCGCGCAGGACGCCGTCGATCACCGAAAACGGATGGGAGACCAGTGATCCCACCGGCCACACCGTGTCGTGGTGGCCGAGGAGCAGCACCCGGGGCGGGCCGTCGCCGAACCGCCAGCGCAGGTGGGTGCACCCGTCGAGGACGATCCGCTCGGGCTCCGCACCCAGCAGCGCGCCGCCCACCCCGGCCAGCACCTCGGCGCTGCGGGCCACGGCCGCGTGATCGGACGACGGGGATTCGCAGCACACCAGGGTTTTGATGTCCGCGAGCAGAGCGCGCACGTCGGGCCCGGTCATCGCGGCTCGCCCCGCAGCGGGCGGCCGGGGAAGGCGTCGGTGCGCAATTCCCCGTCACTGACCACCGGAACACCCGAAACGAACAGGTGCCGGACGCCGACCGAAGGCCGGGTCGAATCGAAGTAGGTGGCCGCGTCCGTGATCGCGGCGGGGTCGAGGACGACGATGTCGGCGTCCGCCCCCACGTCCAGCCGGCCCTTCGCCCGAGCGGCCGGAGCGACCTCGTCGAGCACCCGCGCCGGCAGGTAAGAGCAGCGCCGGAACGCTTCCGGCCAGGTCCACACCCCGCTCTCGCGCACCATCAGGCGCAGCGTCTTGGCAAACGTCCCGGCCGTGCGCGGATGGGTCGTGCCACCCGGCGGCAGCGGCCATTCGGCCGACTCGGTGACCCCGTCCTTCCAGTACACGGGCATCGCGTCACTGGCGACGATCGCGTCGGGGAAGGCAAGCGCCCGGTGCAGCAGCGCGCGGTCGCCCGGGTCCTGCTCGTCGAGGAACTCCAGGATGCACGGCGCACCCGGGTCCTCGGCGCGGACCTGGAGCAGGCGGGCTTCGTCGGAGAACCGCTCCCCCGTCTCGAGCATCACCACGCTCGACGGACTCAGGCCCTTCATCTTCAACCGCTGGGGCGAAAGGAAAGCCGCGCCGATCGCGGTGCTGCCCGCGCCGTACGGGTACGCCTCGACCGTCACCCGGGATCCGGCCGAACGCCCGGCCTCCAGCGCGGCGAGCACCCGGTCGACGTGCCGCCCGGAGGTGCTGTTGACGTGGCAGTGGTGCATCGCGGCGCCGGTCTCGGCCGCGACGATCGCGATCTCCCCGGACCCGTCCGCGGGACTGGCCGGATCGACCTCGACCAGCTCGCGCACGTGGGTGTACGTGGGCACGCCGGCCTCCTTGGCGAGCCTGGCCACGGCCAGGAACTCACCCGGGTCGGTGGCCGGCGCATAGCCGAGCAGCACCCCGATGCCGAGCGCGCCCGCGGCCAGCTCACCGTCCACAAGGGACAGCCAGGCGGCCAGCTCGCCCGGTGACGAGGACCGTTGCCAGGCGGTGTTGCCGAGCACGGCGAGCCCGCTGCCGATGTTCGCGTCGGGCTCGATCCCGGCGAGCACCTTGGCCCGGGCGCTGCCCCACGAGGCGGAGAAACCGTAGTGCAGCGGGCGTCCCGCCGCGGCGGCCTCGGCGTACGCCCGCTCGATCGGCATCAGCCCGGCTTCCAGGTCGAGTGCCGTGGTCACCCCGTCCATCGCCTGCAAACGCTGCCCGGCGATGGTGTGCACGTGGCTGTGCAGGTCGATGAACCCGGGCCCGACGACCAGCCCGGAGACGTCGATCTCCGTGTCGCCCGGGGCGGCCAGCCCGCCCGCGCCGACGGCGGTGATCACCCCGTCGGCCACCAGAACGTCGGCGATACCGTCGAATCCCGTCGCCGGATCGATGACGCGGCCGCCGCGCAAGAGTGTCCGCATGCTCCGTCTCCTCGCCTCGTGTCACCTCGCTTCCGGCGACACTAGGAGGTTTCGCGCACCGTCCGTTCGTAGCGCGGGACGAATCCGGGGCGGGAGATCCATCCAGCCGGACGAACCCGCCTCAGCGGCGGATCAGGCCCAGGCCGGTCGCGGCCGCGACGGCGGCGGTGCGCGAATCGACCCCGAGTTTGCTGTAAACGCGGGCCAAATGGGATTTGACGGTGCCCTCGGTCAGGTGCAGCCGACGGGCCAGCGCCTGGTTGGACAGCCCGTCGGCGACCAGCGTGAGAACTTCGATCTCGCGGCGGGTCAGCGCGGTGCCCGGGGTGCGCAGCCGGTTCATCAGGCGGTCGGCGACGCTCGGGGCCAGCGTCGTGCGCCCGGCGGCGGCGGTGCGCACCGCGGCGGCCAGGTCCTCGGGCAGGGCGTCCTTGAGGAGGTAGCCGGTGGCGCCGGCCTCGATGGCGGGCAGGGTGTCGGCGTCGGTGTCGTAGGTGGTGACGACCAGCACCCGCGGGCCACCGGGCCGGGCGGTGATCGCCGCGGTCGCCTCGGCGCCGTTCATGCCCGCGCCGAACTGCAGGTCCATCAGCACGACGTCGATGCCACCCTCGGCCGCCCGGGCCACCGCCTCCTGCGCGGTTGCGACCTCGGCGACCACCACGAGGTCCGGCTCGGTCTCCAGCACGGCCCGGAGCCCGGCCCGCACCACGGGGTGATCGTCGGCCAGCAGCAGGCGGATCGGGGTGCCGGTCACGGACGCGCCTCGGGCTGGGCGGTCGCGAGAAGCGGCAACCGGGCGGCCAGCGCGGTGCCGTGACCGGTGCCGGATTCGATGGTGACGGTGCCGCCGAGCGCCTGCGTGCGGGTCCGCATCGCGGCCAGCCCGAAGCCGCTTCCGGCATCCGGGGCGAGCAGCCGGGCGGGGTCGAAGCCGGTGCCGTCGTCGACGACGTCCAGGGAGACCTCGTCGCCGAGGTAGCTCAGGGTGACCTCGGCGGTGGTGGCCTGGGCGTGGCGGACGGTGTTCGCCAGGGCGGCTTGGGCGATGCGCAGCAGGGCGGCCTCGTGCGCGGTCGGCAGCGGCACGACGTCGCCGGTCAAGTGGAAGCGCGCGGTGATCCGGTGGCGGGCGCTGGTGGTGGCGCACAAGCGTGCCAGCGCACCGGCCAGCGTCGTGTCGTCCAGGGCGGGCGGGGTGAGGGCGGCGACGAAACGGCGGGCTTCGGCGAGGTTGTCCGCCGCGGCCTGACGGGCCTGTTCCACATAGCGGGCGGCGTTCACCGAGGGCAGGTCGCGCGCGGCGGCACGCAACAGCAGCTGGATGCTGGACAGCCCCTGGGCCAGGGTGTCGTGGATCTCGCGGGCCAGCCGCTCGCGTTCGGCCATCACGCCGGCTTCGTGCTGGACCTCGGCCAGGTCGGCGCGGGTGGCGGTCAGCTCCTCGATCAGCCGGCGGCGGCGGTCGCTCTCCCGGTACAGGGCCTGGTACCCCCACACCACCGCGACCGCGACCGCGGCGCCCAGCGCCGGGCCAATCGCGATGGCCGGGCTGAAACCCC
The DNA here is from genome assembly GCA_036502365.1 of Amycolatopsis sp. Classification (GTDB taxonomy): domain Bacteria; phylum Actinomycetota; class Actinomycetes; order Mycobacteriales; family Pseudonocardiaceae; genus Amycolatopsis. Next base: position 21,028 of record DASXYS010000096.1, read on the forward strand.
GGTGCGCCGCGAAGGCGCCCACCGCCGCGAGCGCCGTCACGGCCACCGCTACCAGCCCGGCCCGGCGCGAAAGCAGGTGCAGCTGGAGGAAGTACAGCGGGAAGGCGACCCACACCCCGTCGGCGGTCAAGACCAGCAACGCCAGCCACACGGCGCCCACCACGGCCAGCCACCCGGCGGCGGCGCGGCGGGAGGTGCGGACGCGCGGCAGCAGCGGCCCGGCCGCGTACACCAGCCCGCACGCCGCCGCCACCGCCACGACCGCTCCGGCTTGTGGCAGGCGGTCGGTCAGCGCCCGGGCGCCGGCCAGCACGAGCAGGCCCGCGAACAGCAGGTGCAGGCACCAGGACAGGGTGCGGCTGGTCGGGGTCAGCGAGGGGGCGGCGGCGTTCACAGTGAGTCCAGGTTACGGAGGCCGGGCGCGGGACGCCTCCATCAAAAGGTAGAACCGGCGAGCCTCCTTCCGGCGCGCGAAGTGCGGTCCACGGCCAGATGCGTCCACAGGGGACTGACGGGGACCGTTGAGGGCACCTCGATCCCCGTCGTCAGAAAGAGAATCCGTGTACGTCGCCTGGAGAGACCTGAAGTTCGCCAAAGGGCGCTTCGCCCTGATGGGCACCGTTGTCGTGCTGATCACCCTGCTGGTCGGCCTGCTGTCCGGGCTGACCGCCGGGCTGGGCCGGCAGAACATCTCCGCCATCACCGGCCTGCCCGCCGACGAGATCGCCTTCGCCGCGCCCAGCGGCGGCCAGAGCCTGTCGTACGCCAACTCCACACTCACCTCGAAGCAGTGGCAGCAATGGGCCGACGCGCCCGGCGTCCGCAGCGCCGAACCGCTTGGCATCACCACCACCAAGGCCGTCGCCGGCGAACGCAGCGCCGCCGTCTCCGCGTTCGGTGTCCGGCCCGGTTCTGCCCTCGCCCCGGACAGCGGCCGGCTCGCCGGGGCGTCGGTGGTGCTGTCCACCACAGCCGCCGACGACCTCGGCGTCACGGCCGGCGGCACCGTCACCGTGGCCGGGCAGCAGCTGAGCGTGGCCGCGGTGACGGGGGACGCCTCGTTCAGCCACACCCCGGTGATCTGGACCAGCCTCGACGTCTGGCAGAAGACCGCTCCCCCGAGCGGCGCCGCCGACCGCGCGGCCGCGACCGTGCTCGCGTTGACCACCACCGCCGGCGTCGACCTGGCGGCCGTCGACCGGGCCGCGGGCACCCGGACCGTCACCAAGGACGACTCGCTGTCCGCGATCGGTTCCTACAGCTCCGAAAACGGCTCCCTGCAACTGATGCGCGGCTTCCTGTTCGCCATCTCCGCCTTGGTGATCGGTGCTTTTTTCACCGTCTGGACCATCCAGCGCAGCGGCGACATCGCCGTCCTCAAAGCACTGGGCGCCACCACCGCCGGGCTGCTGAAGGACGCCCTCGGCCAGGCCGTTGTCCTGCTGGCCGGCGGCACACTCGCCGGCTCCGGCCTCGCCGCCGCGCTGGGCGCCGTCGTCTCCGGCTCGGCCGTGCCCTTCGCGCTGACCCCCGCCACCGTTGTTTTCCCGGCCGCCGTGGTGATCCTGCTCGGCGTGCTCGGGGCCGCCCTGTCCGTCCGCCGCATCACCGCGGTCGACCCGCTGACCGCACTCGGGAGCGCCCGATGAGCCTGAACCTGACCGACGTCACCCTCACCTATCCCGACGGCGACGCCCGCCTCACCGCCCTCGACCAGGTCACCCTGGACGTCCCCCGGGGCAGCCTGACCGTCGTGGCCGGCCCGTCCGGCTCCGGCAAGTCCAGCCTGCTGGCCGTCGCCGCCACCCTCATCACGCCCGACGCCGGCACCGTCACCATCGACGGCACCCCCACCGCCGGCCTGAGCCGCGCGGAGCTGACCGACCTGCGCCGTCACAAGATCGGCATCGTCTTCCAGCAGCCCAACCTGCTGCCCTCCCTGACCGCCGCCGAGCAGCTCCAGGTGATGGCCCGGATCGACGGCCGCTCCGCCGCCAAGGCCCGCGGCCGCGCCATGGACCTGCTCGGCGCCGTCGGCCTCGCCGCCCAGGCCGGCCGCCGCCCGCACCAGCTTTCCGGCGGGCAGCGCCAGCGGGTCAGCATCGCCCGCGCCCTGATGAACGTGCCCACCGTCCTGCTGGTTGACGAGCCCACCAGCGCCCTCGACCACCAGCGCGGCGCCGCCGTGATCGACCTCATCACCCGCCTCACCCACCAGCAGGCCACCGCCACCGTCCTGGTCACCCACGACCGCACCCACCTGACCGCCGCCGACCAGATCACCGAAGTCCACGACGGGCGGCTCGCTCTCAGCGGTTGCCGTAGGTAGCGGATGACGCTTCCGCCGCACTCAGTGCAGGAAAAGCGTCATCCGCTGCTCCGAGACGGCAACAAGGCGTCGGCGATTTGCCGGGCGGCCTGCGCGGGCGTGAGGTGCGTGGTGTCGATGACCTCGGCCTCATCGTGCAGCCACGTACGGGCCGCCTCGGCGTAAGGCTCGAGGTACTGGAGACGGAAGCGGGACGGCACGGGGCTGGCGTCCTCGATGCGCCTGCGGAGGGTGTCCTGGTCGGCGTGCAGGACGAAGTGCCGGACCGGGATGCCATGGTGGGCGAGGCCCGTGCTGATCTCGCGCCAGTACGGCTCGACCAGGACCGTCATGGGCATCACCAGAGTGCCGCCGGTGTAGTCGAGCACGCGGCGGGCGGTCTCGACCACCAGCGGGCGCCACGGCGGCCAGTGCTGGAAGTTGTCCGTCACGGGCAGGCCCGGGGTGATGTCCATCAGGGTCTCGCCGACCTTCTCGGCGTCGAACACCCGTGAATCCGGGATCAGCCGCTGCACCAGGGCGCTCGTCGTGGTCTTGCCGGCGCCGTGGGTCCCGTTGAGCCATACGATCATGAGCCCCCACGCTAGACCGGCGGCCCGGAAGTGTCGGACCCTGGAGCTACGCTGGATCGCGTGATCGAAGCATTGCCGCAGGCATCGTTACGGTGCCGTGCGTTCCTGGACGACCGCAGTCCCCCGACGCCGTGCCTCGTCGTCGACCTCGACGTGGTGCGGGAAAGCCATGCGCGCCTTCGGGAAACGCTGCCCGAGGCGCGGATGTACTACGCGGTGAAGGCGAACCCGGCGCCGGAGGTGGTCCGGCTGCTGGCTCGCGCGGGGGCGGGCTTCGACGTGGCCGGGCGCGAGGAGATCGAACTCTGCCTCGCCCAGGGCGTCCGGCCGGAGCTGATCTCGTACGGCAACACGGTGAAAAAGGCGCGGGACATCGCGTTCGCCCACCGGGCCGGGGTTCGCCGGTTCACCTTCGACAGCCTCCCGGACCTCGAGAACCTCGCCGAGCACGCGCCCGGGTCGACGGTGTCGTGCCGGATTCTCGTGGACAGCCCCGGTTCGCAGACGCCGTTCGGGCAGAAGTTCGGCTGTAGCCCGGAAATGGCGGTGGACTTGCTCACGCGCGCCGACGCCCTCGGGCTGGACGCGGAAGGCGTCGCGTTTCACGTCGGTTCCCAGCACCTCGACCCGCGGGCGTGGGAAGCCGGCATCGCCGCCGCCGCGACGGTCACCCGCGCGGTGGCCGCGCGGGGCGTTTCGTTGCGCGGCTTGAACATCGGCGGCGGGCTGCCCGGCCGGTACGCGACCGCGCCGCCACCGCTCGCCGAGTACGCGGCCGCCATCCGCGCGTCGGTCGAACGTCATTTTCCCGTCGCGCCGGAGCTGGCGTTCGAGCCGGGACGGGCGGTGGTCGCCGGGGCCGGGCTGATCCGCAGCGAGGTCGTGCTGGTGTCCCGCAAGTCCTCGACCGACGAGAAACGCTGGGTGTACCTGGACATCGGGCGGTACGGCGGGATGGCCGAGACGGAGAACGAGGCCATCGCGTACCGCCTGGAGACCGCCCACGACGGCACCCCGGACGGCCCGGTCGTGATCGCCGGCCCCACCTGCGACGGCGACGACGTGCTGTACCAGCACACCCCGTACCGGCTGCCGCTGGCGCTGCGGGCCGGTGACCACGTGGACATCCTGGACACCGGCGCGTACACCCAGAGTTACTCGTCGGTATCGTTCAACGGCTTTCCCCCGTTGCGGACGTATTTCATCGGTGGCGAGCCGAGCGAGGTCGGCGAGTTCTCCGGCCGCCATGTGCTCGCGGAGTTCTCGGGGGTCTCGCCCGAGGTGCTCGACGACGCCGAATTCCTGTGCGACAGCCTGCAACGCGCGCTGGAGAAAGCCGGCGCGACCGTCTGCGAGCTGACGTTCAAGCGGTTCGAGCCGCAGGGCATCACTGTGCTCGCGCTGCTGTCCGAATCGCACGCGTCGATCCACTCCTACCCCGAGCGCGGGTCGGTGTTCGTCGACGTGTTCACCTGCGGCCGCCGCGCGGACCCGGAGCTGGCCGTGCACCTGCTGCAGGACCTGCTCGGCGCGGGCGCGGCCCGGACCCAGACCATCCACAGAGGACAGGAAGACGGTTGAACATCGAGGAACCGGCCGGCGACGGCCTGACCCGCGTCTGGCACGTCTCGGACGTGCTCGCCGACACCCGCACCGACTACCAGCACCTGGTGATCGGCAAAACCGCCCAGGGCATCTCGCTGTTCTGCGACGGCGAACGCCAGAGCACCGAGCTGAGCCAGCTCGTCTACCACGAGGCCCTGCTCGTGCCCGCGCTGCTGCTGGCCGCGCGCGTGGACCGCGTGCTGGTGGTCGGGTCGAGTGAAGGCGTGGTGTGCCGGATCGCGGTGGCGGCGGGCGCTTCGGTCGTCGACCACGTCGACATCGACAGCCAGGCCGTGCGGCTCTGCGCCGAGCATCTGCCGTACGGCTACTCGGCCGCCGAGCTGGCCGAGGCCGAGCGCGGTGACGGCCGGATCCGCGTGCACTACGCCGACGGCTGGCAGTTCGTCGGCGACTGCGCGGACAAGTACGACATCGTCCTGGTCGACCTGCCGGACGAGCAGGACGGCACCGACGCGCAGCACAACCGCTTGTACGGCACGGAGTTCCTGAGCCTGTGCCAGGGGCTGCTCACCCCCGGCGGGGTGGTCGCGTACCAGGGCGGCTGCCCGACGCTGTGGCGCAACTCGACACTTGTGAAGTGCTGGCGCCGGTTCACCGAGACGTTCGGCTCACCGGTCTACTTCGGCTCCGACGAGCACGAGTGGGCGTTCTTCTTCGGCACCGAAGTGGACAGTCCGGAAGAGACGATGGTGAAACGCCTGGCAACGCTGCCCTACCGGCCGGAGACGATCGACGCACTGACGCTGCGAGGAGCGACAGTGCCGCCGATCAGCCTCCGCCGAGGGTAAAAGCTCGTGAGTGTTCATGCCGGTTAGAACCGGCATGAACACTCACGAGTCCTTGAGCCGGTGGCCCGGTCACGCCGCCTGGCTGCTCGCCCCGGCGTAGCTGGGCGGCCGGTTGGAGCCGATCAACAGCCGGGTCAGCCACGGCGGCATGAGCGGCTCGAGCCGGCGCAGCAGCGCGTACACGATGGCCAGCACGATCGGGACCATCACCTGGTTGCCCAGCCCACCAAGCCAATCGGTCATCGAGGCGGGCAGGCCGAAGGACACCAGCCAGGCCACCAGAGTCGCCCAGAGTCCGGGCACCACGGTGCGCAGCCAGGAGGTGAGCTGGTTCCCGAGCGGCCCCGCCGGCGCGCCGGTGACCGGCGGCGCAGTGGTCGGAGGAGCCGGGGCCGCCGGGACGGTCGAATCGGCGGCAGTCGCGGGCGCCGGAGCCGAGGCGGCCGGGACGGCGGCAGACGTCCCCTGCGGATCGGCGCCCACTGTGGCGGCGACATCGGCGGTGGGTGTGGCTGGTTGGGATGGCATCGAATCCTCCTGCCCTGGAACGGAATCGGATACGGCAGGCTGGGCAGGCGAGCCGTTCTGACGTGGGACTGGACTGGGTGTGGTCGGGCGCGGTGCCGGAGGGTCGTCCAGCGCCTGAACGGTGACGGACGGCTGGGGATTCGATTGCCGCAACGGCGAGATGGACCTCGAGAACGCCATCTGCGGTACCGGTGGCCCCTCCGTCACAACGGCCGCACTTCCCATGGCCGCCGGCGCGGCGGCGAACGCCTGCACAGGCATGGCCGATCCGCCGGACGAAGACCCCATGGACGCATCGCCCGGCACGGCCGATACGCCAGCCACCGCAGAGCCCGCAGACGCAGCCGATCCGCCAGCCGGAGATCCCCCAGCAGCCTCCCCCGACGCAGCCGAACCACCGGCGGCAGCCGAACCACCAGCCGCCATCCCACCGCTTGTCGCACCTCGCGTCGCCGGGTCTGGGAAGAGCGGTTCGAACGAGATCGGCCGGTCGGTCACCTGGCCGTCCCCGCCGACGACGCCGAGCACGGCGTAGTGGTAGCCGACCCCGTGTGGGACAACCGCGTGCGGGCCGCTGCTGTCCTGCGGCCATTCCACGTCACCGGTGATGGTGCGGGCCGGGATCTGCCAGTAGTCGCCGCGGCGGTAGCTGCCGCCCCACTTGTCCGCGGCCACCGATGGGGCGGGCGGGGCCTTGAAAAACACCTGGACCCCGTCCTCGAGGTCGATCCAGGTGTCCTCGACGAGTGGCAGTGCGCCGTCGGTGGCGACGTCGCGGCTCCCGCTTTCGTAACCGGCCGAACCGCGGTGGTCCCAGCGGCGCAGCAGCGGGTGCAGCTCCGGGTCGGTGCCCGGGCCGCAGCGATCGTCCACTTCGGAATCCAGGGTGACCAGCCGGTCGGCCGGGTCGATCGCGACGACGGTCAGCAGCTTGGGCGCCGGGTGCGGCCGCTGGAGGGCCGGCACGTCGTCGGCGACGCGGCTGGCGGTGGCGTCGTCGACGAGTTCGACGTGGTCGCCGATATCGAGGTCCAGCTTGCCGTCCCGGCCGAGCGTCGCGAGCGTGACCGTCGCCCCCGAGACGGACACGACCGGGAAGACCACCGACGCGTTTTCCCGCGACCACTTGAACGTGGCCCCGGGCAGATCGGGGACGAACCCCGTGCGACGCGCCCGGTTCGACACGTCCGAGAGGTCCCGCCAGGCCAGCCCGCCGGTGTGCACCTCGACCCGGTACAGCTGGTTCTCCGGGCCGCGGAACCGCGCCTCCGGCGGCAGCCGGCAGACGTCCTCGTCGGCGTCCTCCGGCCGCTTCGCGCGTGCGGCGAGCCGGCCGCGCGCCGGGTTCACCGACTGCAGGAAGTCCTGGAAGTCACCGGAACCTTCCCCGGCGCACCAGGCCACCTGCCAGACGGTCTTCGCCCGGGCGGCGGTGTCCGGCCCGGGGTCGCCGAGCGCGACCTCCCGGATCGCCGGGTCCTGCAGCGCCGTGATCAGCCGCTCCCACACCCGCAGGTACACCACAAACGGCCCGGTCTCCGGCAGCGAGTCCGTGTCCGGGTCGAGGTGGCCGTCGGGCTGATTCACATAGGTGGTCCCCGGCCGGTGGTTCTCGACCAGCCGCCCGTCGACGTAGAACCGGCCGGGGGCGATCGTCAGGTCCAGCACCTTGTTCGTCCGGCTGTCCAGCACGGGGTCGATCTCGAACCCGGCCGGCGAACCGGCCACCGCCGCGGCCGGGCCGACCAGGTCGGCCACCACGGTGCGCAGCTGGTGCAGCAGGATCGCGCCCTGTTCGTTGGCGTCGGCGTCGAGCTGGACGCGGCCCTGCTGGGACAGGACCGCGGAGAAGTGTTTCAGCGGGTCGAACGTGCGACGCGAGAAGTCGGCTTGCATGGCGGTCTCCTAGGTGGCGAACAGGATGCCGGCGTCACTGCCGGCCGGGGTGTACTCGTCGAGGCGCAGCCGGAGATTGTCCTCGCGCTGCGGCTGGAACAGGTCGTGGAAGGCGCCCATTTCGGAGCTGTCGTCGGCGCCGCGGCGGATCTCGTCGGGACAGCTCAGCGCGAGCTGCGCGTAACCCGGGGTGCCGTAGCGGGCCGAGGTGAACCGCGGCACCACCCGGGCCGGATCGCCGGAATGTTCCGGCTCGCAGTGGAACCGGGGCGGCGTGCGCGAGCCTTCCGGCAGCCAGCAGAACCGCACGCATCCGGTCTGCCGCCGGGCGATCCGCACCACACCGTCCACAATGGAGTTCTCGATCAGCCCGGCCGCGTGCGCGAGCACGGAACCGAACACGGTCGTGCGCCGGGCGTTGAACTCCGCGTACGCCGGGCTGTCGTCGGGGCCGCACACCGCGGCGAGGCCGGCCCCGGCGGCGTCGAGAATGCTGTCCGACAGCCAGATCCGGTTGGGCTCGTGGTGCGCCTCTTCGGCGTTGACCAGGATCGTGCCGAGGATGCTGTGCTCCACCTGCAGGCACACCGGGGTGTCGACCAGCTCGATCCCGGCCTCCTCCTCGTGGCACGGGCAGCAGTCCTCGTCGAGGTCCCAGCCCGGCACCAGCGTGCAGTGCCGCACCACGAACTGGCCGACCGGCCCGTCCACCCGCACGCTGCGCCCGGTGATCAGCAGCCCATCGAACACCACCCGGGGCAACGGGTCGGTCGCCGCGCCCTGTCCGGTTCCGACGAGCCGCAGCGCGTCCGGGCGGTTGCTCGACCAGTCCAGCAGCCGCAGCACCGGCCGCGTGCCCTTGGCCGCGCGCAGGGTCAGCCGGTCGCCGCGGTCCAGCGGGATTTCGAGCTGCTCCTGATACGCCCCGCTGTCGGTGATTTCGATGACCCCCTCCCGTAGTCCGGGGTCGGTTTCCTTGTCGTGACGCCATTCCTCGACCGCTTCGGTGATCAGCCGGTGGTGCCCGGGCCCGACGTAGTAGACCTTCTTCGGCGACGCCGGGTCCACCGGCCGCAGGTACTCCCCGCCGCCCACATCCGCCGAAAACCCGTAGTGGTAGGAAACCCACACCCCGGTGTCCGGCGCTTCCCTGGCGGGGAAGGCGATCCGGCCGAGCACCGGGTCCACCGCCACCTGGCCGCGGCCCGGCCGGTAGCGCCAGCCGGACAGGTCCGCGGGCACGATGGCGCCCAGTGGCACCGGTTTCCCGTCCCCGAGATGGATGGACAGGCTCTTGCCGGGGCCGTAATAAGCCGCGGTCCGCTCGGCGAACGCGTGCCGCCGGATGAACGCGGGCACGTTCGTCTCGTCCGCGATGTGCGCCGGCGAGGGCTCCCGCTCCGGATTGGTGATCAGCGGGGTGTTGCTGCCCAAGATGCTGAACGTGAAGTGGGTGCGGGCCCGGTCCTCGCAGTACGCGGGCGCGCCGGTGATCGAATAGGGCTTGAGCCGCCACACGTGCAGCCCGATCTCCGGGATGTTGTACCGGCCGGTGCCGCGCGGGGAGGTGATCCGCCGGACCTCGGCCGTGTGGGCCAGCTCGTCGAACGGCCCGCCGAGCCGGTCGAGCGCGTCGGCGCGGCGCAGGTCGGTGAGCCGGCCCCGGGTCAGCCGCCGCCGGTCGGCCCGCAAGTCGCGGCCGTGCAGGCGGACCGCCTGCGTGACCCCGAGCAGCTGCCGGTATTCGACGGCGCGGGCCGGCCATTCTGCGACATCCGCCGCGAGCTGCTCCAGCAGGGCCAGCGTGCCTTTCCGGCGCCGGTTCCCGACGGTGTGCGCGACGTCGCGGCGCGAGGCGAGCGCGGCCAGCAACCGCTGCGCCGCCTCGGAGCCGGTAGCCAGGGTCTCGTCCGCGCCGGGCAGGATCCGGTACCCGACCAGGTCGCCGAGATAGGGCGCGACCCAGTCCTCGCAGGTCTCGACGAACCAGTCCTCGTACCGCGCGTCGAGGTCGGCGCCGATCAGGTCGGCCTGCTCGGTGATCACCCCGAGCAGCGCCTTGAGCGGGCCCGCGTTCTCCTCGTCGCGCCGGCGGTAGACCGACGGCAGCAGCTCGTAGAGCCGGTCGGCGTTACCAATCCGACCGGAAGTAGGCGGATACGGGCTGCAACCGATCTGCTTGCCGGAACCCGTTTCCGCCGTGGCTGTAGTCGGATTGGTAACGAACGGCACAGTACGGGTCATGGGATCCTCACCAAGGTCAGTGCCTCCGGCACGCTGTCCGGGAGGACGGCGAGCTGGGCGGGGCGGAGGCCGCGGAACACGGTGAGCCGGTCGCCACCGCGGAGCGTGCCCGGTTCCAGGCGCGGGTTGAGCCGGACCAGCTCGTCGAGCGTCAGGCCGTGCCGCAGCGCGATCGTGGAAAGCGTGTCCCAGCCGTAGTTGTTGACGAAGTCCACCTCGTCGAAGACCTCGTCGAACCGCGCACCGGAAGCGGGCACACACGGTTTCGCCTCGGTGAGCCCGTCGACGATGGTGGCCAGCTCGATCGGCGTGACGTCGCCGGTGATCCCGTCGAACACGTCGACGTCGGCGTAGTCCACCCCCGGCACGGCCTGCACCGCGGCGAACACCTCGCTGAGGTACGCCGGTTCGCCGAGATTACGGCCGGCAAAGGAAAACCGGGCCAGCAACGCCGCGCGGACGGCCGGCTCCACCAGGTCCCACGAGTAATCGGGCAGGACCTTGATCCCGGCCCGCAGCACGAGCAGCACCTGGTCGCGGACCGCGACCCGGATGCCGGCACCGGGGTCGCCGTAGGTGACCAGCGCGGATTCCAGCGTGGTGAACAGGCCGGACGACGGGTCGATCCGCGCGTCCCCGGTCGCCGCGATGGTGACGTGCACGACCCGCTGACCGCCGTCGGACAGCTTGACCGCCGCTGCCTTGCCGATCCCGGCCCGGGCCCGGGTGAAGTCCTCGTAGTCGCGGACCGACAGCAGCCGGTCGAGGGCCAGCATCCGCAGCGGGATGGTGCCGCGCGCGTCCGCCGGGCCGTCACCGTCGGCTCCCCCGCCGGACGCGATCGGGTTGGTCACCGACCGCACGCCGAGCGCGCGGGCGGACAGCTGGTTGATCTGGCCCGCGTCGACGTTGCCGCTGTGGCCGGCGCCGATCCGGTAGGTCGCGGTGACGTTCTCCACGCCGGCCGGCACGCGGGAGCCGTGTACCCCGTCGCCGAACCGGACGCTGCGGGAGCCGTCGGTGCCGACGACGTCCTCGTAGTCGTGGTCGGCCGGACCGGACAGGATCAGCCCATCCGTCTCGTGCCAGCGCACGCCGGAAACGCGGGTGGTGAGCGTGCTGTCCGCGCCGGTCGCGTTGGCCGACGGCCGGAAGGTCAGCGGGTTGTCCGCGGTGATCTGCCGCAACGGGAACGTCTGGCCGGCCGCCCCGGGGTCGCCGCTGCCGAGCACCTCGGCGCGCGTCTCCCCCTGATCGGCCGCGACCACGTTACCGTACAGCGTCACGGTGGCGCGGCTGTACCGATAGGACAGTGTGGTGGCCAGCGCCAGGAACGTCCGCACACTCGCGCCCGCGCGGGACGGCTCGACCCGCTGGCGGATGCCGGCCACCATGGTCAGCTCGGTCGCCGGGACGCCACTGGTGTGCGGGACGTCGGTGCGCTCGCCGGACACCACCAGCCACCGGCCCGGTCGCAGGCCGTCGTAGAGCCGGCCCAGCTCGATCTCGTCGCCGAAGACGTCGCCGGTGATCGGGTCGCCGAGCGCGGTGAGCGCTTCGCCCTGGGCCCAGACGACGGCGCCCGCCGCGGGTGCGGGATCGCTCGTCCGCAGGGTCAGCACGGTGACCTGCCGGGTGCCCACCGGTCTCGGCGAGCCGGGCGGGTTCGGCACGGTCACGTCGACGCTCGCCTGGGCGGCCGCCAGCACCGTCACGACCAGCTGGGCCGCCGCGCTGCCCGAGGTCGCGGCGGATTCCAGCACCACCCAGCTGTCGCGGGCGATGCCGTCGTACACGTTGTCCAGGTACACGGTGATGCTGCCGGGCGGGTCTGCCGGCACCCCCGCCGGACGGGCGACGGTCAGCGCCCGGGTCCGGAACACCTGCAGGCCGGACAGCTCGGGCGGCGGCGCGATCCGCTGGTTCGCCCAGGCCTGGCGCAGGTTCGGCGCCAGCCGGGGGTCGGCCGCGACGAGCAGCTTCGGGTGCACGTCGGAGTCGGCGCGGAACAGGTCGTCCACTGTGGACTGAAGCTCGATCGCGTGCCGCGGCGGCCGGGACGGCTCCCTTCGCAGCCACGGCAGCACCGGGGTGAGCGCGACCAGCGCGGCGGCCCGGCCGCAATCCTCCCCGCAGTTCGAACAGCCTCCCTCGGAGCCGTCCAGTGCCAGCAGCTGCGGCGAATTCGGGCAGACCAGGTCCCGGGCCAGCTGGTTCAGGTAGCCCGCCTCGGGGTCGATGTCGTGCAGGGCCTCGACGCAGAGCTTCAGCAACGTCGTGTTCGCGTCGGCGACCGGCTGGACGTACTGCTCGAACCAGTCCTGCACCGTGCAGCCGGCGTGCGCCCGCGCGAGGGCCGCTTGCTCGGGCAGCCCCGTGTTCAGCGACGCGACGGTGCGGATCAGGTCATACGGCACGCCGTCGACGTCCGGCGGAGTGCCGAGGCCGGTCAGGTACGTCCGGGCGGCGGTCAGCGCCTCGATCGTCGCCGCGGTCCACGGCGAGATCGGCGGCTTCGGGTCCCATGGCTGCGGGTCGGGCGGGGGCACGACCTTGGTGATCTCCGAGAGCAGGTCGGAAATCGCCTGGTTGAGCTCGTCGAGGCTGCCGTCCGGGCGGGTGAGGGTCACCGTGGTCCGGCCGGAAGCGAAGTCCACGACCGCCTTCTCGACAGTCCGGACCACGGGGACCGCCGGGCCGAAGAGCAGCAGCAGCCGGTCGCCGGTCTTGAGGTTGGCCGTGGTGCCCTCGACGCCCAGCTCGCGCACCAGCTTGGCCTCGGTGCCGGTGAGGTCCACCGGCGCGGTCCTGGCGACCTGCAGGGTGTTCCACTCCTCGCGGGCCAGCAGCTCGTCGGTGGTCTCGAAGGTCTGCGGCAGCTGGTTCTGCCCCGGCACGCTCTTGGCGCCCGAACCGGCCGGGATCACCGCCTTCGCGCCGGGGTCGAGGGTGAACGCGAGGTGGGTGGTGGCGGCGAGCGCGGGCCGTGGCGTGTAGCCGACCAGCTTTCCCAGGTGCACCAAGGATTCCGGCTCGATCGCGGTGCGCAGGTACCCCTCGTTCGCGAGCCGCTCCTGGTAGAAGGTCAGCACGTCGCCGACGACGGCCCAGCAGTCCAGCAGCGCGATCGCCGGGTCGTCCGGCTCCCGGGTGGTCAGCTTCGCCAGCGCGGGCCGGCCGGCGATCCGGGCCAGCATCGTCGCCCGGAACTGGCTGAAGGTGCCGATCCGGGCGGACAGCGCGGGCAGGCCCGGCCGGTTGTAGGTCGACGCGGGGGTGGTCTCGGCGGTGCCCCCGCCGCAGCCGCACGAACAGCTCATCGCCCACCAACCAGGTCGAGGGTCAGCCGCCCGTTCTCGGGCCGGCTCGGATCGTCGTCGAGCTGCGCCACTTCCAGCGGCCCGATCGGCAGCACACCGGTGTCGAGCGCGGTACCGGGCGGGCCGAACAACCGGCCCAGCCGGGTCACTTCGGTGTGGCGGACGCCGGGCACCGCTGCCACGGCGGCGACCACCTGGCTGACCCGGACCGGGGTGCCGAAGGTGAGGTTGTCCGGGGCGAAGAACCGGCCGAGCACCCGGCGCAGCGCCGCCTGGACGTGCCCGGTGAGGTACTCGCCCAGTACTTCGACGTGCACGGCCAGGTCGAGCGGCACCATCGTCGCGGTCGACACCGCGAGGTCGTGCCCGATCCGCCGGTACGGGTACAGCCCGGAGCGGATCTCGTCGAGCAGCCAGTCCGGCGCGATCTCGGCGCCGAGCGGGTCGACCGCGACCTGGGCCTCGTACCAGCTGCCGGTCCAGCGCAGATCGGCCGCGGCCCGTTGCACGGCGGGGTTCTGCCCGGCCAGCGTCGCGTAATCATCCGCGGTTACGGCGCGTTGCAGGCGGTGCCGGACTTCCTGAGGCGCCCGCAGCCGGACTTCGGACACCGGCTCGGGATCGGCTCCCCCGGTGGCCGGCAGCGGATTGCGGACTTCGCGGATTCCGCCCACCGAAACCCGGCAGAACACGATCCGGTTCACCGCCTCGCGGCCGACATTGCCGGCCGGCCCGGTGCCGACCCGCAGCGAAGCGGTAAGAGCGCCGCCCAAAGGGAACTTCGCGCCGTTACGGCCGTCGCCGAAGCGCAGCGCCACCGCGCCGGTGTCGTTGAGTTCACCGACGAAAACCCGGTCGGCCGGACCGCTGTCCAGCAGATCGCGCTGCGGCAGCCAGGTTTCGCCCTCCCGGTCGGTCACGGTGACCGCGGGCAGCGCGGCGCGCGGGTCCGGCCGGGTGGCCGGGCCCGCCGGGCCGCGGAACGCAGCGCTGTTCTCGTCCAGCGCCGCGCCTTCCCCGGCGCCCCAGCTCTGGCCGATTTCCCAGCCCTCGTTCGCCTTGGTGAGCACGTAACCCGCGCGGGCGCGGTGGATCAGCTGCCGCAGCCGCTCCAGCTTGGTCTCCAGCAGGTCGTCGAACCGGGCGAGCAGGTACCGCAGCGCCCGGCGGGGATGGTCCCGCAGCTCGAGCTTGGCGACCAGCCGCGCGCCGAACAGCGCCGTGACGAAGACCATGTCCTCATCGGACAGTTCGTGGCCCGAGCAGCTGTGCCACAGCGCGGTCAGCCGGGCGCGCACGCGCTCGGGCAGGGCGACCAGCCACCGCGCCTGGGCGGCCGCGATGTCCGCGGACGAGGGGAACGGCGCGCTCTGTGTCACCGGCTGATGTGTCAGCTCCGGGGAGAACCGCACCGGCAACGGCGGGTAACCCGGTCGTCGTCCCGGCACGGACTCGTCGGGGCAGCCGAAGTCGGGCGGGTCCGGGCAGCCCGGCCCCGTCGCTTCGGGCGGAGGCACGGTGTGGCTTTCCGGCACACCGCCGCACCAGTCGATCCGTGCGCCGTGCTCGACCAGAACCACGTTGCCACGGGCGACGCCGACCTCGAAGTCGGTGCAGTCCGGGCCGCCGCGGGCGTTGACACACAAGGAAAACGTCAGCGCGTCCACCCGGTCCCAGGCCACTTCCAGCAACGGCTGGTGGTACAGCTCGTCGGTGGTCTTGGTGACCGAAGTCAGCCGGACCGCCTGCCGGTGGGTGTGGTCGGCGTCGGCGGGCAGGCCGCTCTTGGCCCCGACCAGCTCCTCGAAGACCAGCACCGAACCGGGCTCGAGCTGCAGGACCCGGGCGCCGTTCGGCTCACCGTCGGCCAGCGTGGCCGAGGTGGCACCGGACGGCAGACCACAGTCGTAGTCGCCCCAGGTCCACAGTGGAATACGGTTGTGCGCCGGGTACAGCGTGAGCGGTTCGGCGGGCACGGGCTCGAAGACCTGGTACTCCGGGAGGCCGGGCCGGTCGAGGTCACTCTGCTGAAGGGCCTTGCCCAGCTCGGGCAGCACGCCGTCCGGCAGGCTGACGAACCGGAACTCGCCCGGCGGCAGCTTGGCCTGCTGGTCGGCTTCGAGGCAGACCCAGGTCCGCGCCGAGCACCCGTCGTGCACGAAGTAGTCCACGAGGCGGGCGTGCCGCCGAACCGACACGCGCAGGCGCGCGGTGTCCAGGTACGCCTCGGTCGCCATCGCGTCCTGCTGGTAGCTGAGCCGGTCGCCCTCGTAGGCGAGCAGCTCCACCAGCGTGATCCCGACGTCCGGGACGTGCCGTTCGGTCCAGGCCGGCATGGTCAGGCTCAGCCGGTCCAGCATCAGCTGGCGGAAGCTCGCGTAGTCCTTGCTCAGGTAGTCGATTTCCGGGCCGGGAACACTCTCTTGTGGACTGTCTTCGGCCGGTGCGCAGTCGAGGTCCCCGCACGAGGTGAAGGTGAAGTCCACCCCGGCGTAACGCGGGTCGAAGCCCGGATACGGGGCGGTGCCCGGCTTGCCGTCCGGCCCGGCTTCCACCACGGTCAGCCGGTAGGTGGAAAGGTCTCCGGCGCGGTCCACGGTGAGCCGCACGCCGTCCTCGAGATCGGGGTCGTCGCCCGGGCACGGCCTGACCGAGACGACCTGGATGCCGGTGATCCGGCGGCCGCCGTCGATCCGGAAGTTCGCCGGGGCCAGCTCTTCCGGCGCCGGGCCGAAGAAGAGCACGGTGAGGGTGCGGCGGTCGTCACCCACGCTCACCGCGTCGATCCCGTTGCGCTCGCGCGCCCGGACCTCGGCGCGGCGGCGGTCGTCGGTGCAGTCGATCACGCTGCCGTCCCTTCGAGCACGTCCTGCCGGCGTTCACCGGTGGCGAGCAGCACGTACGCGATTTCGATCCGCAACGTGCTCTCTTCCGCGGTGACCACCAGCGAGTCCACTTTGATCAGATCCCCGAGCCAGCGCTGCAGCGCGCCCTCCGCGGAGACCTGCAACGCCGCGGCCAGCTCCGGGCTGTTCGGCTCGAAGACCAGGTCCAGCAGGCCCACGCCGAAGTCCGGCCGCATCACGCGCTCCCCCGGAGTGGTGAACAGCAGCTGCTCGATCAGGTCCAGCACGTGGGCGGCGTAGCCGGTGTCCGCGATCCGGCCGCGCGGTCCGATGTGGAACGGGAAGTCGATGTTCATCGCGCTCACACCCCGAACACGAACGGCTGCATGGCGATCACGATCGGCGGGCCGGGGCTCTGCGAGCCGATACAGGTGCCGTCGCCCTGTCCGGCCGGCTTCGACTGCACCAGTACCGGCGTGGCGTAGCCCAGCTCGGTGGACATGTTGTTCCACTGCACATTGACGCACGACGGGGCCGCGGTGCAGCCGACGATCGTCAGCTGGTCCTTCGCGGTCAGCACCGGCATCCCCTCCACCAGCGCCGGCGGCGGACCGGCCGGCTTCGCCACCATCACGCCCTGGTGCGGGCAGTTCATCGTCATTCCACTGTGGAGCACAAAGCCCGGCATCGAAGATCCCTCCCCCTACTTCGGAATGATGAACGTGCCGTTGTTGATGACCACCGACGTGCCGGTCAGCCGGATCGAGGCGAGGCCGGGCCCGCAGGACAGCTCGATCCCGGTCTCGTTCATCTTGATGAACGGCCCGGCCGGGCCCTGGATCTGCAGCTGGATGCCGCCGGTCGGCCCGGGCTGCTCGGTGATCAGCAGGTAGTTCTGCGGCAGCGCCCCCACCGAAGGCTGCGGCGTGCCGAGCACGATCTGCGGCACCCCGGGCAGGATGCTGTTCGCGACCGGCGGCCCCTCCTGGCGCACGTCCCGGCGGAAGCCGGTCCACACCGCGCGGCTGAGGTCCCCGCCCTGGAACTCGACCCACACGCCCGAATTGATCAGCGGCACCACGTTCATGCTCGGCGCCGCGGTGCTGGCGCTCGCCCAGACCGGCTCGTCGCCGAGCACGTCGCCGATCCGGACCAGCAGCCGGTCGAGGCCCAGCGGGTCCACATTGGACATCACCACGCCCTGATAGGTGCCGTGGAACCGGCCGTCTTCGCGAGTCATAGGTCCACCTTCTGGGGCGGGAACGGGACGAAGGCGTCCCGGGCCAGGCTGAAGCTCTGGGTGTACTCACCGCGCTTGATCTCGTGCGTCACGCGCGTCACGTAGTAACTGCCGTCGTAGTTGAGCCCCGCGCCGCGCACGCCGACCAGCCGGCGGGCCTTGAGCACGTGGCCGTAGCGCAGCACGTCGAGCTTGCCCTGCCCGGTGACCGCGTCCGAGGCCGCGGCGGTCTGGCTCAACCCCTTCATCAGCACCTCGATCGTGGAGAGGCCGGACAGGTCGGGCAGCGGCTTCTCCTTCAGCGCCACCGCGGGCCGCATCGCCAACGGCGGGCGCAACAGCGAGAGGTCCGGCACCGGGATGGAGATGCCGATCTTGGTGGTCGGCTCCTCCTGCCGGATGGTGAACTGCGTCCGGGCCGTCCCGTCGAAGCCGAACGACAGCGATTCCACGTTCGTCGCCGGGCCGGAGTCCACGGTGAGCGCCGGCTGCGGCCGTCCGCCCCGCACCTCCGGCCCCCAGTAGGCGACGCTCGCCCCGGGCAGCGGTCCCGGTTCGAGGTAGAACACGTAGCCGGCCATCTGCGCGAGCATCCTGAGGTACGCGAGATCGGTGTCCGCCTGCGCCAGGTACTTCTCCACCGGCGGGTACGGGTCCGAGAACGCGGCCGGGATCGTCGCCGGGGCGATGCCGTACATCGCGTACCCCGCCAGGATCCTCAGCGCCTGGACCTGGAGCGGCTGGGCCGGGTAGGTCCGCTGCTCGTCGCGCAGGTCCATCAGCAGGGTCAGGTCCTCGCCGGTGACGGTCAGCGTGCCGGAGCCCGGCGCGTCGCCCGGGCTCAGCTCGTGCCGGGTGATCACGCCGTCCATCAGCACCTCCGGCGAGCCACCGATGATCGCGACGAGCACCACCCGCGCCGGTGGATCGAGCAGCCCGAACGGCAGCAGGGTCTGGGTGATCACGGAGTTGCGGCTCACCGCGAAGGTCATTTGGAACCCGCTGCGCTCGCCGGCCGCGGAGGTGACCTGCACGGACTGCAGGGCGTCCACGAGCGGCTGCGGCACCGGCGCGGCCACCACCCGGCCCAGCATCAGCAGCAGCTGGAAACTACCGGCCACTTCTCGGCCCTCCCCCCGGGACACCGGGCGGCAGGGTGATCCGCAGCCGCCGGCCGGGTTCCGCGGTCAGCTCGTCCGGGTCCAGCGCGCGGTTCGCGTCCGCGATGCGCCAGTACTGCTCCGCGTCGCCGAACACCTGGCCCGCGATCCGGTCCAGCCGGTCCCCCGGCGCCACGGCGTGCTCGCCGATCTGCGCCAGCTCCTCGGGCAGCGGCAGCAGGCGGCGGCTCGCGTACGGGACCTCGCGCCCGTCCGGCAGCTGGTAGACCTCCGTGGGCAGGCCGTAATAGCGGCTGGTGGTGGAAAACATCCGTTGGCTCCTTAGATGCCCGGCACGCCGACGTCGGTCACCGGATGGTCGACCGCGGCCGCGAACCGCTCCTTCTGCTGCAGGTGGGCCAGGTAGAGCCGGCCGCCCTTGTGCACGTACCCGAGGTCGTCGACGGTGAGCACCCGCACCCCGATCGAAACCTTGGCGCGAATGGGGTTCAGCGAGGCGTCGAACGCCTCCTCGGTGACGCTGAAGTCGGTGATCCGCACCGGCACGACCCGGCGCGGGCCGAGGACCAGCACGGTCAGCGGCGACTCCGCCGGCGCGATCTCCAGCATGCCTTTACCCGCGTCGTCGTTCTCGCTCCACAGCTGGTCGTAGGTCGGTGAAATGCCGGCCTCCAACGCATACAGGAGCGGGAACAGCCCGTCGGGATACTTCCCGGGCTCCTCGGCGGCGTCGAATTCGGCGTCGAACTTGTACGTCTCATGCGGCGGTCCCTTGAGCCGCAACGCTTCCAGCCGGTCCCCCGGCTCGCTGCCGATGCCCTGCACCTGCAACGTGCGGGTCAGCGTGTCCGGGTTGTACTGGAACGGGATCGTCTTCTTCGGCCGCCCGTTGTCCGGGTCGACCAGCACAAAACCGCCGCGGACGGGGTTGAGGTTCTGCGGGAAGCCACTCACCGCGGTACCCCCTCTCCTCGATCGAGTCCACTGTGGATCGCGCGGGCGATGTCCCGCCCGAGCGCGACCGCCGTGCCGTCCTCGGGCAGCCGCAGCTCGGCCCGCCGCACACGCGCGGACTCCCGCCAGGCGCCCGGCAGGGAAGCCGTGAACAGCCTTTTCAGTTCCGCTTCCAGGGCCTCGCCGAGTGCCCGCGACTGGCCCGGTGGCAGGTCGACGCCGTCGAGCACCACGCGGTCGATGCGCACCTCGATGGTCATCGCGCCTCCTCCCAGGTGAAGTCCCGGTCCTTGGCTGGCAGCTCGAGCTTCCGGAACTCGCTGCGGGCCGCGTCCAGCACGGTCCGCATGGTGATCGTCGAACCGGCCGCCGCGGCGAGAAAAGCCGCGTTGAGCGCGATGTTGCGGGTCATGCCGCCGTTCACCGGAAGCTGGGCCAGCCGGGCGAAGTCCAGCCCGGCGTGCGGGGCCTTCGCCGGGAACGCGCGGCGCCACATGGACTCCCGCTCCGCGGGGCCGGGGAAGGTGAACTCCACGATGAACCGCAACCGGCGCAGGAACGCGGTGTCCAGCGCGGTCCGCATGTTCGTGGTGAGGATCGCCAGCCCCGGGTGGGACTCCATGCGCTGCAACAGGTAGTTGATCTCGATGTTGGCGTACCGGTCGTGTGCGTCGCGGACCTCGCTGCGCTTGCCGAACACCGCGTCGGCTTCGTCGAAGAGCAGGATCGCGCCCTCGGCGGCGTCGAACAGCCGCCGGAGGTTCTTCTCGGTCTCCCCGATGTACTTGCTCACCACCGCGGATAGATCGACCCGGTAGAGGTCCAGCGCGAGCTGCTTCGCCAGCACCTCGGCCGCCATCGTCTTCCCGGTGCCGCTCGGCCCGGCGAACAACGCGCTCAGCCCGAGCCCCCGGGTGATCCGCTCGCCGAAGCCCCACTGGTGGAACACCGTGCTCCGCTGCCACACCTGGCCGGCGATCTCGGCCAGCTGCTGCCGCGCCCGGTCCGGCAGCACGAGGTCGTCCCAGCCGACCTTCGGCTCCAGCCGCTCGGCGAGCGACTCCAGCCGGGGCCGGGTCCGCGCGCGGCATACCTGCCACGCCTCGGCCGGGTCGCCGCTGGCCGCGGCAGCCGTTTCTGCGATCGCCGGGACCTCCAGCGCGAACTGCGCGGCGAGCGCGTCGACTTCGCTGTCCACAGTGGACCCGAGGACGGCGCGCCAGGCCGCCGCCCGCTCGGCCAGGGTCGGCGGGCCGGCGTCCAGCACCAGTGACGGACGGGTCAGGTCCGCCCGGATCTCGCGGGTGGCGACCACGACCGGGCCGGTGACCCGGTCCAGGAACCGGGCGACCGGCGTGTCCGGCTCCTCGACGTCGAGGTACAACGCCAGCGGCAGCAGCATGGCCTCCCGCTGCCACAGCCGGGCCACCTGGTCGAGTTCGGCGGGCCGCGCCGGCAGCAGCGACGCGGGGAGCCGGTAGCCGAGCAGTCCGCAAGCCGCGGCCGCGTGCGCGGTGACCAGCTGCTTGGCGGCGTCGCTCGCGCCGGCCAGCTGCACGACCGGGCCCGCGCCATCCGCCGCCTGCCAGTGCCGGGCCACCTGATCGGCGACCTCCTGCTGGGACGGCGGCAACCCGGCCCCCGCCGCCGGGAGGATCCGCGTCACCAGCGGGGTCAGCCGGTGGTCGAGATGGCCGAGGCCCTTCAGGTAGTTGACCACGCGCTCGTCCGCCCGCAGCGGGGCGGACACCACGCCGTAGCCCGGGCCGGGCAGCTCGTCGACCAGCCGCCAGAACCGCAGGCCGCCTTGCGGGGAAACGGCTTCCCACGCCGGCCCGGGCAGCGCGGCCAGCGCGAGGCCGAACGTCGCGTACGCCATCCGCTCGTCGCCGTGCGCCCGCGCGCACAAGACGGCGATCGACGGGTCCAGCTCCACTGCCGCGCACAGCAGCAGGGTGTCCCGTTCGAACCGGGACAGCCCCAGGCGTCCGGCCAGCACGACCAGCGCGGGCGGCGGAGCCGACGCTTCCGCGTTCTCCACCGCCTTCGCGGCCCAGACCACGCGATCGTCCACTGTGGAATCCTGCACTGTGGAATCAGACACTGTGGAATTGGACACCGTGGAATCAGGAGCCTCGATGTGTCCACGCAGCACGAGGCGCAGCCACTCCAGCGAGGCCGCCAGGAACTCGCCGTTGGCCGCCTCCCACCCGTCGTGGACGTCCGCGGTCATGAGCCGGTCACCGTGATCGTCTGTGTGGCGTCGAACTCCGGCTTCGGCCCGGTGCGGTCGATCAGCAGGCTGTCCACGCCGCCGGCGCGCAGCCGCGCGAGGTGGGTGCCCAGCGGCGCGTCCGGCACGTCGAAGGTGAGGTCCGTGCCCTGCACCGGGTCGTCGGGCTGCGCCACCACCGCCCGCCGTTCCAGCACCGAGCGGGACCCGATCAGCAGGAGCACCGGCTGCCCGGCCCGCACCGGCGGGGTGCAGCGGAGGTGGACGACGGCGGTGGTGCCGGTGCGGCGCACGGTCGCCGGCATCGGGCTGGTGATGGCCGGCGCGATGGCCAGCGGGACCTCGTTCGTCGTGGTCGTGACCAGCTCCCCCGCCACGGTCACGCTGCTCACCAGCGCCACCGACCACAGTCCGGCCAGGTAATTCCCGGCCGGCCCGGACAGGTCGAAGCGCACCTCGGCGCCGCTCACCACACCGGGGCCGATGCTGACCGGAGCGGGCAGCAACGGGTGCGTGAGCCGGATTTCCGTGGTGCCGCCCAGGTTCGCGCCCCGGACGAGCACCCGGCCGCCGACCGGCGCCGAAGACTGCTCGTGCTCGGTGCCGCCGGTGCCGATGGCGACCGGCACCGCCGCGGTCAGCTCCGGGAACGGCGATTCCGCGCTCGCCTCGGCGCTGGGGCCGCGATCCTGCGGGCCGCGCTTGAGCACCGGCACCGGGGTGCGCGGGGGACGGCGGCTGTCGATCAGCACCGGGCCGACCTCCACCGCCACGGAGAGCCGGTACCCGGTCTGGAAAGCCGACCAGAGCGAGTAGATGTCCTTCTCCCCCAACGGCTGCCAGGTGATCCGGACCAGCTCCGGCTGCTCGGAGACGTCGCTGCGCGAGGGCACCTGGCGGAGCCGGTCGCGGCTGAGCACCGGGTGCTCGTGGAGCATCCGCATCGCGCCGCCGAGCATCCGGTGCGCGGTCACGTCGTGCCCGCCCGGCACGAACGCGGTCAGCAGGTAGTGCAGCACCAGCGGCAGCGCCGGATCGCCGTGCTCACCGGGCCGGAGCCCGGCCGGGTCCTCGTTGCGCAGTGCCGAATCGGTGTCGATCTCGTAGAGGAACAGGGTCAGCCGCGGGTCGCCGCCCGCGCCCGCGGTCGCGTGCGGCGGCTTCGCCTCGACCTGGGCCCCGCTTTCGACCTCGCGCACGCCCTCCAGCACCAGCTGCACCAGCGCTTCGGTGACCGCCTCGACGGCGTTCGCATCGCTCATCCCCGGTCACCTCCCGTTCTTTCCTTCAGGTATTCGTCCAGGCCGAGCACCGGCCGCCGGGGCCGCTCGGAGCGCGGTGCCGGAGCCGGCCCGGGCACCGCCTTGATCTCGACCCGGCCGATGCTGATGTGCACGTCCGGTCCCGCTTGTCCGGTCTGCCGGCGCGCCATCGGCGGCCGGGGTGGCACGGTCAGGGCCCCGCCTGGGCGGGGCCGCGCGACCGGAAATGCCCGCACCGGTTCGGAGGGCGGTGTCAGCGGCGCTGCCGGTGTGCTCGGTACTGCCGGGAATGCTGCGGGGGCCACGGCCACCGGCACCGCGGCGACCGCGCCCATGGCCGAGCTGATCGGCGTCGAGCTGACCGGCGCCGGGAGTGTGACCGCGTCGTCCCGCTCCTGCGGAACCTCGCGGACCGTTTCCCGGCTCAGTCGGCCCGGCGGCCACTGCGGCGCCGCCGGTTCGACCCTGACCTCGTGCGTCTCGTGTCTCTCGTGTCTCTCGTGCGTCTCGCGGCTTTCTCGGACGACCGGCACCGGCACCGGCACCACGACCGGAACCGGCGCGGGCCCGGCCACGCGCGGGACCGTCGGCTCCCCCGGCGAACCGGACTCGCTGAACGTGCCCATCGGCAGCACCGGCGGAGTCCGCAGCGGCGCGGCGGGCTCGAACAGCGTCGGCACGACCGGCCGGATCGGCGCCGCGCCGGGCCGGCCGAGCAGCCGGTCCACGAAATCGTTCACACCACGCTCCCCGCCAGTTCCAGGTAATACCGCCGTCGCGCCGGGCTCACCGCGAGCACGTCGCGCTCCGACCAGCCGTAGCCGCGCGCGAGCGCGTGCACCTCGTGCAGCAGCCGCCGGGCGTAGGCGTCCAGCTCCGTCCACAGGTAGGCGCCGATGTCGAACGGCGCCGCCCACTGGTGCCCGCAGGCCACGCAGTCCAGGTCCAGCCGGACGTCCGCCTGCGGGTCCCGAGTGGACAGTGCGGCCGGGAGCGCGGCCAGCACGGCGTCGGGCAGCTCCGGCGCGGGCACCTCCCGGCCCTCGGACCGGGCGACGACGACACACCGTTCCAGCAGCCGCCGCCTCGCGTCCGGGGCCTCGCGCCGGACGACCAGCAGGTCCCGGCTGGTGACCGGCCGGACGTCCAGCTCGTACCCGTCGACGGCCACCGTCCCGGCGTCCCCGTCCGGCGGCACCACCCGAACGTCCTTTTCGGATAGTTCCAGCTCGAGTTCCTCGGCGCACGCCGGGCAGCTCACCAGGCACGACCACCCCGGGCCGAACCAGCCTTCCCTCAGGGACAGCAGGAATCCGTCCCGGTGGCCGACGGCGAGGTCGGCCACCGTCGCCGGCTCCGCCCCGGCCGCGACCGCCAGCGTCAGCGCCCGCCGCACCGTGCCGAGCCCCAGCGCCGCCTCCCAGGTGCCCAGCAGGACGGCTTCGGTCAGTGCGGCCACCACGTCACGCCGGGTCTTCGAAGGAGACGTCCTCAGGCTCGGGCAGCTCCTCGGCCACCCACCCCTCGTTCTCCACCTTGATGTGCTGCACGGCCACGGCGTTGGCGTTCGAGTCCAGATCGGACACCGGCTGCCACTCCGAGACCCAGCAGTTGTAGACCTGGTAGGACAGCACCTTCTGGCCGCCCTCGTTGAACACGTCGACGATGAGGTCGCGGCGGAAGTCCTTCAGCGAGGTCTCCAGGCCGCCGCCGGAGTTGGTGAAGCTCCACACCCGGTTCGCCCACTGCTCGAACGCCTTGTCCACGGTCACGCCCCGCTCGAGCGTGATCGCGTCGTATTCGGTGCGGCCGGGCAGCTTGAAGCTGGTCGCCGGATCGCCGCCGGAGCGGTGCTTGATCACCTCGGTGGACCGCTTGAACCCGGTCACCTTGCTGACCCCGAGCATGTACTCCTGGCCGCTGAACTTCACCCGGAACCGGAAGTTCTTGTACGGATCGCGCCGTTTCGTCTTGCTGTCGGACATGAGTGGCTGTCTCCTAGACCTGGATCTGGCCGGCGAGCTGCTGGATGTGGATGAGCACGAACTCCGCGGGCTTCAACGGGGCGAACCCGACCAGGATGTTCACGATCCCCCGGTCGATGTCGTTCTGCGGGTTGTTCGTGGCGTCGCACTTGACGAGGTAGGCCTCTTTCGGCGTGCGGCCCTGGAAGGCGCCCTGCCGGAACAGGGTGTTCATGAACGCGCCGACGTTCAGCCGGATCGAAGACCACAGCGGCTCGTCGTTCGGCTCGAAGACCACCCACTGCGTTCCGCGGTAGAGGCTCTCCTCCATGAACAGGGCGAGCCGCCGCACCGGCAGGTACTTCCACTGGTCGGCCAGTACGTCCGCGCCGCGCTGGGTCCGCGCGCCCCAGACCACGTTGCCCACCACGGGAAGCGCGCGCAGGCAGTTCACGCCGAGCGGGTTGAGCACGCCGTTCTGCTTGTCGGTCAACGGAACCGTGAGCTCGGTGACCCCGCTGAGCCCGGCCTCGGTGCCGGCCGGGGCCTTCCACACCCCGCGCTGGACGTCGGTGCGGGCCCAGATCCCGGCGAGCACCCCGCACGGCGGGAACTCGCGCGGCGCGTTGTCGTGGTTCACGTCCGGCAGCACGATCCGCGGGAAGTAGAGCGCGGCGTTCTTGGCGTTGGGGTCGTTCAGGACGAAGGTCTGGGTCGTGTTCCGCACCGCGCCGGTGACGTCGCCGACCTGCTTCCACTTCGGGTCCGGGTCCACGATCAGCATCGCCCGGCGGTCCACGCAGAACTTCATCGCGGCGGGCAGGATGTTCGTTCCGCCGATCAGGCCCGGCTCGCCCGGCAGGCAGAGCATGTTGAAGATGTCCGCGTTCAGCAGCGCGTACAGCCCGGTCTTCCGCTCCGGGTCACCCTCGTAGTCCGCGGCGGTCGGCGCGTCCCCGTCCACGCCGCCGGCTGCGGCCGTGTACAGGTTCTTGCCCTTGGGGTTGTCGGGGAACGGGTCGGAGCCGTCGGTGACGTCGTCGTGCTTGCTCGGCCGCTGGTCATCGCCCGTCACCGTGCCGATCAGGCGGGAGGACGCGACCACGTGCTTGAGCGCCCGGCTGTCCGTGCGCACCTTGCTGACGTTGAGGAACTGCTCGGTGACCCCGGTCGTCGCGTCCCGGATGGTGAGGTTGTAGAGGTTCCCGGCCGTGTCCGGCGCGGTGTCGTAGTCGACCCGCGCCCGCAGCTTGGCGTTCGCCCAGGCGCCCTCGCTGGCGGCGGTGAGCGTCACGCCACCGGGCAAGGTGATCGTCGCCGCGGCGGCCGGCACCGGCGGCGGCGGGTCCGTCGCGGCCGCGGCCTGCTTCGGCGGATCAGCCGGGGCTTTGTGGACCACCCGGACGATCTCGGCCTCACTGCCGCCGTTGGCATAGAACTGGTAGACCGCGTAGGTCATATCGGTCGCGACGTCGAGCCCGCCGAACTCCTGCGCGTAATCCTCCCAGCTGGTGATGTGCACCGGCTTGTCGACCGCACCGCGCGGGGCGGTACCGAGGAACGCCGCGGTCGAGGTGGGCACCCCGACAATGGTGCGAACCGCACTCGGCAGCTCGTCGATGTAGACACCCGGATAAGTGGGCGTGATAGGCATGGCCGTCTCCCTCCGCGGCTTTCCGGCCGTGATCGTCAGTTTCCGTGGTCGGCGTCACCGCGGCGTCACCTCGGGCGCACCGCCGTCGGCGATCGCCCGCAGCCACGCCTCCGCCGAGGCCAGGACCTGTTCCCTGGTGGTCACGACCGTGGCGGCCGTCTCTTCGGTGTTCACGTCCGTAGTGCTCATGACCCGGATCCACAGCAGGCCCTCAGGCGTGCGCCACGCCCGCATGAGATGCAGAGCGACCCGCTCCGTGGCATCACCCGACATGGAGAGCAGTACAGCGGGCCGCCGTCACCGCGGCGTCACGGTGTTTGCCGAAGTGACGGCGCCTGCTGGATTTACTGTGCCTGCCGGATTTTCCCGAGCAGGGCCCGCGCGCCCGGGCTGGGCGCGACGCCGAGTTCCGTCCGCAGCAGCTCGACCAGCGCCCGGTAGACCCGCACCGCTTCCCCGTGGTTGCCCTCGAGCAGGTGGACCCGGATCAGGCTGCGGTGCGCGCTCTCGCGAAGGGGCTCGCCCTCGACCGCGGTCAGCGCGGCGTCGACCGCTTCCGCGAAACGTCCTTCTGCGGCAAGGCGTTCGGCGAGGCGTTCGAGCGTGTGGAGCCGAAGCTGGCGCCAGCGCTCCCGGAAGACGAACAGCCAGTCCTCACCCCAGTCCGGCAGGAGGTCACTCGCCAGCAGGGCGGTGATCGGCGCGCAGTCGGGCGGCAGCTCCCCCGTCGTGGTCAGCGACCGCGCCAGGTCGAACGCCGCCCGCACGTCGACCGCGACCGCGCCGGCCAGCGAAAGCCACTCCGGGGTCACCCCGACCAGGCCGCGGTGGACCTGCCCGACGCGCCACAGCGTGGTCCGCAGGCTCGCGGCGCTCTGCTCCCCCGAGACTTCGCCCCACAGCGCGTGCGCGGCCTCGGCCCGCCGCACCGGACGGTCGCGCAACGCGAGGAACACCACCAGCCGTTGCGCGGCCCGCGACAGCGGAAGATCGTTTTCCGCCTCACGGACCGCGAACGCCGGGAGCATCCGCAGCACCAGGACCTCATCCGGCCCGGCGCTCCGTTCCGGTACCCTGAGCTGCGCTGTCCACTGTTGTCGCGGCGTCGGTCTCGCCACCAGCCCCTGCGAACCCACCATTGTCCCCCCTCAGGACCCGGATGAAGATGCGTACCGGATGATCTACGTCGGACCCGGCGCAGCGCCATCCGTGCTACCACGTAACTTTCCCCCGGACTGCGGGGCGAGGGACAACCGAGAGCACCTGCTGCTCCTGCATGACCGCCGGGCCGCTGATCGCAGGCCGGTCCGAATACACCCGCGACCGGCTGAAGTCCTGGCCGAACCGGTCCTCCACGAAGTACCGGACCTCCGGTTCGAGCGGCCGCCCGGCGCCTCATCCCTTACCTGCGGCGCCGCATCTTGGCCCGCGCGCACGTGTTCCATCGATGGCCCTCCCGATCGCCGGCCCGCCGCCCAGCAGCTTGATCGGGAACCGTCACCGCCGCGTCACCGCGCCCACTGGGCCAGGCTGACCCGCGACTTGAGGCCGAGCTTGCGATAGACGTTGCGCAGATGGGTTTCCACTGTCCGCTCGCTGAGGAAGAGCCGTCCGGCGATCTCCGCGTTCGACAGGCCCTGCCCGAGCAGCGCGGTGATCTCGGATTCCCGCCGGGTCAGCACGCCCGCCCGCGGCACCGCCGCGACGGCCCGGGTTCCTCGCGCCGGGAACGGACTGCTGCCCGCCGCGTCGAAAACCGCCATCGCCGACGACGCCGGTTCCGCGGATTCGGCGCGGGGCAGCAGCCCGGCCAGTGCCAGCTCCGCGTGCGCGGCCAGCAGCTTCATTCCCATGGCGCGCAACGCGATCGCCGCGCCACGGACCAGCTCCACGGCCTCGGCCCGGGCACCCCGGGCGCTCGCGGTGAGCCCCTGCTGGAGATCCGCCAGCGCGTCCGGCACCGGGGCAGCACGTCCGGCCGCGCGGAGCAGACCGGTGACGCGGTCGGCCTCGGCCAGATCACCCGCGTGGACCGCGGCGTATCCGGCGAAGGCCGTGCGGAGGCAGTTCAGCTGGACGTCCCCGAACGGCAGCGTCCCGCTGAGCGGCGGCGCCTCGGCGGGCACCCCGCGCCGGACGGCCACCGCCGTCGCGGCCAGCTCCACCGCGTCCTTCAGATCGATCTGCGACGGGTCGTAGTGCCGGCGGGCGCCGGTCAGGTCCGCCTCCGCCCCGGCGAGATCGCCGCGCTCGGCCCGCAGGAACGACCGCATGGCCAGCGTCCGGCTCTCCAGCCGCTCCTCGCCGACCCGGCGGGCCTCGGCGACCGCATGGTCCGAATGGGACAGTGCCAGGGTCACGTCACCGGCGAAGTAACGGGTGGTCGCGAGCATCGTCTCCAGGTAACAGGTCGCCGCCGGCAGCCACAGCCGGACCGGCGCCGTGCTCTCGACGTCCGCCACCCGGATCGCGGTGGCGAGGTCGCCGCGGACCACGGCCAGGCCGTTCAGCATCATCCGGATCGGGAAGGCGAGGTGCGGCGCGTCGCCGCCGCAGCGCGCGGTCAGTTCCAGCGCGCCGGCGAACTCGGCCGACGCGGTCGCCAGGTCTCCGGAAAGCGCGGCGAGCACCCCGGTGCCGAGGCCGGCCACCGCCCGTCCGGCCGGAGTGTCGTTTGTGGACGGAAGCTCGGCGAGTTCCTTGGACACCAACGCCAATTCCGGGATGTCGACGTCACGCAGCGCAATGATCCAGTGGATCATCAGCCGCATCGGCGGGTCCGTGTCCGGCCGCCGCCCGCTGGCCCGAGCGAGCCCGACCGCGGCCTGCACGTTGCCGCGCTCGGCCTCCAGCAGCGCTTGCAAGTGCCGCCACGCGCGCAGCCGCTCGGCGTCCTGGCCCCGGCGCTCGCCGAGGGTGACCGCGGCGTCCAGCAGCGCGGCGGCCTCGCCGAGCCGTCCGCGCCCCTGCTCCACCCGGGCGAGGTCGACGAGCAGGGCGGGCACCGCCTCGGGCCGCGCGCCCCGGGCCCGGCGCAGGGCGGCGGTGAGGTAGTCGCCGGCCTCGTCCAGATCGCCCACGGTCAGCGCCCGTCTCCCGGCGTCACTGAACACCTCGACCGCGCGGGCCGCGGGAACACTGTCGCCACCGGCGGCGTAGTGCGGCGCGGACGCCACCGTGCTCCCGCCGCCGCTGGCATCCAGCGCGACACCG
Organism: Amycolatopsis sp.; assembly: GCA_036502365.1. Taxonomy (GTDB): domain Bacteria; phylum Actinomycetota; class Actinomycetes; order Mycobacteriales; family Pseudonocardiaceae; genus Amycolatopsis. The sequence continues at coordinate 50,818 of DASXYS010000096.1, forward strand.
ACGGCGACGTGCAGCGAGCGCCGTTCGGCGACGCCGAGTTCGCCGTAAACCGCTTCGGCGTACAGCGGGTGCGCGATCTGATAGTGCGGCTCGGCCCCGGACCGGTGCTCGACGACCAGCCGCGTGCCGACCAGGCGGCGCAGGGCAGCGTGCAGCACCGGGGAGTCCAGCCCCGCGACCGTGCCCAGCACCGGCGCCCGGCCGTGCACCCCGGCCACCGCGACCACTTCGAGCAGCCGGCGCTCGGTGTCGCCGAGCAGGTTGACCTGCTCCAGCACCACGTCCCGGATCACCTCAGGCAGCGGGCCGGACGTCCGGCCGGTGGCCAGGTGCCGGGTCAGCGCCACCGCGAACAGCGCGATCCCGGACGACCGGGAGGTCACCACCCGCAGCAGCGCGGGCGAGGGCGGCGCGCCCAGCAGGTGCCCGACCAGCTCGCTCACCGCCCGGTCGGTCAGCGGGGCCAGCTCCAGCAGCCGGCCGGACGGATCGCGGCGGGACGCCGCCGTCATCGCGGTGATCGCCTCGTTCGCCACGCCCGAGCGGAAGCAGGCGAGCACGACCACCGGCAGGTCTCCCGCGTTGCGGCCGATGTAGTAGAGCAGCTCGATCGTCCCCCGGTCGGCGCAGTGCACGTCGTCGAGGAACAGCAGGACCGGGTGCTGGGCCGCGAGCCGCCGGGTCGCCGTCAGCACGGATTCGTACATCCTGGTCCGCTGCAACGCCGGGTCCCCTGTGGACGGAGCGTCGGTCCGGAGCCCGGGGAACAGCACCCCGAGATCCGGCGTCTCGGCACCGGCGCCGGACGGCCCGCTCAGGTGATCACGGAAGGCCTGCACAATCGGCGCGTACGCCAGCCCCGAGAGCAACGGGTCGGCTCGGCCTTCGACGATGGTGAACCCCTTGCCCCGCGCCAGCCCGACCGCCTCCGCGGCCAGCCGCGACTTGCCGATCCCGGGCTGGCCGCACACCAGCACGCCGCCGCCGCGGCCCGATTCCGCGGCCGCGATCGCTTCGGCCAGCACGGCGAACTCGGCGTCACGGCCGACCAACGGGGTGCTTGCCGCCGGCCCGCGAGGCACCGCGCGGAGCGGACTGTCCTGGGGCGGTTCCACCCGCCCGGCCACTACCGTCTCCATGTCCCAGCCTCCCGGGGAGCGGACGAACGGATCATACTGTTCGTCCTCAGCCAGCCGGAGGGAATTTTCCCCCCGGGTAAGAGAGGCCGAAACCGCCCGGCTGATACATCCGTGTCAAAGCCGGGCGGAGTTTCCGTCTTTTGCCGCGAAACCGTCACGCACCGTGCGAAAAGCGGCGTTGCGGGAGCGTCCGGCCACCATCGCGAGCACCCCGCCCCGCACCGCCGGCGCCACCTGGCGCGCTATAGTTCACCCGCTTGGCCGAGTGAATCGCGGCCGTCCGCGCGGCAAACTCACCCGTACGGCCGCAGCGCGTGGGACGGAGGCACCCGCGGCACCTCTTGAGCACCCAGTCGAGCGGCAGCGGCCGTCGCTCTGTCATGCCGGCCGCACCGGGACACGGAATTGTCGTCCACAGTGGACTTAAAACTACAGTGGACACCAAATACACCGGACCGCGAATTGCGGCGCGCCGCGGACGACATTTCCCCGGACGGTCCTAAGTAGACCGTCGGCTCCGCACTGTCCGGAGCGCGTGCCACCACAGCCGGTGGCAGGCGAGTTCGAGGTCGCGGTCGGTGCCCAGCAGACGGTTGACCTGCAGGTGCGCGATGCCGCCCACGACGGTGTGCTCCGCCGTGGTCAGCGTGCCGCCGCTCGCCGCGGCTCTCGCCAATGCCCCGGCTTCCGCGAGCGAAGTGCCCTGAGCACCGAAGACCTCGGCCAGTTCCGCTCGCATCTTCTCGGCCGGCGAGCCGGGCTGCGCCTCGGGGGCGAGGAGGTCGGCGAGCAGGCGACGGTGCGGCCGGGCCGGGTCGTTCTCCGCACGGGGCCGGGGAACCGCGGCCGCGCGAGCCAGGCGCTGGTCGAGGTCGAGGCCCCAGCCCCGGTACACGCAGTCGAGCGCGTAACCGGCCACGACCAGCCGGGGCAGATCGTCCGGGCCGGGCTCGGCGAGGAACCGCGCGGTGGCCGCGCTGCTCGCGCAGAACACCCGCTCGACGGCCGCCATGGTGTCCGGGCCGCCGTACCGGACCAGCTCCGGCGAATAGGTGTCGACCACGAAGTGCGCGGCCAGCCCTTCGCCGACGAGTTCGCGGGCCCAATCCGTCCAGCCGGCGAACAGCGCGGCCGCGTCGTCCGGCCCGGCGCGCACCCGGATGCGCAGATGCGGCGCGGGGTCGGCGTACCGCAGGTAGAACCACTCCTCGCCCGGGCGGACCGGTGGTTTGGACCACATTCGGCCGAGCACCGGGTCCATCGCCGCCTCGGCCGTGTACAGCTTCAGCGACAGCCAGGCCCCGCCCGGAAAATGCCGCTGCGGACGCCGGCACGCGTTCAGCGCGGCCTGTGGAACCGCGGGCGCCGGCGGCCGGGGCGCCGACCGTGTGCTCAGCGGGATCACCACCTCGCTGACGTATCGGCGGCCGTCGGCCCCGGAAACCCACAACTCACCGAAGCCCGGATACATCTCCTGCACCGGCAGCCAGGTCAGACCGCGCTCCGCCGCGCGGGCCAGCTCGGTCCGAAGCTCCATTATGGACGGTGAGTGGTCGAGGTCGAGCAGCAGCCGTCGGTCATGGTCGGCCACGTACACCCACCGGGGGACCTGCCAGCGTGAACGCCACGTGCGCACGGCGGCGGCGAGCGCCTCGTCGCTGTCGAGCGCCGCCCGTCCGAACGTGGCGGGCACCGCGATGTTCCACTGAGCGAGCCGCAGCACGATCCGGCCACGCCGGACCCGGGGCAGGAACGGCGCCGTCTCCAAGCTCCCCCAGTCGAAACCGGCGGGGATCGTCTCCCCGTCCTGCGCGCTTTCCAGGAGGAACCGGCACACGTCCGGGGCGGCCTGCGGGTTGAGCATGTGCCCCTGGTGGATCCGGATCCGGCGGCCCAGCCGGGCGGAGTACGCCGCGAACCGGTCGCCGTCGAGGCCGATCACGATATCCCGCAACGGGATCACCCGGTCCGCGGGGACCGAGGGCGTGACGTTGACCGGGATCTCGTGGCTCCGCATGAGCGGGTGCACCGTCACGTTCGCGGCCCGGCCCTGCACCGGCAGGTAGCTCAGCTCCGCGTGCACCACGCCGGGATCGGCGGTCGCGTCCTGGGCCACGAGGTGCTCGCGCACCTGGTCCTCGGCCAGCCCGGGCAGCAGGTGGACGAACCGGCCCAGCATGCGGCCGGAGAGGGCGAACGAGCCCGCCGGAAGCACCGCGCTCCACTCGCCGCGGAGGATCGCGTCCGGCGAGGCGGCCGCGATCTGCACCGTGGCGTCCAGTCCGGGGGCCGGCGGACGGCGGTCGCCGCCGGATCGCCCGGGCATCAGCCCGGCGAAAAGCGGGTCCGCCAGGTCGATTTCCCGTTGACCGGTACGCAGGGCCTCGGCGAACAGCGGCAGCGCGTACGGCCGGTCCCGCTCGGGCGTGGCCGGGCTCGTGGCCGCGAACATCTGCGCCCCACCGGGATTGAGGTAGGTCGACGGGCTGCCGAGGCCGTGCTCGGGGCTCAGCAGGTCGGTCAGCGGGACCAGCCCGTCCCGGCCGTACCGCTCGGCGAAGGCTGTCCGGTAGTCCGTCAGGTGCGGAAACCGGGGGGACGGCCCGATCACCCGGCCGAGCCAGGCCACCGCGTCGGCCACCTCGAGCGCCACTTCCGCGGGCACGGTGCCGCCGGTGACGCTCAGCGCGGCATCGACCTGGCAGGTGCGGCCGGTCCCGTCCGGGAGCAGTTCCCGTTGCGCCGAAAGCAGTTCCCGCATCGGCACGGACGGTGAAAGCGGTTTCTCATCGCACCGGGCCATCAGCGTGCTCACCTGCCGCAGCGCCTGGTACGCCGCGCGGGCCGGGGGTACCCGGGCGAGGACGTCGATGACGTGCTGCTCCGGGCGGGGCTGGTTCAGCGGCGGGCGCAGGTCCGTGGTGAGGAACCGCAGCTCGTGCAGCCGTCCGACCAGTGCTTCGACGCGGTTGCCCGGCAGACCGGGGAATTCCGCGGCGACCCGGTCGAGGAGCTCCCGGTACGGGACCGGTGTGACTGCCTCGTCGAGCAGATAGCGCACCACCTGGGTGGCGCGCAGGGAAACGCCGCGCAGATCGTCCTTGCCGTAGACGTCCGCGGGACGCAGCACGAGCCGCTCCCCCACCGGGTAGGCGAGCGGATTCGCGGTCAGGCGCAGGAACGGCAGCACGGCCGGGTCCGCTTCGACGGCCTCGATGACGTCCAGCAGCCAGCCGAGGTCCGCCCTGGTGTGCCGCTTGGGCGCGCCGTCGATCACGGCCGCGCAGTGCTCACTGAATTCGCCCCAGGAGACGGCCGCGAAGAGGCCGAACGGAGTAGCCCGGGTGGACATCCGGACCAGGTAACGCAGCAGCCCGGACCGGAGCCGGCGCTGCCGGGTCGCGGCGACCTGCCCCCGCGCGTTGCGGTCGAGCGCGTCCACGAGGTCGGCGGAGGCCACGGTGAGCGCGGCGCGGACCAGCGGATCGCCGACCTGGTCCCACAATCGCGCCTCGTCGTCCGCACCCGAGAGCAGCCGGCGGGCGGTGTCCGCGGGCAGTGCCGGGGCACGAAGCAGGAAAAACCCCGCGGGCCGGTAGGAAAGCGGGCCCGGGGGCAGTGGTCCGCCGGCGGTCGTAACGGTCTCCACCGCCGACGGATCCACTGTCACCGAGACTTCGGCAGTACTAGCGGCCGGCCTGGCCGGACTGCTGCGGCGGCACCGTCAGATCGAGGCCGACGGTGAAGTAATCACTGGTGAAGGTCTGGGCGCTCAACGCCGGCCGGTGCCGCGCCGGCTCGTCGATCCGCACGTCCAGATCGAACCAGCTGTCTGCTTCATGCATAGGTAATCCCCCTTGTCTCACGATTCTTCCCCATTCCCGCCGGGATGCACGCGAGCCTGGTGACTGCTCGGGCCGGTCGGGGTTCGGTGAATACACGAGTATTCGCGGGCGAGCGTAGCAGGAGAACGGGTTTGTGTTATTTCAAGACGGTTACGGCACCGACCCCGCTTGCACCGGTAAAGTCGGTGATCGGAGCGCGTTGGGTGGTGGCGGGAAGGAGCTCGGCGTGGAGTTCGGGCTGCTGGGTTCGCTGCAGGTGCGCGGCACGCTCGGGGGGATCTCCCCGCGGCCCTCGCGGCAGTCGGTCCTGCTGGTCACCCTGCTGTCCCGCGCCAACTCCCCGGTCTCCATCGGGGAACTGGTCGAGGCGGCGTGGGGCGAGCACCCGCCGGCCGCGGAGAACGCCGCCGTGCACACCACGATCAGCCGGCTGCGGCAGATGCTGTCGGTTTCCGTCGATCCGGCCGGCTACGACCGGATCGTCACCGACACCATGGGTTATTCGATCCGGGTCCTCGACGGTGAACTCGACGCTTCGGTCTTCCGCGGGCTGGTCGCCGAAGGCCGGGCCTCGCTGGAAAGCGGCCGCGGCGCCGAGGCCGTGGTCACCCTGGAACGCGCGCTGGACCTGTGGCGGGGCAGCACCGCGGCCAGCGGGATGTCGGGCTGGTTCGTCGAATCGCTGCGGGCGCCGCTCGACGACCTGCGCCTGTCCGCCACCGAAGACCTGGCCCGGGCCCGGCTGATGATCGGGCAGGCCGACGCCGTCGCCGAGGAGCTGCGGGGGCTGGTCAACCGGCACCCGTTCCGGGAACGGCTGTGGGAGCACCTGATGCTCGCGCTGTACCGGACCGGGCGGCAGTCCGAGGCGCTGGACGCCTTCCACGAGGCGCGCCGCACGCTGGTCGATCAGCTCGGCATCGAGCCCGGGCCGGAGCTGTGCGGGCTCTACCGCCGCATCCTGGACAACGACGCGGCACTGCTGGACGTCTCGACCGCCGATTCCGCGGCGCCCGTGACCACTCGCTCCGTGCCGCGCCAGCTCCCGGCCGACGTGGTGAACTTCGTCGGCCGGGAACGGGAACTGGACCGGCTCGACATTCTGACCTCGGGCCGGGCCGCGGCGGACGACGGCGGTCCGATGGCGTTCGTGGTCGACGGCGGGGCGGGCATCGGCAAGACCGCGCTCGCGGTCCGCTGGGCGCACCGGGCCCGCGGCCGCTTCGAGGACGGCGACCTCTACGTCAACCTGCACGGGTTCGACGCGACCGGCGCCCCGACCGACCCGTTCGAAGCACTCGACCAGTTGCTGCGGGCCCTGCACATCAGCCCGCAGGAGATTCCCCGCGGCCTGGAGGAGCGGGCCGCCCTGTACCGGACGGCACTGGCCGACCGCCGCATGATCGTCGTGCTCGACAACGCGGCCGACGCCGAGCAGGTTCGCCCGCTGCTGCCCGGATCCTCCTCGTGCGCGGTCATCGTGACGAGCCGCAAACGCCTGTCCGGGCTCGTGGCGCGTGAGGGCGCGGTCCGGCTCACCCTCGGCGAGCTGGGCTCGGACGACGCGGCCGCGCTGGTCCGCCGGATCAGCGGACCGGCCCGCTCGGACGTGTCCGGCGAGCCCCTGGACACGCTGATCGGGCTGTGCTGCCGGATCCCGCTGGCGCTGCGCGTCGCCGCGGAACGGCTGACCCTGCGCCGGCACGGCACCCTCGCCGACCTGGTCGACGAGATCGGCAGCCGGCAGAGCGCACTGTCCACGCTCACGCTGCCGGAGGACTCGACCAGCTCGGTCCGCACGGTCTTCTCGTGGTCCTATTCCATGCTGGGCCCGGCTTCGCGCCGGATGTTCCGGCTGCTGGGACTGTTCCCCGGCGGGCACACCAGCGTCCCGGCCGCGGCGGCGCTGGCCGGGGTGAGCGTGGGCGAGGCCCTGGACCTGCTGGAGTCATTGGTCAGCGTGCACCTGCTGGAAGAGGTCGCAGACCGCCGGTACCGGCTGCACGACCTGCTGCGCGACTACGCGCGGGAGCAGGCCGAGCTGGAGCCCGCGGACACCGACCCGGACCGGGCGCTCGCCCGTCTGGCCGGCTGGTATCTCAGCACGGCGCGCAACGCCGCGATGGCCATCCTGCCGCCGTCCCGGCCGCGAAGGGCGGTGCCGGTGCGGCAGGAGCCGGGGATCGAACCGGTGACCTTCGGCAGCTACCGGCAGGCCCTGGACTGGTGCGAGGCGGAGCGGGTCACGCTGATCGCCGTCGCCGAGTACTGCGTCCGGCACGAGCTGCACGACCTGGCGTCCCAGCTGCCGGCCGCGCTGTGGGGGTTCTTCCAGGTGCGCGGCTACACCGGCGACTGGATCACGACGCATCAGCGGGCGCTGGGCTCGGCCAAGGCGATGGGCCCGGCGGTGGAAGCGCCGACCCTGTGCAACCTGGGCACGGCCTACGTCGAGGCGTACCAGTTCGACCGGGCCATCGAGTACCACCAGTCGGCCCTCGCGGTCGCGACCGAGGCGGGCGACGCCTGGCTGGTGAACGTGTCCACGGCGAACCTCGGCGAGGGCTACCGGCGGGCCGGCCGGTACGAACTCGCCCGGACCTACTTCGAAAAGGCGCTGGCGCTGACCGAAGAGGGCGGGGACAGCTGGCTGAACGCGTTTCTGCTGACCAGCCTCGCCACCGTGTCCAGCGCGATGGGCGAGCACGACGAGGCGATCGGGATCTACCACCGGACCCTGGTCATCCACCGGGAGCACGGGGACCACTATCAGGAAGCGCGGTGCCTCCAAGGGCTCGGCGACGCGTACCGCAGTTCGGCGAACCCCCGGGATGCCAAGGACTGCTACCTGCGCGCGCTCGTGCTGTGCCAGGAGATGGGCAACGGGCTGGACACCGCCCGGATCACCTACAGCCTGGCCGAAATCGAGCTGGAGCTGGGGCAGCCCGCCGAGGCCGAAGCGCACTTCAAGGCCGCGGACGAGATCGCCGGCCAGCTGGAGGACTCGCACCGGGCGTTGCTGCGGGTCCGGTTCCGGGAACACCGGGACCAGCCGGACTCCGGGGACGCGCAAGACTCGCACGACTGAAACCCGCCGCGGCGCCGCACTGTCAGGCAACTGTAAGCGGCCGCCGATAACGTTCACCGGGTCCGGCCGGCGAACCCGGGCCCGGCTGAGCCGAAACGACTGCAGGCGCTTCCTCCCGCCGTTCGCCTGCGGATCACCGGCGGTGTCGTCGGGCGGGTGCCCAGTCACTGGGGGTGGCACCCGCTCGACGACCTTCCCGCTGATCCGGGCTCAAAGCTCGCCGGCGCGCTGGTAGAGCGCGCTCACGGCGTCGCTCAGTTCCGCGCCGGACAGGTTCTCGGTGACGCCGTCGACGTTCATCGATCCCCGGCTGGTGACGGCGTAGATGGTGCCCTTGCCGGTCGCGGGGTCGAAGTTCCGCAGCCACGGGCCTCCGCTCGCCCCGCCCGCGAGGTCGCAGTCGGTCGTCCAGTCGGCGGTGACCGAGTTCGTGTCCAGCGTGGCCGGCCGGGTGCACGAGACCAGCGCCTCGCCGTGGGCCAACTGGGACACCGGGTAGCCGAGCATGGTGGTGTCCACCGGGCCGGTCACCTGGTCGAACGAGATGTCCTGGGTCCCGGCCACCTCGGCGACGTGCTTGCCGCCGGCCGGGTCCAAGGCGATCACCCCGTCGTCGTCGAGCGCGCTGGAGGGTCCCTGATAGGTGTCGGACCAGGCGAAGGCCCGTGCCGCGAACATCCCGTGCGGCTGCTTGCCGTGGTCGTAACCGGGCACGAACACCATGTTCGTCATCTTGATCGGCCGGTCGTGACGGTCGGTGCCGCCGTCGAGGCAGTGCCCCGCGGTGAACACCACGTCCTGGCCCGGGCTGGGCACCACGGTCGCCGTGCAGGACTCGTCGCCGCCGGGCACCGCGGTGAAGAACAGCCGCCCCACGCCCGCGGGAACGGGGCCCGGCCACACCTTGCCGATCTGCTCGGCCGGGGGCAGCCCGTCGAACTCGCCCTGCTGCTTGATCCGCTCCGGCGTCCAGTAAGACAGGGCCGCTGCCCGGTCCCCCGCCGCGACCGTGGTCACGACCTGCCCGCTGCCGGCTCTCGCCGCGGCGGCCGGGGCGATGGTGACCGCCAGGGCGACACCGAGGACGGTCAGCACCGCGCGCGGACGCGTCAGCGCGCGTGACATCTCGCTCATATCGGGTGGACGCGACCGGCCCGGCCAGGTTGCGCCGCACCGGACTTCTTGCGCCGTAACGACTGCCGCCATGACATCCTGGGCGCTCGGCCGACTCGACGCAGGGGGAAGCGCATGATCGGAAGCCGGTTCGCCGGGCTCGACCTGGACGGCACCCTCCACACCGAACCCGCCGCGACGGCCTACGCCGCGGCCGACTTCGGCGGGATCGTCTCCCACACCCCGGCGGCCGTGCTCCGCGCCGGCTCGGCCGAGGACATCAGCGCGGTCCTCCGCGTGGCGGCGGAGCACGGGATCCCCGTGGCAGCACGAGGACGCGGCCACACCAGCTACGGGCAGGCTCAGGTCCGCGACGGCGTCGTCCTCGACCTCGGCGATCTCGACACGGTCCACCGCATCACCGAAGACCACGTGGTCGTGGACGCGGGCATCACCTGGGACGCACTGCTGGCCGCGACCCTGGAACACGGCCTCACCCCGCGGGTGCTCACCGACTACCTGGGCACGTCCGTCGGCGGCACGCTGTCGGCCGGCGGCATCGGCGGCACCAGCCACCGCTACGGCGTCCAGACCGACAACGTGCTTTCCCTCGACGTCGTCACCGGCGACGGCGTCCTGCGCACCTGCTCCCCCACCGCGTCGGCGGACCTCTTCCACGCCGTGCTCGCCGGGTTCGGCCGGTGCGGGGTGATCGTGCGCGCCACTCTCCCGCTCATCCCCGCGCCCGACCGGGTCCGGCGAGTCAAGGCCTACTACCCCACCGCCGGGGAATTGCTGACGCGGCAACGGGAACTCCTCGCCGACGGCCGCTTCGACTTCCTGCAGGGCGAGATCCTCCCGAGCCCCGAAGGCTGGCTGTACATGCTTGATGCCGCCGCCTACTACACCGGCGCCGAAGAACCCGACGACCGCGCCCTGGTCGAGGGAATCGGCTACGAGACCGGCCGGGACACGATCGAAGACCTCGGGTACCGGGAGTTCGCCACCCGGCTCGACGACACCGTCACCTACCTCGAAAGCACCGGCGACTGGCAGGCACCGCACCCATGGATCGACCTCTTCCTGCCCGATCGCGCCACCGGCACCTTCGTCGACGGCATCATGAACGGCCTGACCCAGGCCGACCTCGGCGCGTCCGGGCTCATCCTGGTCTACCCCGTCCCGTCCGCCGTGCTGAACACCCGGCTCTTCCGTATTCCGAGCGGGGACACCGTCTTCCTCGTCGCCGCGCTCCGGTCCGCCGGGTCTCTCGAAGTCGCCCGCGAAATGGTCGAGAGCAATGCGCACTGGTACAGGACCGCCCTCGATCTCGGCGGTACCCGGTATCCCATCGGCGCCCTCCCGTTCACCGACGCCGACTGGAGAAATCACCTCGGCGAGACTTACCAGCCCCTGTCCGACGCCAAAGCCCGCTACGACCCCGGCAATTTGTTTCCCGCGTAACGGCTACGGCTCCCGTGCCGAGGACTGCGCCACCGACAGCCGCGGAATCGTGTCGAGCAGTTCTCGCGTGTAGGCGTGCGCGGGCTCGGCGAACACGGACGCGGTCGGCCCGGCCTCGACCGACTCCGACGAGGCGGCCGCGTACCAGTCGAGTTCGCTGGCGCACGCGCTGGTTTCCGGGCGCAGCAACCCGTTCGCCCTGTTCCCGCTGCCCGACGACGCCGCCCGCCGCCCGCTTTCCGCCCGCGGACCTGCAGATCGTGCAGTCGTCGTTCGCCGGGCAGCTGATCGGCTCGCCGGAGACGGTCAAGGCCCAGCTGGCCGACCTGGTGGAGCGCACCGGCGCCGACGAGGTGATGGCGGTCGCCCCGATCGCCGACCACGAGGCGCGGGTGCACGCGTACGAGATCCTCGCGCGCTGAGCGGGAATCGACGGCCCAGTACGGAGTTCCCCGTCCCGTACCGGGCGCTCCCGGTCTAGGCGCCCGCGCCGATCAGCGGCAGCAGCACGTCGTCCACTATGGACTCCAGCTCGGCGGCGGTGAGCATCGGACGGCCCAGGGTGCAGTCGTACATCACCATCGCCGGGGCCACCGAAGCGATGCGCGCGTTGCGCGAGCCGGCGTCGGCGCCACAGCGTTTCATCAGTTCCAGCAAGCGATCCTGGCACGGGTCGAGCACGCGCTCCCGGAACAGCTCGCGCAGCATCGAGGTGTCCTCACCACTGTGCGCGGCGACCGCCTGGAACGCGGCCCGCTTGGAGTCGAACAGCGCGGCGTTCAGGTAGGACACCAGCTCGATCAGGCCCGCGCGCAGGGTGGTTTTCTCGGCCACTTCCGGCGGCGACGGCAGCATGTCGCCCAGCGTGTCGCGGACCAGCTCGTCCAGCGAGCTCCACCGGCGGTAGAGCGCCGCCTTGCCGGTACCCGCCGCCGCGGCGATGCCCTCCATGCTCAGCCGGGCGTAGCCCACCGAGCAGAGCTGCTCCACCGTCGCGGTGTAGACGGCGTGCACCAGGTCTTCGCCCCGGCGCCGGGTCTTCCGCGGCGCGGCCGCCTCCGTCATGGTCTCTCCTCCGCGTTCCACCGG
>DASXYS010000097.1:0-5618 GCA_036502365.1 Amycolatopsis sp.
GCAACACCCGCAGTCCCCAGCGACCTGGCGACGCCAACAGCCCCGGGCCCCGGCGGCCGGGTGACGCGCCGGAGCCCGTGGCACGCGGATCGCAAGGTGCCGCGACTCAGCCAGGCACCCAGCGGCCCGGTGCCCACCCCGCCGGCGGCAACGGCCCCGGGAACACCAGGCCCGGCCCCGAAGGTCCACATCGGACACCCGACGGCAACACCCCCCGTCGCGACACCACGGGCACGCCGCAGCACGACTCCCAGGGCCCGCGACACAACAACACCCCCGATCACCACAGTCCCCATCACGACGCCCCGAACCAAGACGGCCCGCACCACGGCGACCCGCCGGACAGTCACCACGGCACCCCGAGCCAGGACGCTCCACACCAAGACAACCCGGGTCACCACAACGACCCCCTCACCCCCGACGAGGTCAACCAGCACCACTCCGAGAGCACCCCGGCCGGCAGCTCCTACCACCGCGGCGACGCGGACATGGGCGACCTGCCCCATCGCGTCCAGCCGGATCCGGACGGGCGATTCACCGCCGACGTGCACGTGACGCCGGACGGGCATGCGCGCATCGGCGATCGGCTCTACACGCCGGAGGAGTTCGCGGATGTCTTGCGCCGCAACGCGGACTACGACGGCCGGCCCATCCGCCTGATCGGGTGCGATGCCGGGTCCAACGACTTCGCCCACCGGCTCTCGCGCGAGCTGGACACCGAGGTGATGGCACCGAACAAGCCGGCGTGGACCGACTCGCATGGCCGAGTGTTCTCGTCCGACTACGAAATCGGGCCGGACGGGCGGATGCGGCCGCGGATTCCACCGGACGGGGAGTGGGCCGTGCACCGCCCGGACGGCACGTCGCACCACGTCGGCGACGACGGGTTCGCGCCGGACACCCAGCGGCACGACCCGCATGACGTCGACGCGGACAGCTCCCGGCACCGCGGCGAAGACGACGCCGACGAGCCGGAGGACTGGCGCGACCGGCCCGGTCCCGACGGACGGACGCCGCGGGAGAACATCGAAGACCCCGAATACATCAAGAAGCACTACTACGAGACGACCCACAACGGGGTGCGGGAGCTGCGCATCCGGCATTCGGCCGCCGACCCCGAGAACCCGCCGCACCCGCTCGACCTGGTCGACGGCAAGCCGGCGTTCAAGCACGACCGGCCCGCCGCCGAGTCGCTCGGGTTCGACGAGGGGCGCTCGGCGACGCATCCGCCGCAGCGCGACCAGCCGTCGTCGGACCACGAACCGAGCCACGACGCGGAGGCCGGCGGCCACGACACCAGTACCGGGCACGACACCCCCGGCACCGAGGGCCACGTGCCCGGCCCGCACTCCGACACACGCAACTGGCGGGACCACGACTACGACGCCATCGAGGACCGGATCGCCGATCGCGAAGCGAAAAAATCGATCCTCGACGACACCCCGGCCGACGACGACGGCTGGAAATCGGCGCACAACGCCAAGAACGACGCCTCGGAGGTCCTGGGCGAGGAGGCTTCCGGCCACGCGGTGCGCGACCGGCTGCACCGCGAGTTCAGCGAAGCCTTCCCCGACGACAATTTCGACGTCCGGCCGCATCCCGACGCGCCGGAGGGCAGCCACCGTTACCAGGTGGTCGACGCCGACGGCAATGTGCGCGCGGACATCACCCCGCGCCACCCGATCGACGGCGAAAAACCCGGCCCCGGCAACTTCGACCACATCTGGGAAGTCGACCACCACAACGGCGGCGAGCCGCACTACATCGTCCACGAGGCGAAGGGCCCCGGCGGCGGGACGAGCGAGCGCTACCTGCCCGACGTCGCCCGCACTTACAAACAGGGCCACCCCGCCTACTTCGACGACATCGTCAAGCGGATGGCGCTCACCGACCCCGTACTGGCAGACGCGCTGGAGCGTGCGAAGCTCGAGAAGCGGCTCGACTACATCGAGGTGCGCGCGCTCGTCGACGAGTCCGTCACGCCCCATCGCAACCTCGGTTACGATTACAAGCCGTTCAACGGTTACGACTACCAGTCACCGTTGCGGCCGCCCGGTTCGGCAACACGCAGCGAGGAATGAGATCGATGACCACCGTGGAAAGGCACCCGATCGACGTCGAGCTGGCGTGGAAGCAGATCGAAGCCCTCTCGCCCCAGGTCGGTTTTTACCTGGACTACGTGGAGAAGGACACCGCCGCGCTGGCGAACGTGCTGCGCCGTGAGCTGATGCTCACCCAGTACCGGAGCGTGGTCGATCCGGACGCGGCCGACCCCGACACCTGGGACGCCGTCGGGACCGCCGCGCAGGCCGCCGCGGCGATGTTCACCGCGGCCGGCACGAATGGCGAGGTGGAGGCGGTGGTCGGCCGTCCGATGCGCTTCGCCGGGACCGGGCCGAACGAGCGGGCGGATCCCGGCGCGTGGCTCACCGCCGCCTGGCTCGCCGTGGTCACCCGGGACGACACGCTGATCCAGCAGCTGGCGTCCGTGCCGCTGGAGCTCCTGCGGGCGTCCGGAGTCGAGCACGACGCGTACATGTATCCGTGGGTCGAAACCTTGCAAACCTTTCTGTCACACGGGGAAGTGACGCCGGAGCTGTTCCTGCCCGCGATGGACGGCACGGACCCGGACACCGCGCGGTTCACGCCGCCGGACGCCATGATGCGGCTCGTCTACCCGCCGATCCGGATGTTCTATTACCTGCTCCGGCGCGATTCCGCCAAGTTCGCCGACGCGTACACCGACGCGCTGGAGCAGCACCGGGCCTACTGGACCGCGGGCGGCAACGAGGTGCAGCCCGACGGGTTCATCGCGTTCGCGCCGCTGGCGATCGCCGTGCTGGCGCGGTCGGCCGGGATGACCGTGGACGTCCGGTCCGGCTACGCGCCGTCGAACCTGCTGCTCGGCATCCGGCCCGCGGACGGCTGAGCGAAAATGAACCAGCCTCCAGTCCCGCTCGGCCCGGACGGGCAGCGTGACCTCGTCGCCCGCGTCGGCCAGGCCCTCGTTTCCGCCACGGCGCCCGGCTGGCGCCGTCTGCAGGTCGACTACCGGGCCGCCGGACGGCACGTCGAGGTGGACGTCCTGGTCGTCGCGCCGGACGGACGCGCGCACCCGGTCCGGCCGCATCCGGAAGCGGTGCGGCTGCTCGGCGTGCTGCGCAGCGGCATGTACCAGCCGGGACGCGGCACCTGGCTGAGCGCGACCCTGGTGTTCGACCCGCAACGGCCGCCGGCCGCCGAGTTCCGGCCGGACCAGGAGCCCGTCTGGCGGCAGGCACCGCCGCCGATCGGCTTCCGGGACGAGCTGCAGTTCTTCCCCCGGGCCGACCGGTTCCTCCCGCCGTGGCTGCGCGCCAAGGCGGGGCTGCCGTCGAACCCGCAGCCGGGAGTGGCGCCGGCCGCTGCGACACCACCGGTTGCCACTACGCCGCCAGGGGTGGCGCACCCGCCGGCCGAGACTGCCGACGACGTCCGGACGCCCCGCGTCTACGACGGGCTCGACGAGGCCGGGCGGCCGGTCGTGGAGCGGGATCCGCTTTCGCCCGGCGAACGCGAGCAGGTGCTCGCGTACCTGGACGCGGCGCCGGTGGTGCTCGCGGCGCGGACGTACGAGACCGACGCGTTCGACCCGTCTCGCACCGACGTCGTGCCGCTGACCTTCAGCACCGACGGCAGCTGGGTCTGGCCCGGCGCCGTCGCGTACTACCTGCGTGAGCACGAGGTCGCGCCGGATCCCGAGCTGCTGAGCCACATTCGCGGGCACCGGTTCGCCGTCCCGGAAGTCGGTGAGCCCGCACGGGACCTGGCGCTGGCCTCGATCACCGGGCCACCGTCCACTTAGGACGCCGTCAGACGATGGTGAACCCCGCGTCGGCGAGGGCGGCTTCGACGTCCGCGCAGTGCTCGGGGCCGCGGGTCTCCAATGCCAGCGCGACGTCGACCTCACCCAGGGCGAGGCTGCCCGAGATCCGGGAGTGCTCGACGTCGAGCACGTTCGCGCCCAGGTCCTTCACGCAGCTGAGCACGGAGACGAGCGAGCCCGGCCGGTCCGGCACGCGCAGGTGCAGCTTGAGATAACGGCCGCCGGCGGTCATGCCGTGCTGGATGATCTGCTGGAGCAGCACCGGGTCGACGTTGCCGCCGGACAGGATCGCGACCACCGGCGGCTCGAACGCGCCCGGGTGCTGCAACAGCGCGGCCACCGTCGCGGCGCCGGCCGGCTCGACCACCAGCTTGCGCCGCTCCAGGCACAGCAGCACGGCACGTGAGAGCGACTCCTCGGTGACCGTGACGATGTCGTCCACCAGCGAGGAAACGTGCGCGTAGCTGACCGGCCCCGGCTGGCCGACGGCGATCCCGTCGGCCATGGTGTGCAGCTCGCTCAGCCGGACGGGCGCCCCGGCGGCCAGCGAAGGCGGGAACGCGGCGGCGTCTTCGGCCTGCACGCCGACCACGCGCACGTCCGGGCGCAGCGCCTTCACCGCGGACGCGACGCCGCCCACCAGGCCACCGCCGCCGGTCGCGACGAGCACCGTCTTCGCACCGGGCACCTGCTCCAGGATCTCCAGGCCGACGGTGCCCTGCCCAGCGATCACGTCGACGTGGTCGAACGGGTGAATGAAGACCGCGCCCGTGCGCTCGGAGAACGCGATCGCCTCGGCGAGCGTCTCCTCCAACACGGCGCCGAACAGGTGCACGTCCGCGCCGTAACCGCGGGTCGCGGCCAGCTTCGGCAACGGCGCGCGCAGCGGCATGAAGACCGTCGAGGAGATCCCCAGCAGCGAAGACGCCAGCGCGACGCCCTGGGCGTGGTTGCCGGCGCTGGCCGCGACAACGCCGCGGGCACGCTCCTCCGCGCTCAGACCGTGAATACGCGTGTACGCACCGCGGATCTTGAACGAGCCGGTGCGCTGCAGGTTCTCGCACTTGAGGTACACCGGGCCGCCGTGGAGCCGCCGGAGGTCACGCGCGTGTTCCATCGGGGTGAGGCGCGTGATGCCCTCCAGGAGCTTGCGGGCCTCCTGAATGTGCTCGAGGCTGACCAGTTCCATGGTCGCGATGATGCCACCCACCTATGGCCGGAGTGCACCAGACGGGGGACCGGTACGCTGATAACAGCAACCACACGTGACCAGGGAGTGCGACTATGGCCGCCGAGAGCGACGCGCCGAAAGTCCGGCGTCCGAGCGCGACCCGTTCGGCCGGTCTGCTGCCCCTCGTAGTCGGCGTGGTCTCCGCCGTCGCCCTCACCGGCGCGGCCTTCGTCACCGTGGACGCGGCCGGCTGCGGCGGCACCGCGCAGTACATCCGCCACGACAACCATGTCGAGCTGGTCGGCGGCTGCGTGGACGGCTCCGAGCTGTCCCCGGCCTCACCCGCCGAGGAGGCGGCGGCGCACCAGCCGGCGCGCAACGCCCACCCCCTGCCCAGCAGCTACCGCCCCTGAACCCTCGTGAGTGGCTACGACGGTTAGAACCGTCTGTTGTAGTTCAGGACATCGCCGACAGTTGATGTCTCAGGACCTCACAGACACTGACCGGCCTGTCAACATGATGACCAGCGCTGATGTGGTGATCATGCGGCGATGGGCAGAGCAGGGTTTTCGATGGATCCTG
>DASXYS010000098.1:0-2339 GCA_036502365.1 Amycolatopsis sp.
TGGCGCGGTGGATCGACCAGTTCGTCGACTTCCTGGTCACCAAACACGGTCTGGCCGCCGTGCTGCGCTCCGACAACGCCGGCTTCGAGACGCTGCACGCGTACTTCCTCGACCGCCTGGTGCCGGTGTGCGGCGAGTTGCTCGACGCCGCCGCCGCGGCCGGCGAGATCCGCTCGGACCTGCACGCCCTCGAGGTGATGCGCGGCGTCGGCAACCTCTGCATCGGCGCCGAGTCCGACTCCCGCTACGACGCGCGCCGTCTCGTCGGGGTGCTCATCGCCGGATTGCGCACACGTCGCTGACTCGTGAGTGTTTATGCCGGTTAGAACCGGCATAAACACTCACGAGTTACTCGGCGGCCCCGCTGGTCAGCGTCTGGTACCAGGCGTCCCACGGGTGGTTGGTCGCCGGGTAGCTGGCGGGTGGTGTGGTGGCGAGGCCGGCCGAGTCGAAGTCCCAGCCGCGGACCAGGTGGCCGGACTGGCGGGCGGCGATGATGAACGCCGACTCCGTCGCGGGGGCGCCGTAGAACAGCGCGTCCGGCTGGAGTTCGGCCGGGTCGCCCTTCTGGTACTCGTCGAAGGCGATCTGCGGGTACTGGACGCGGGCGCCGGTGACGCGGTCGGTGGAGTAGCGCAGGGTCTGCGCGGGGGTGGGGCCGTCGGCGCCGGTCGTCACGGAGACGCGGGCGGCGCCGGAGACGGCGGTGGTGGTGTCGTAGCGGGCGTCGGAGGTCTTGGCGTTTCCGGTCCAGGCCACGGTGCCGCCCGACAGCGCGCCGGTCCACTGCCAGTTCTGCGAGCCGGACTGGCTGCGGTGGATCTCGCGGACGCCGGTGCCGGTGAAGGCGACGGTCGGGAGCACGCCGTTGTCGTACTGGTGGCTCGGCGCCCAGGTGATCTCGCCGTCCGCACCGAGCTGTCCAGTGTGGTACCAGAGCGTGGCGGCGGTCTGCGACTGGTGCACCTCGACGATCCGGCCGGCGTCGTCCAGCGCGACGGCCGGGGTCTGGCCGCTGTCGTAGCTGCCGTGGCGGTTCCAGGTGACGCGGCCGTCGGCCCCGTAGGTCCCGGTCCAGTACCAGAGCGCGCCCGCGCCGGAGTCGTGCAGCTCGACGACCTGGCCCTGCCCGTTCAGCGCGATCGCGGGGTGGTAGCCGACGTCGCGGCGGTACGAGGCGCGGGTGCCGCTGTCGCCCGAGAGCAGCGTGAGTACCTTGCCGCGCAAGGAATCCGTGCTCGCGCCGGCCGGGTAGTCCTTCGCGGCCAGCAGCCGGGCGCCGAACGCGGACCGGATCTCCTGGTTCACCGCGGTCAGGTTCCCGGCGGCGAACGACGGGTTGTCCGTGAGGTCGTCCTTGAGGTCCAGCATCACGACGATCGGCGCGGCCGCCGGGTGCGCGGCGGACCAGGTGTTCACCACGGCGAGCCAGTCGCGCAGGTTGTTCGACGCCGGGTTGCCCGCGTGGTCCACCAGGTCGCCTGGGCTGCCGTGGCCGATGCCGTAGTCGTGGCTGGTCGCGTAGCCGTTGTCGTGCACGTCGAGCTCGATGAAGCGGACGCCGTGGTCGAGCTGGTAGGAGATGGCGCCCTTGGCCCCGTCGACGTTGCCCGAGTAGCTGTTGTGGGTCGCCTTGAACACCGTCGAGGTGAACGGCTGCGCGGCGGACGCGGGCGCCGCGCCGGTGGTGAGCAGGGCCGCGCCGGCCAGCGCGGCCAGCGCGGGAGTGCGGAAGCGGAGCATGGGGACCCCCGGATCGGGTGGTGGGGAAGGCGGGAAAATCGTAGCGATCTTCGCGCCGGCCCGTGGCATCTTCGGGCGATGCCGGACAACACCGTGGAAAACTTTGCCGACCAGCTCGGGGCCCTGCTCGGCGCGCTGCCGGGCGTCGAGGCGGTGGCGCTGGGCGGCTCGCGGGCCCAGGGCACGCACCGGCCGGACAGCGACTGGGACGTGTCCGTCTACTACCGCGGTGGGTTCGACCCCGCCGACCTGCGCGCCCTCGGTTTCCCGGGCGAGGTCTCGGAAATCGGCGCCTGGGGCGGTGGGGTGTTCAACGGCGGCGCGTGGCTGACGGTCGACGGTCGCGCCGTCGACGTCCACTACCGCGACCTGGCGTCGGTGGAGCACGAGCTGGCGGAGGCCCGCGCGGGCCGGTTCCACTGGGAGCCGCTCGCCTTCCACCTGGCCGGGATCCCGAGTTACCTGGTGGCCGGGGAGCTGGCGATCAACCGGGTGGTGCGCGGCCGGCTGCCGCGGCCGGACTACCCGGACGCCCTGCGCCGGACGGCGCCGGAGTTCTGGCGCGCCGCCGCCGGCCGGACGCTGGACTACGCCGA
>DASXYS010000099.1:0-10103 GCA_036502365.1 Amycolatopsis sp.
CGCGGATGTTCGCGCAGCCGGGCGAACAGCGCCGGGTCGACCAGCGGCTCGATCTGGGCGGCCGGGCGGCGGCCGCCCAGCACCTCGAGGATCGTGTTCAGCCGTTGCGTCAGGCGGTGGTCGTCCGGCGGGTCCGGCAACGTCGTGACCAGTTGGTCCGCCGGCGGCAGGTCGCGTACTGGCCGGCCCCCGCGCCGGCCGCGGGCCGGGTGGGGCCGTGGCGCCGGCTCGAACGGCGCCAGGGTGCTGATGCGGTGGTCGATCGTCATGTGTTCCTCCCCGAAACCTCGGACGATCCGTCGCCGGTAGTGGCCGGGGGAGCCGCAAAACGCGACAAACGGCGCCTGATCCGGGGAAAACCGCAGAAGCCCGGCCCGGCGGTCCGCGGGCTGTGCTAACGCCGGCCGAGGCTAGGGTGGGCCGGGTGCTCAAAGGGTTGCTGGTCGACTACGCGGGTGTCCTGACCGACCCCGACGCGCACCTGCTCTACGACTACCTCCGCGCCGCCCGGGCCCGCGGCACCCGCACGGCGCTCGTGTCCAACGCGCCCGGCGCCGGTCCCGGGGCGAAGGCCGAGCTGGCCGAGTACTTCGACGCCCTCGTCTTCTCCGGTGAGGTCGGCGTCGCCAAGCCGAACCGGGAAATCTACCTCATCGCCGCCGAGCGGCTCGGGCTGTCCGCCGCCAGCTGTGTCTTCGTGGACGACGCCGCGCGAAACGTCGAAGGCGCCGCCGACGCCGGGCTGGTCGGCATCCACCACATCAGCATGTCCGGCACCCTCGACGAGCTGGCCGCCTTGTTCAGCTGACGGCGCGCCGGACCAGTTCGAACGACAGCACGGCCGCTGCCGCCGAGACGTTCAGGGACTCGACGTCGCCGGGCATCGGGATGGACAGCCATTCCGTCACCAGCTCGCCGACTTCCTCGCCGACGCCCGCGGTCTCGGCGCCCAGGACGAAGGCCGCGCGCTGGGGCAATTCAGCGTCGTACAGCGTCGTCTTCGCGGACGCGCCCAGTGCGTACAGGCTGTACCCCGCCTCCGTCAGTAGCTCCGCCGCTTCGCGCGCGCTGCCACAACGCAGCACCGGCGCGCGGAACGCGACGCCCGCGGAAGCCTTGACCACCAGCGGATCCAGCGCGGCGACGCCCCGGCGTGGCACGACCACGCCTTCCAACCCGGCCGCGGTGGCCGTGCGGAGGATCATCCCGACGTTCGCGGGTGTGGTGATGCCGTCGAGCAGCAGCACCCGCGCGGGCGGACGGCGGTCTTCCAGCGCCGCGGCGAGCGAGCGCATCCGCGGCGCGACGACGTCGGCGAGCACGCCCTGGTCCTGTTTGCCGTTGCCGGCCAGCACTTTCACCCGGTGTGCGCTCGCGCGCTGGACTGGCACCCCGGCCGCCTTCGCCGCCCGCTGGATCTCCGTGGCGCCCGGGCCGCGCGCGGTGTCGGCGAGGATCACCTTGTCGACATCGAGACCGGTGTCCGCCAGCGCCTCGAGCACCGGCTTGCGCCCGTACACGGTCAGGAACCGGTCTTTCGGCGAAACCGCCTCGTCATCACCCACGCGGGCCAGTCTCGCACTGTGTAAGGATCGGCTCATGCCCGACCGCCTGTCCGCGCTGGACGCCTCCTTCCTGTACGTCGAGGACCACGCGACCCCCATGCACGTCGGCAGCGTGGCGATTTTCGAGCGGCCGCGCAGCGGTTTCGACTACGGGCAACTGCTGGACCTGATCGGCGCGCGGCTGGCGTTCCTGCCGCGGTACCGCCAGCGGGTGCTGACGGTGCCCGGCCACCTGGCGCGCCCGGTGTGGGTGGACGACACCGACTTCGACCTCAACTACCACGTCCGGCGCTCCGCGCTGCCGCAGCCGGGGACCGACGAGCAGCTGTTCGACCTGGTCGCGCGCCTGATGTCGCGACGGCTGGCGCCCGAGCGGCCGCTGTGGGAGGCGTACTTCGTGGAGGGGCTGGCCGGCGACCGCGTGGCGCTGGTGACGAAAACGCACCAGTCCGTTGTGGACGGCATCGGCACCATCGACCTCGGCCAGCTCATCCTGGACGCGCGCGCGGCGCCGCCGGAGCCGTTCGAGGACACCTGGACGCCCCGGCGCGAGCCGAGCCGGGCGCAGTTGGTGCTCGACGCCGTCACCGAGACCGTGCAACGCCCGACCGAGCTGGTGGAGAACGTGCGCTCGGCCACGGACGATGCCGTCGCCTCGCTGGGCAAGGTGGCCGAAACCCTCGGTGGCGTCGCGTCGACGCTGCGCACGGTGGTGAGCCCGGCGCCGTCCGGGCCGCTGAACGTGCGCGTGTCCGGCGGCCGGCTGTTCTCCGTGGTGCGCACGCGGCTGGAAGACTTCCGCAAGGTCCGTGCCGAGCACGGCGGCACGGTGAACGACGTGGTCCTCGCCGCGATCACCGGCGCGCTGCGCGAATGGCTGCTCTCGCGCGGTTCGAGCCTGGCCCCGACGACCACCGTCCGCGCGCTGGTGCCGATGGCCGTGCGAGACGCCGAAACGGCCGAATTCTCCACTCCCGCGCTGGTCGGAAACCAGGTGGCGGCGTTTCTCATCGACCTGCCGGTGGGGGAGCCCAACGCCGTGCTGCGGCTGCAGCACATCGGGCACGCGATCTCCGAGCACCTCGAGTCCGGCCGCTCGGTGGCCGCGCGCGGGCTGCTGAAGGTCGGCGGGTTCGCGCCGGCGACACTGCACTCGCTCGGCGCGCGGGCCGCGGGATCGCTGTCCGGGCGCATCTTCAACGTGATGGTCACCAACTCGCCGGGGCCGCAGGTGCCGATGTACGCGGGGGAGGCGAGACTGGTGGAGATGTTCCCCGTGATGCCGCTGATGCGCACCCAGGCGCTGGCGATCGGGGTCACGTCCTACCACGGCGGTGTCTACTTCGGACTCAACGGCGACCGCAAGGCCGCGTTCGACATCGGGCTGCTCGGCGGGATGATCGAGGAAGCGCTGGAAGAACTGAAGGGTGCGCACTGGTGAGGGTTTATCTCCCCGCGACGATCGCGATGCTCCGTGACCTCGAGGCGAACGGCGAGTTCCGCGCCCGCAGCGGCACGGGATTCGCGTTGACGCCCGCGCTGCGCGAGGCGTACGTCAGCGGCTCCGACGAGGAGCTGGAGTACGCCGCGCTCCTCGACGCGGCGCGCGCGTCGATCCGCCTGATCGCGGCGGAGGAGAAGTCGGAGCCACGCCGCGTCGTCGTATCGGCCGACGTCGACAACGTGACGCTGCGCTCGGATCTGGACGCGCCCGTGGTGCGCCTCGACGGCCCGGTGCCGCTGTCGCAGATCGCCGCCATCCACGTGGACGCGCCGGAGGCAGCCGAAGCGGTCGCCGCGGCCGCCGACGTGATCGACGCCGCCGACCTCGGTGACGAGGACGCCGAGTTCGCCCTCGGCGACGCGGAGGACCACGAGCTGGCTTGGTACGCGCCGCAGGAGCTGCCGTTTTTCCTGGAACTGCTGTAACCGGGCGTCAGCTGCCGGCGAACGCGCCCAGCTGGTCGGCGGCCGGGGCCTGGACGTCCACGGGCGAGCCCCAGCCGCTGTAGCGCGCGGTGATCCGGGCGCCGTCGGACCCCTTGAGGATCGGCGACAGGTCCAGCACCAGCTGCAACGGCCGGTCCGCCGCGTCGAGCCACAGGTCGAGGGGGACTTTCGTGCCGGGCGCCACGCTGCCCGGCGGCAGCCCGGCGGGCAGTTCCGAGCCGAGTTTCGCCAGGTCGACGTCCACCCGGTAGTGCTCGGCGCCGACACCGTCGAGCTGGGTCCGCTCGCCGGACGCGAGGGTCCCCGCCGTGCGGACCTGCGCGAGTGTGCGCGCGGGGTCGTTCTGCTCGGTCAGCTGCGCGAGGCTGCCGCCGAGCACCTGGGAGAACGGGTCGCTGCCGTCGGGGGACACCTTCACCCAAGGTTTCCCGCCGGTCACCTGGTCGCGCGAGCCCTCCGGGACCTTCGCGTACAGCTGCCCCGCGACGAGCCGCAGTTCCAGCGGCTCGCCGATGTAGTCCGTGGTCATCACCAGGGAGGTCCCGTCCGCCGCGAACTTCGCCTGCCCCTGCCCGTGCGACACGAGAGTCCCCGCCGCGACGTCGGTGGTGAACTTCGCGGAGTGCCCGGCGACGGTGGCGGTCGAGGCCGCGTCGGCGAGCGCGCGGGCGTCGGAGAACAGCGGCGACGAGTTGTCGGAGCAGGCGCCGGTGAGGGTCACGGCGAGCACGGCACCGAGGGCCAAAGCCGTCCTGCGCATCCGGAAACCCCGTCCTGACCGGCGGAAAGAGACCCTACAAAAGCACAGTGGGTCCCCCGAACCCGTTCGGGGGACCCACCTGTTACCAATCCGACCGAAAGTAGGCGGAGACGGACTGCAGCCGATCTGTTCGTAGTGACCTTTCCGCCGTGGCTGCCGTCGGATTGGTAACGAACAGCGCCGCCAACCAAAACGGGTCAGTGACCCAGCTTCTTCGCGATCTCGCCGAAGTCCCCGACCTGGTCGGCCGGCGGCGCGGTCACGTCGACCGGAGAGCCCCAGTCGCTGTACTTGACGGTCGTCTTGCCCGAGCCGGCGGCACCGGCCCCCATCGCCTGCATCATCGGGCCCTGGTCCATGGTGACCTGCACCGGCAGCTGGTCCTTGTTGAGCCACAGCTCGGCCGGGATCTTGATGTTCTTGCCCTTGAGCTGCTCGGTCATCTTGGCCTTGACCTCGGCCGGGAGCTGACCGGTGAACTGGTCGACGGCCTTGTCGACGTCCAGCTCCACCACGTAGTGGTTGACCTGCTCGCCGCCGAGCTGGGTCTGGTCGGAGCTGACGATCCGGCCGGTCTTGGCGACCTGGTCCAGCACCCGCGACGGGTCACCCTGCTCCGACGCCTGCGACATCGCCTTGCTGAACGCCTGCGAAAGCGGGTCCGTGGCGTCCGGCGAGATCTTCAGCCATGCCTTGTCGGTGCCGAACTGCGACGCCTCGGTCGCGGGCACCTTCATGTACAGCGTCCGGTCGACGTAGCGCATCTCGGTCGCGCCTTCGGCGCCCGTCATCGTCATGGTGAACGCGGAGTTGACGCCGTTGAAGGACATCGCGCCCTGCACGGACTCGTTCTTGCCGCCGGCCGACATCTCCATGGACATCTTCGCGGTCTTCGACTTCTCCGTGCCCTGCTTCGCCGCGCTCGCGAGCTCCAGCACGTTGCCGAACGGCGCCGCCAGCCCCAGTTCCGGCTTGGCGCCACCGGCCGAGGCCGTGCCGGACTCGCTCTTCGCCCCACAGCCCGTCAGCACGAGTGCCAGCGCGGCGCCCGCGGCGACGGCGAAAGTGGTCTTGCGCATGCTTCTCCCCCTGTGAAAGGTCGTTTCCTCCCGCAGTATCGCCGGATCGGGGGAGCGGTTACATCGTTTTCGTGCAAAACGATCTAAGTCACGTCTCGAGCGTGCCCGCGCGTGAGGTGAGCAGCCGGCGCAGCGAGGCCAGCCGGTCGGCGCCCGCGCGGCCCTCTTTGACAACGTCGTCCAGCGCGCAGTCCGGGTCCTCCGGCGGGCCGAGGTGGCCGCAGTTCGTGGGGCACTCCTCGGCGGCCTCCGCGAACTCCTCGAACGCCTTCACGATGTCGTCGCTGGTCACGTGGGCCAGCCCGAACGAGCGGATGCCCGGGGTGTCGACCACCCAGCCGCCGCCGGCCAGGGGGAGCGGCAGCGCGACGGCCGCGACGGAGGTGTGCCGCCCCTTGCCGACCGCGCTCACGTCGCCGGTCGCCAGCGAAGCGTCCGGCACGAGGCGGTTGACCAGTGTGGACTTGCCGACGCCGGAGTGCCCGACCAGCGCCGTCACCCGGCCTTCCAATCGTTCCGCGAGGCCTTCAGGCTTCTCGTCGTGCCGGGTGACGATGGCGGGCACGTCGAGCCCCGCGTAGCCGGCGAGCAGCTCGTCCGGGCTCGCCAGGTCGGCTTTTGTCAAGCACAGCACGGGTTCCACCCCGCCCGCGTAACAGGCGACGAGGCAGCGATCGATGAAACCGGTCCGCGGCGGCGGGTCGGCCAGCGACGTCACGATGAGCAGCTGCGCGGCGTTCGCGACCACCACTCGCTCGTACGGGTCGGTGTCGTCGGCCGTGCGGCGCAGGACGCTCGAGCGCTCGTCGACGCGGATGATGCGGGCGAGCGTGTCCGGCTTGCCCGAGACGTCGCCGACCACGCCCACCATGTCGCCCACGACCACGGAGACGCGGCCCATCTCGCGGGCGCGCATGGCCGTCACGAGCTGGTCCGGGTCGGCGTCGATCGCGCAGGTCCAGCGGCCCCGGTCCTTGCCGACCACCATCGCGGTGACGGCGTCGGCGTGCTCGGGGCGGCGCTTGCTGCGCGGCCTGGTGCCCTTGCCGGGACGGACCCGCACGTCGGATTCGTCCAGCTTGCTCCAGTCGCCTCGCGCCAAGCCGCCCACGTCCTTCCGCCTCGTCCTGCCTGGCCGAATGATCCCATGGCGCTCGCGCCCGGCCCGGCCTGCGTGTAACGATTGGTCCCGGGGCCCGGGTGCGGAGGAGGTTGGCATGTGCGGCCGTTACGCCGCGACGAAGGATCCGGCGGCGCTGATCGAGGAGTTCGCCGCGGTCGACCTGACCGAGGGCCGGGCGCGGGTGGACCACAATGTCGCGCCCACCAAGAATGTCGTCACCGTGGTGCAGCGCCATCCCCGTGACGCCGAGGGCCTGGTGCTCGAAGACGAGCCGGCCGAGCGGTCGCTGCGGATCATGCGGTGGGGCCTGGTGCCGTTCTGGGCGAAGGACCCGTCGGTGGGCTCGCGGATGATCAACACCCGCTCCGAAACGGCGCGTGAAAAACCCGCGTTCAAGCGCGCGCTGGCCTCGCGGCGCTGCCTGGTGCCCGCCGACGGCTGGTTCGAGTGGCGTCGCACGGGCAAGGAGAAGGAGCCGTTCTACATGACGGACCCGGCGGGTTCGTCGATCGCGTTCGGCGGGATCTGGGAGACCTGGCGGCCGAAAGACGATGCCGAAGCCGATCCGCTGATCACCTTTTCGATCATCACCACGGACGCCGCCGGGCAGCTCACCGACGTGCACCACCGGATGCCGCTGATCGTCCCGCGCGACCACTGGGCCGGCTGGCTGGACCCGGACCGCGACGACGTCGACGGCCTGATGGTGCCGACCCCGCCCGCCATCGTGGAGTCCCTCGAGCTGCGGCCGATTTCCAGCCTGGTCAACAACGTGCGCAACAACGGCCCCGAGCTGCTGGACCGCGTCGAGACGCCCGTCCAGCCACTGGACGACGGCCTGTTCGAGTTGTCATGACCACTTTGGAGATCGACACCGACCACGGCCTCGCACGGGCCGAGCTGCACTGCGCGAAGGACGGGGTCGCGGTGCTGATGCTCGGTCACGGCGCCGGTGGTGGCATCGGCGCGAAGGACCTCGTCGTGGTGGCGCGGGCCGCGAAGGAAGCGGGCGTGCACGTCGCGCTGGTCGAGCAGCCGTATCGCGTCGCCGGCCGTCGTGCCCCCGCACCGGCGAAACAGCTGGACTCGGCGTGGCTCACGGTGGCCGACGAACTGTCCGCCCGGTTCGACGACCTGCCGCTGGTGTTCGGCGGCCGCTCTTCGGGCGCGCGCGTGGCTTGCCGCACGTCGTCCGCGGGCCAGGCGGTGGCGGTGCTCTGCCTGGCGTTCCCGGAGCACCCGCCGGGCAAGCCGGAAAAGACCCGTCAGCCGGAGCTGGACGCGGTGGAGGTCCCGGCCCTGGTCATCCAGGGCGAACGCGACCCGTTCGGCCGCCCCTCGCCCGGCCCGCACCACGAGATCCTGCTGATTCCCGGCGACCACAACCTTTCCGCCGATCTGGAGGCAGTGTCGCGGGCGGCCACCGAGTGGCTGGGACGGGTGCTGCGGCCGCATCTTTGACGCGGTGTTCGGCGAAACCCGCGGGCCTGGGCGCCGGTTTTCATTACGGTGTCCGGGTGATCGACGACCAGGAAGTCAATGGCTACGGTGAGTTCACCATCGCCGTCGTCCTCCCGCCGTTCCCTCCCCACGCGCGCAGCTCTCCCGCCAACTTCGCGCCGCACGACCCGGCGCGGGCCCGGGCCTTCGCCGAGTCCTTCCCCACCATCGAGGCCGTCCTCGAGGAGCTTCCCGACACCGACGCCGTCCCCGCGTCTCCGCAGACTCGCGCGGACCTGGACCTCGTCGCGGTCGGCTGCTGGGGCGGCGTCATCGGCATCTCCGACCCCGCCCTCGCGGGCGACAGCTTCGGCAACACCCTGTGGGACGTGACCAGCGCCCTGGCCGAACGCCACCCCGAGGCCAGGATCATCGGCTCGGCGAGCATCGACCGCGGGGAGAACCACAGCGAGACCGCCATCCACCTGCCCGGCGGTCTGAAGCTGTACGCCGAAGGCTGGCCCGGACCCGATCAGTTCTCCTTTGACGGTGACCCGCACGCCATCGCGCGCGCGGTCGGTGTCAGCGCCGAAGCCCTTGCCGCGGCCTACATCGACCTCGACGACGAACCGTGGACCACTTCCTGGGAGCATTTCGGCCGCCAGCTGCTGAATCCGTTGGACCCGTGGGGCTACGCCGGCCTCAGGATGTCCGAGTTCCGGGTGCGCCGCACCGAAGACGCCGCGCTCCACCTGGAAGAGATCTGGCTGACCGCGATCGGCTGATCCCCGGGCTAAGCCGCGATCTCGGCGACCACCGCGTTCGTCAGCCGTACCAGGTCGGCCGGGTCGAGTTCGACCTCGAGGCCGCGGCGGCCGGCCGAGCAGTACATCGTGGGAAAGGCCGGGGCGGTCGCGTCGATCACCACCGGGAGGCGGGTGCGGTGGCCCAGCGGTGAGATCCCGCCCAGCACGTAACCCGTGGCCCGCTGGGCGGCGGCCGGGTCGGCCATCTTGGCCTTCTTGCCGCCCGCGGCCATGGCCAGTGCCTTCAGGTCGAGCTGGCCGGTGACCGGCACCACGCCCACCACCAGTTTGCCGTCGACCTCGGCCACCAGGGTCTTGAACACCCGGGCCGGCTCCAGGCCCAGCGCTTCGACGGCCTCCAGGCCGTACGAATCGGCGCGCGGATCGTGGTCGTACGCGTGCAGGACGTGCGCCACCTTCTGCTTCGTGAGCAGCGCCGTCGCCGGAGTTCCCTTGCCCGCCATGGCAGGCGAGTCTACGAGTGGCCGGGAATGGACCGCCGCCACGCTCTGTTGTAGCCGATGTGAACAGCACGCTCGCCACCACTCGCCCCGCCCGGCGCCGGCCCGAGAGCCCGGGGGGTTCAGGCCTCCGGGGACCCCGCGTAAACTCGATGCTGCCGTATGCGCACCCGCGCATCGACGCCGATCGGGAAGGGAACGGTTTGCCGAGCACCCCCAACTCCGCGCCGGAGACGGCGACCGACGAGCTGGAGCTGGCCGAACGCTTCGAGCGGGACGCCATGCCCCTGCTCGACCAGCTGTATTCGGCCGCGATGCGGATGACCCGCAACCCTGCCGACGCCGAGGACCTGGTCCAGGAGACGTACCTGAAGGCCTACGCCGCGTTCGCGTCGTTCAAGGCCGGCACCAACCTGAAGGCGTGGATGTACCGCATCCTCACCAACACCTACATCAACGGCTACCGCAAGCGGCAGCGGCAGCCGGTGCAGCAGCCCACCGAAGAGATCACCGACTGGCAGATCGCCAAGGCGGAGGGCCACACCTCGGTCGGCCTGCGTTCCGCCGAGGTCGAGGCGATGGACAACCTCCCCGACGTCGATGTGAAGGCCGCGCTGCAGAAGCTGCCCGAGGAGTTCCGGCTGGCCGTCTACCTGGCCGACGTCGAGGGCTTCGCCTACAAGGAGATCGCCGAGCGCATGGGCACGCCGATCGGCACGGTCATGTCGCGGCTGCACCGTGGCCGCCGCCAGCTGCGGGGCATGCTCGAGGGCTACGCCCGCGAAGAGGGCGCTCTCCGGCTCTCCGCCCAGCACGCCGCGTAGCAGGCACGCGTGCGCGTCTAGCCGTACTCATGATTCAGACCCATGTGCAGGCGGACGCGCAGCGTTCCGTCGGACGCACGTAACTCCACCAGATC
>DASXYS010000100.1:0-24073 GCA_036502365.1 Amycolatopsis sp.
CAACCCGGCGCGGGAGTTCACATCGCGCGATAGTCACGCAGTTCGATGCGCGGGCCGAAGCGGGGTTTGCGCGCGCCGGAGGCCTCCAGGTAACGGATGGCACGCTGGCGTTGCGGCGCGTAGGGCGCCAGCAGCTCCGCCAGGCCCTCGTCGTCGATCTTCCGGCCGAGCAGGGTGTGGCCGACCATCGACGGGATGTTGTAGTCGCCGAAGCTGACCGCGTCCGGGTCGCCCCAGGCGCGTTGGGCGATTTCCGACGCGGTCCAGACGCCGATGCCCGGGACTTTCCGCAGCAGCGCCCGCCCGGCGACGCCCCGCAGCGCCACCGCCTCCTCGAGCCGGGGCGCCACGCGGGCGGCGTTGATCAGTGCCGTCCGGCGTTTCAGGTCGACGCCGACACGGTGCCAGTTCCAGTCCACGATGGACCGGATCGCGACCGGGTCCGGCGGCACGCGCAGGCGGTCCGGCCCGGGGCCCGGCGCGCGGGCGCCGAACCACCGGCACAGCTCGGACCACGAGCGCAGCGCCTCCGGGCTCGCCACCTTCTGCTCCAGCACCGCGAGCACCAGCGAGTCCCACACCCGGCCGGTCGCGCCGAGGCGCAGGCCCGGGGAACGACGACGGGCCTCGGCGACCACCTCGTGGTGCGCGACGAAACCCGTGTCGTCATCGTCGGCGCCGAGCAGGGCCGGGACGCCGTCGAGCAGGAAGCCCGCGCCGTCGCCCCAGGCCTCGGCCTCGATGTCGCCGTCCGGGCGGTGCAGCAGCGCGAGCGTGCCGGGGCCGGCGGGGGTGTTCGCCGCCAGCCACCAGACACCGCGGTCACGCTGGAAGTTCAGCGAGCCGCGCCCACGACTGAGCGGCCCGAGCACGGAGCCCGGGTCGAGCGTGAACGGCGGCCGCCAGAGCATGGTCAGGCGTCGCTCGAGAAGCGGATGCCGCCGTCGGGCAACGTGATGCCGGGCCAGACGCGGGCGCCGTCGATCAGTTCGCAGCCCGCGCCGACCGTCGCGCCGTCGCCCACCACCACGCCACGCAGCACGGCACCCTCGCCGACACGTGCGCCGCGGCCCAGCACCGAACGCTCCACAGTGGCCCCTTCCGCGACGACCGCGTCGTCGAACAGCACCGAGCCGGTCACCGTCGCGCCCGAGGCCACCTCGGCCTTCGCGCCGATCGTCGAGCCGCCCGAAACGACGGCGGTGTCCGCGACCCGTGCGCCGTCCAGCACCAGCGACTCGCCGATCGGGCCGGCCAGCGCGGACGTCGGCGCGATGCCGCGCACCAGGTCGGCGCTGCCTCGCACGAAGGCCTCGGGCGTGCCGACGTCGAGCCAGTACGACGAGTCCACGAAGCCGTGCAGGTGGGCGCCGGCCTCGAGCAGGCCCGGGAACGTCTCGCGTTCCACGGAGACGCACCGTCCGGCCGGAATGGTCTCGACCACTGAGCGGCGGAACACGTAGCAGCCGGCGTTGATCTGGTCGGTCGGCGGGTTCGGCGTCTTCTCGAGGAAGGCCTGGACGCGGCCTTCGGCGTCGGTGGGCACCGAGCCGAACCGGCTGGGGTCGGGCACGCGCTGCAGGTGCAGGGTGACGTCGGCGCCGGAGTCCACATGGGTCTGCAGCTGTTCGCGCAGATCGGCGCCGGACAGGATGTCGCCGTTGAAGATGATCGCGTGCTCGGCGCGGAGCCGGTCGTAGACGTTGCGGATCGCGCCGCCGGTGTCCAGCGGCTCGTCCTCGACGACGTACTCCAGCTCCAGGCCGTGCGCGGACCCGTCGCCGAAGTACTCCTCGAACACCTCGGCGCGGTACGACGTGCCGAGCACGACGTGGCGGATCCCGGCCGCGCGGATGCGCGAGAACAGGTGACTCAGGTAAGGGGTCCCGGCCGTCGGCAGCATCGGCTTCGGCGCGGACAGGGTGAGCGGCCGCAGGCGGGTGCCTTTGCCCCCGACCAGTACGACGGCGTCGACTTCGAGCTCGGTCGTCACAGAAAAACTCCTCTTGTATCACGCGCCGCTCAGCGACAAGCCGTGGGAAACCCTGACGGCGCGGGCTCCGAGGGCCTACCCTAGACAGGAAACAGGTGGGCCTTTCCCCAGAGGGCCCCGGGTCAGTCGGGAGGCCGAGGGGATGGACCCCCGCGATCGCGCGGACGCCTTGCTCGCACGTGCTCGTTCCCGCGGCGCCTTCGTGGTGACGCCGGACAACATGACGTCACCGATGGACGCCTCCAATACCCAGCAGATCGCCAGAGCCGTGGTCGCCGGGCTGGACCAGCAGGACCCCGACACGACGACGCAGCTGCCGGCGTCGCTGATCGAGGAGAACGATCACCCGCTGGCCGGCTACAACCCGACCACACCGCTGGAAGTGCCGGGCGGCTCGTCCGAGCAGGCCACCAAGCCGCAGCCGGTCGCCGCGCAGCAGGTCACCACGCCGTTGGTGCCGCGGCCGCAGGCGAAGCCCGTGCCCAGTCCGCTCCGTGAGCCGACCGAGGAGGAGCTGACCGGGCTCGTCCCGACGGTCAAGCAGAACAGCGGCCGCTCGAACCTGTCCCGCCGCCTCGACGGGCTGTGAGCAGCGGCCCCATCTGTGTAGGAAGTCAGGCGGCCCGGTGATCACCGGGCCGCCTGACTTTCCTGAACGGGTCAGCCCTTGCGGGTCTCCAGCTTGACGCGCAGGGCCAGGCCCAGCTTCACCGCGGCCAGCACCGGCTTCCAGCGCAGGCCCTGGTGCCGGTCGGCGAGGTAGCGGTAGGCGCTGGCGTGGTGCGCGCGCAGCATCTTCGCGGACGCGCGCGCCGTGGAATGGCCGCCGATGTGCATCACGCTGGACGACGGCGCGTAGACGTTCAGCCAGCCGGCCTTGGTGAGGCGGTCGCCGAGGTCGACGTCCTCGAAGTACATGAAGTAGCGCGTGTCGAAGCCGCCGACGGAGTCGAACGCCTCGCGCCGGAGCAGCTGGCACGAGCCGGACAGCCAGCCGGACGTGCGCTCGACGGGGGTGCCGGTGTCCTGGCGGTACTGGCGCGTCCAGGGGTTGCCCGGCCAGATCTTGGCGAACACGGCGTGCCCGATCCCGCGGCCGAACGACGGCAGCAGCCGCGCGGACGGGTAGACGGTGCCGTCGAGATCGTGGATGAGCGGCCCGAACGCGCCCCCGCGCGGCCACCGCTTCGCGACCTCCAGCAGCGCGTCGAGCGATCCGGGCTCCCACTCGAGGTCCGGGTTCACCACGACGATCCAGCCGTAGCTGTCGTCGAGCGCCGCGACGCCGCGGTTGGCGGCCGTCCCGTAGCCGACGTTCTCGCCGATGCTGACCAGCTGCACGTTCTCGCGCTCCGCCGCCTGCTCCGGCGCGCCGTCCGTGGACGCGTTGTCGGCGACGACGACCTTGACCTCGCGGTCGGTCGCCTTTTCGAGCGTGTCGAGGAACTTCTCGAGGGTCTCGCCGGGAAAGTACGTCACGGTCACGACGGCGAGCCCGTCGCCGTAGCTGGGGTGCTCAGTCACCGCGCCATTGTCCCCCGGTCACCCACCGCAACGACGACGGACCAACCCGTATACCGAGGGTGACCGCACACCGGCCAAGATGATCAGATGACCGTGCATGCGTTCGTCGACGAGTCGGCCCGCCATCGCCAGTTTCTCTTGTGCATGACGCTGGTGCAGCCCGCACACCTCGCGTCGACCCGGCGCACCCTCGCGGGTCTGCTGCTGCGCGGCGCTCGGGAACTCCACTTCAAGAAGGAGAAAGAACCGAGGCGAAGACAACTTATCGACCGCATGGGCAAGATGTCCGTCACCACGCGGGTGTACACGGCTTCGTGCATGCCCAAGACCGAAGAAGCCGCTCGGCAAAGGTGTCTTGCCCAAGCGGTTGAAGACCTGCTCAGCCTGGGCGCACGCCGGTTGGTACTCGACACCCGCAACGAGCGTGATGAACACGACCGCCGGACGCTCCAGCGCTCCTTGGGGTCCTTGCCATCCAAGAGCGAGCTGACCTATGAGCACCTCGACTCGACGCTCGAACCACTGCTCTGGATTTCGGATGCCGTCGCGTGGTGCTTCGGAGCGGGCGGTGACTGGGCCCGGCGCTCAGCCTGCCTCGTCGAGGAACACATCCGGCTGTGAAAGCACCGCTGTCGAAGCAGCAAGAAAGCGAAAAGCCTGCGAGACGACCGTCCGGACGCATCACAGGCTTTCATACTCGGCCCCACGGGGGCCTCGCGCTTACGAGGCTAGCACGTTTCGCACCCAAACCCGCCCTCAGCGGTTCTGCAGGTGCCGCGCCCAAGCCCTGCCATAAGCCTCACGATGACGCTCCGCCGTAGTAGCCCACGAGAACTCCTTGGCCCGCTGCTGCGCAGCCGCAGCAAGTTCAGCCCGGCGAGAGGAATCAGCGAGCAGTTCGGTGATCGCGGCGGCCACGTCGCCGGCGCCGACGCCGCAGTAGGCCACGGCGTCGCCGCCGACTTCGGGCAGGGAGAGGCGTCGGGTGGTCAAGACGGCGGCGCCGCAGGCCATCGCCTCCAGGACCGGGAGGCCGAAGCCCTCGCCGAGGCTCGGGTAGGCCACCAGTTCCGCGCCGCCGAGGAACCCCGCCAGAGTGCCGAACGGGAGGTAGCCGGCGCGGATCACGCGCAGCCGATGCGGTACGCCGTCGAGGGCGCGCTCCACCTGTGTGTCCCAGCCCGGCTGGCCGGCGAGCACCAGCGCGGGCGCGTCGGCGCGGCCGGAGACGGCGCGCGCGTACCCGCGGATCAGCGCCGGCACGTTCTTGCGCGGCTCCAGCGCCCCGAGGAACGCGATGTACGGCGTCCGCCCGATCCCCATCGCCGCGCGGGCCGCCGCGATCTCTTCCGGGGACGGCGGATGGAAGCGTTCCGTGTCCACGCCGTGGTGGATGATTTCCAGCTCCGCGCGCCGCACCGGGCTCACGCGAGCCAGCTCGTCGGCCGTGGCCTGGCTCGGGACGACGCACATCGTCGCGCGCCGCAGCGCGGTCGAGGTCCACGCGCGGAAGAACCGGGCCTTCACGGACGAGTGCAGCACGGCGTCGGTGAAGAACGTCGCGTCGTGCAGCGTGACGACCGAAGCGGCTCCGCTGGCCAGCGGCATCGTGTAGTGCGGCGAGTGGACGACGTCCGCGGCGAGCTTGCGCACCAGCCTCGGCAGCGTCGCCTGCTCCCAGGTCAGCCGGGCTGTGCGGGTCGAGGTCGACGGCGACGCGGGCACCACCCGCGCACTCGGCGCGAGCCGGTCGTACAGCGGCAGGTCACGCGGCTGGCAGACGACCGTGAGCCGGGCGCCGTCCTGGTCGAGCGCCGCGACGAGCGAGTCCACGTACCGGCCGACGCCACCCCGGTCCGCGGGCACCGCGGTCGCGTCGATCAGCACTCGGGGATCACCGGTCACCTGAGCAGAGTACGACCGTGACAGCGTGCGATGGTGAGGAACCGACAAACTGCTCCCCGCCTGGGAATGCTCGTGAGTGTTCAGGACGGTTAGAACCGTCCTGAACACTCACAAGCCCGGGCTCAGGAGCGCCGCCGGTGAGCCGCCCAAACGGCTTCCGCGGCGGCGCGCCAGGTGAACGCGCGGGCCCGCTCACGGCCGAGCCGCGCCAGTTCCGCCGCGCGGTCCGGCGACGTCAGCACCGAACGCAGCCCGGCGGCCAGCGCCGGGGCGTCGCCGCGCGGCACCACCAGTCCCGCGCCGCCGGCGACCTCGACCAGTGCCGGGACGTCGGTGTGCACCACCGGGACGCCCGCGGCCATCGCCTCCAGCAGCGGGAGGCCGAAGCCCTCGGCGAGGCTCGGCACGGCCAGCACGCTCGCGCCGCGCAGGGCGGTGGCCAGCTCGGCGTCGGTCACCTTTCCCAGCACCCGCACGTCGGACAGGCCCCGCTCGGCGGCCATGCGCACCGGGTCGATGGCGCCCCAGCCGGGCTGGCCGGCGATCACCAGCGCGACGTCGCCGAGCTGCGCGACGGCGTCCACCAGCACGTCCATGCCCTTGCGCGGCTCGATCGTCCCGACGGCCAGCACGTACCGCTCCGGCAGGTCCAGTGGCGCCGACCCCTTGGCCACGGTCACGCCGTGCGGCACCACGCGCACCGGCACCGTCACGTCCACCAGGACTGCCAGCTCGTCCGCGACGGCCCGGGTCGGCACGATCAGCCCGGACGAGCGCCGCGCCGCCCGCGCGATCATCGACCGGTGCCAGCTGACGCCGCGCGCGGTGAGCGTCTCCGGGTGCGTCCACGGCACGGTGTCGTGCACGGTCACGGTGAGTGTCCGCCCGGCGGGCGCGCGCGGCGGGGCGAACGGCGTGGGCGCGTGCACGGCGTCGCCGCCCGGCCACCACGGCACACCGAGCTGCCAGAGGCCGATCAGGCCGCGGGGCGGGAGTTTCAGCACGCGCGGGCCTTCGATGCCCTCGACCTGGGCGGCCGTGACATCCGCGTGGCGCGCGACCACGCTCGACACCGTCCACCCCGGCGGCGCGGTGCGCGCCAGCGCGGGGAGCAGTTCGGCGGTGTACCGGCCCGTACCACCCGGGACGGGGGCGAGCAGCTGCTCGGCGAGCACTACCAGTTCGGGCACGCCGCTATTCTCACCCAGGTGACCAGCGCGGAACCCAGCACCACCGTCGTCGTGGTCACCTGGCGGGGCGCGGCCCACGTCACGGCCTGCCTCGACGCCCTCGCCGCCCAGACCCGTCCACATCGGACGCTGGTGGTGGACAACGCCTCCGACGACGGCACGGCCGGCCTGCTCGCCGCGCACCCGTCGCGGCCGCGGGTCCTCCGGCTGCGCCACAACACCGGTTACGCGGGCGCGATGGCCACGGCGCTGAAGCACCTCGACACCCCGCTCGTGGCCTGGCTGAACGACGACGCGGCCCCCGATCCCGGCTGGCTCGCCACGCTGGAGGACACCCTCGACGGGCAGCCGCTGGCCGCCGCCGTCACGTCGCGGCTGGAGCTGGCCGACGGCACGACGCAGTCCACCGGCGTCCGCCTGACCGCCGACGGCCACGGCGCGGACCTCACCGAGCCCACTGACGAGGTCTTCGGTTTCTGCGGCGGCGCCGCCCTGCTGCGCGCGGACGCGGTGCGCGACGTGGGCGGCGTCCCGGCGGCTTTCTTCTGTTACTACGAGGACACCGACACGGCGTGGCGGCTGCGGCTCGCGGGCTGGCACGTGGTCGCGGCCGACCGGGCCCGCGTTCGGCATCTGCACGGCGCCAGCACCAAACCCGGCTCGGCACTGTTCCACCGCTGGAACGAGCGGAACCGGCTGCTCATGCTGCTGCGCTGTGCCCCGGCGGGGGTCGCCGTGCGGGAGCTGGCCCGGTTCGCGGCGCTCACAGCGGTGCTGCCGCTGCGCCGAAGAAGGCAACCGATGGCGGCGAACTTCGACCCGAGGCTGCGGGCGCGGGTGCTCGCCGAGGTCGCCGCGCGGCTCCCGGCGACGCTGCTGGCGCGCCGCCGCATCACCCGGATCTCGGCGCTCGGCCGAGGCGCGATCTGGGAGGCATGGGCTGGCCTTTAAGCTGGGCGAGGCCCGACATCACGGACAGGAGCTCGTCTTGACGCAGGGGGACCCGCAACCGCTTGTCTCGGTGATAGTGGTGAACTACCGCGGCGCCGACGACACAATCACCTGTCTGCGGGCGCTCAGCACCGAGCTGGACTACGAGAACGTCGAGCTGATCTGCGTCGACAACGCCTCGGGCGGTGACGACGCCGCCCGCATCCGGGCCGCGGTGCCGGCCGCGCGGCTCATCGAATCGCCGGTGAACACCGGGTTCGCCGGCGGCTGCAACCTCGGCGCGAAGCACGCCAAGGGCACCGTGCTCGGCTTCCTCAACAACGACGCCCGCCCGGCGCCGCGCTGGGTCTCCGCCGCCGTCGCCGAGCTGCGGTCGCAGCCGACGGTGGCCGCCGTGGCCAGCAAGGTCGTCGACTGGGAGGGCACCGGCACCGACTTCGTCGACGCGGGCCTGACCTGGTTCGGCATGGGCTACAAGCGGCACGCGGGCCGCCCGCTGGCCGAGGTCCCGGAGGCCGAGCACGAGCTGGCCAAGGACGTGCTCTTCGGCACCGGCTCGGCGATGTTCGTGCGCGCTTCGGTGTTCGCCGAGCTGGGCGGGTTCGACGAGCGGTTCTTCATGTTCTACGAGGACGTCGACCTCGGCTGGCGGCTGAACCTGCGCGGCTGGCGGGTGCGCTACCTGCCGGAGTCGCTGGCCTATCACCGGCACCACGGCACGATGGCGGCCGTCGACGCGCCGGAGACCGGCCGCGAGACGTTCCTGCTGGAGCGCAACGCGTTGGCCGCCCTGTACAAGAACCTGTCCGACGAGTCGCTGGCCCGCGCGCTGCCCGCCGCGCTCGCCCTGGCCGTCCGGCGTGCGACCGCCCGCGGTGGCCTCGACCCGGACCAGCTGGACCTGGAAAAGGGTGTCGGCCCGGTCGAAACGGGCGACATCGCGGTGCCGCGGACGACCCTGGCCGGGGTGCTGGCCGTCGACCGGTTCGTGGAGCTGCTGCCTTCGCTGGCCGAGTCGCGCGCGGCCGAGCAGGCCGCGCGGGTGCGCACGGACGCGGACCTGCTTCCCTTGCTGCGCAAGGCTTTGGAGCCCGCGTACCCGCTGCCGGACTACCTGCGCGCGCACGAGATCCTGGTCGAGGCGTTCGGCATCGAGGCCGTGTTCGGGCAGCGGCGCAAGATCCTCGTGCTCACCGGCGACTCGATCACCGAGCGGATGGCCGGGCCCGCCATCCGGGCGTGGAACATCGCCTCGACGCTGGCCGCCGAGCACGAAGTGCACCTGATGACCACAAACCCGCTGGTCTCGCCGCCGCCCTCGGCGTTCCGCGTCAGCTCGGGCAAGCACCGCGACCTGGACGCGCCGATCGAGTGGGCCGACGTGGTGATCCTGCAGGGCCACGTGCTGGAACTGGCGCCGTCGCTGAAGAAGCAGCACAAGAACAAGATCGTGGTCGCCGACGTCTACGACCCGATGCACCTGGAGCTGCTGGAGCAGGGCAAGGGCGCGGCCGACGATCAGCGCGCGCTGGACCTCGCCGGGGTCACGAAGGTGCTGGACGCGCAGCTGGAGCGCGCGGACTTCTTCCTGTGCGCCTCCGAGCGGCAGCGGCACTTCTGGCTGGGCCACCTGGCCGCGCTGGGCCGGCTCTCGCCGCGGCTGTACGACGCGGACCCGACCACGCAGTCGCTGCTCGCGGTGGTGCCGTTCGGGCTGTCGCCACAGGCGCCGGTGCGGACCGGGCCGGGCCTGCGCGCGTCGCTCGGCATCGGCGAATCCGACCGCGTGGTGCTGTGGGCGGGCGGGGTGTACAGCTGGTTCGACCCGCTCACGCTGATCCGCGCGTTCGACCTGCTGCGCGAGCGCCGGGACGACGCCCGGCTGGTGTTCCTCGGCATGAAGCACCCGAACCCCGAGGTCGCCGAGATGGACATCGGCGCGCGGACCGTGCGGCTGGCCGACTCGCTCGGGCTCACCGACAAGCACGTGTTCTTCAACGAGCACTGGGTGCCCTACTCCGACCGGCAGAACTGGCTGCTGGACGCGAACACCGGCGTCACCACGCATTACGAGCACGTGGAGACCACCTTCGCGTTCCGCACGCGGGTGCTGGACTACCTGTGGGCGGGCCTGCCGATCGTCACCACGGACGGCGACGCGTTCGCCGACCTGGTGCGGGCCGAAGGGCTCGGCGTCGTGGTGCCGGCGGAGGACGCCGTCGCGCTGGCGGCGGCGCTGGAGAAGACGCTGTACGACGACGAGTTCGCGGCCGGCTGCGTCTCGCGCATGACCGAGGTCGCGCGGCGGTACGCGTGGCCGGAGGCGCTGAAGCCACTGGTGGAGTTCTGCCGCGATCCGCATCCGGCGGCCGATCGGCTGCCCGGTTCCGCGGACCTCACCACGACGCCGCCGGTGCGCGGCCGCGAGATGGTGCGGCGCGACGTCGACCTGGTCCGGGAGTACCTGACCGCGGGCGGGCCGTCGGAGCTGGCGCGGCGCGTCGGCGGGCGGGTCGTGAAAGTCGCACGCCAACGGCTGCGCCGTGGCTGACCGCCCCTTGCGGGTGCTGCTCGACGGCACTCCCCTGCTCGGCTCGCGGACCGGCATCGGCCGGTACACCGCCGCGCTGAGCGAGGAGCTGGCTTCGATGTCCGATGTGGACCTGCGCGCGGTGGCGTTCACCTTGCGCGGCTGGCGAAAGCTGCGTCACGTGCTGCCACACGGCGTGCAGGCGCGCGGCATGCCGGTGTCCGCGCGGCTGCTGCGCCAGACCTGGCTGCGCTCGGAGCTGCCACCGGTGGAGCTGTTCGCGGGCTCGACGGACGTGGTGCACGGGACCAATTTCGTCCTGCCCGGCCGGCTGCGGGCCGCGGGCGTGCTGACCATCCACGACCTGGCATTCCTGGACGCGCCGCAGGAACTGGCGCCGTCGGACCGCGACCTGCCGGAGCTGGTCCGCCGCGGCGTCGACCGCGCGAACGTGATCTGCACCCCGACGGCCGCCGTCGCCGACGCCGTGGCGACCCGCCTCGACGTGGACCGCGACAAGATCGTGGTGACGCCGCTGGGCGTCAACCCGGCGTGGTTCACCGCCCGTCCCCCGGACGACGGCCGGCGGGCGAAGCTCCGCCTGCCGGACAAGTACCTGCTGTTCGCCGGCGCCGCCGGCCCGCGCAAGGGCCTGGACTGGCTGGCCCGCGCCCACGCCTCGGCGCCCGACCTGCCGCCGCTGGTCTTCGCGGGCCCGGGCCCGTTCGAACGGCTTCCCCGCTCCGGCCAGACGGGCTATCTGTCCGATGTGGACCTGCGCACCGTCGTCGCCGGTGCCGCCGCGCTGGTGCTGCCTTCTCGCGACGAGGGTTTCGGCCTCCCCGTGCTGGAAGCCATGGCCTCCGACGTCCCCGTGGTCTGCACCGACATCCCGGCCCTGCGCGAAGTCGCGGGCGATTGCGCCACCCTGGTCCCGTACGGCGACGTGGACGCGCTGGCCGACGCCCTGCGCACCGCCGTCACGGATCCCCACGCCACCGCGACGTCCACCGCCCGCCGGACCCACGCCGCGAACTTCACCTGGCGGATCTGCGCGGACCTCACCGTCGGCGCTTACAAAAAAGCCATGGAGCGCTGAGCTTTACGGCGTGGCGAAGTAAGCCTTCAGCGCGTCATCCCAGCGGCGCAACGGGGTCAAGCCGGCCTCCCGCCAGGAAGCGTTCGACAGCACCGAATAGGCCGGCCGCGGCGTCGGACTCGGATACTCCGCCGTCGTACACGGCTTGACCCGCTCCGGATCGGCCCCCAGTTCCGCGAAGATCGCCTTCGCGAAACCGCACCAAGACACTTCACCCGCACCAGTGCAGTGCAGAACCGACGAAGCCGGTCCACGGTCTTCCGCCAAGAACCCGGCCAGCTCCACCAGTCCGGTCGCCAGATCGGCCGACCAGGTGGGCGAACCCACCTGATCGTCCACAACGGACAGAGTGTCCTTCTCCTTCTCCAGCCGCGCCATGGTCTTCACGAAGTTCTTGCCGGACTTGCCGTACACCCAGCTCGTGCGCACCACCCAGGACCGCGCGCCGGAACCCAGCACCGCGTCCTCACCAGCCGCCTTCGTGCGGCCGTACGCGGTGTGCGGACCCAGCGCGTCCGTGACCTCATAAGGGCGCGAGGCGTCGCCGGCGAACACGTAATCCGTCGACACGTGCACCAGCGGCAGCCGGCGGGACGCGCACGCCGCGGCCAGCACCCGCGGGCCGTCGACGTTCACGGCGAACGCGCGCTTCTCGTCCGTCTCCGCGGCGTCGACCGCGGTGTACGCCGCGGCGTTCAGCACCACCGGGAACGCGCCCGAGGCCGCCGCCCGCGAGGCCAGGGCGCCCACCGCGGACAGCACGTCGCCCACCGACGTCAGGTTCAGCTCGGCCGAGGACGGCGCGACCACCTCGATGTCCGGACCGGCCTTCGCGGCCAGGTCACGGCCGAGCTGGCCGGATCCGCCGGGCACCAGCAGAGTCAGCCGCACCGCTTACCTCCCAAGCAAACGCGAGAATCAGGACGCACCGAGCGCGGCACGGGCCTTCAGCGGCTCCCACCACGCGCGGTTGTCCGCGTACCAGCGCACCGTACCCGCCAGACCGTCCTCGAAGGACACCCGCGGAGCGTAACCGAGTTCGCCGCTGATCTTGGTGATGTCCACCGAGTACCGCCGATCGTGGCCCTTGCGGTCGGCCACCGGCTCGACCATGTCCCAGCCCACGCCGACCGCTTCCAGCAGCCGTCCGGTCAGCTCACGGTTCGTCAGCTCCGTGCCGCCGCCGATGTTGTAGATCTCGCCGGCCCGGCCGCCATCGGCGACGAGCTGGATGCCGTGGCAGTGGTCGTCCACATGCAACCAGTCGCGGACGTTGAGCCCGTCGCCGTACAGCGGCACCTTGCGGCCGTCGAGCAGGTTCGTGACGAAGACCGGGATCACCTTCTCCGGGAACTGGTACGGGCCGTAGTTGTTCGAGCACCGTGTGACACACACCGGCAGCCCGTGCGTGCGGAAGAACGAGCGCGCGATCAGGTCCGAGGACGCCTTCGACGCCGAGTACGGCGAATTCGGCTCCAGTACGTGTTCTTCCGACCACGAGCCGTCCGCGATGGACCCGTACACCTCGTCCGTCGACACGTGCACGAACTTGCCGACGCCGGCCTCCAGCGCCGCCTGCAACAGGGTCTGGGTGCCGAGCACGTTGGTCAGCACGAAGTCGGCCGAGCCG
Organism: Amycolatopsis sp.; assembly: GCA_036502365.1. Classification (GTDB taxonomy): domain Bacteria; phylum Actinomycetota; class Actinomycetes; order Mycobacteriales; family Pseudonocardiaceae; genus Amycolatopsis. The sequence goes on from DASXYS010000100.1 coordinate 12,823, forward strand.
AGGATCGAACGGTCCACATGGGACTCCGCGGCGAAGTGCACCACCAGGTCGACGCCGCGCATCAGCCCGTTGACCAGCTCCGCGTCGCAGATGTCGCCCTGGACGAAGCGAAGCCGCCGGTCAGCGGCCACGGGGTCGAGGTTCGCCCGGTTGCCGGCGTAGGTGAGCTTGTCCAGCACGACCACCTCGGCGTCACCCAGCGTCGGATAGGCACCCGTCAGCGTCTGCCGCACGTAGTGCGATCCGATGAAGCCGGCACCGCCGGTGACCAACACCCGCATATCTGCACCCAACCTGTCCGTCTCGCCTGCCCGACCGGGCAATGAAAGCACCAGCCTACGGATCCTGTCGGACGGACTCGGTAGAGTCACCTGAAGGCACAGTGGTGGCCGGGGGTTCGTCTTGCTGGGGGAGGAACACGTGACCGAGTGGCCTGGGGCACCCGTGCCGGTGCGCCCGGTGCACCGCAGTCGCGGCGTGCTCGTCGTACTGCGGCGCGGCGGCAAGGTCGTGATGTCCGTGCTGTCGATCATCATCCTGGCGCTGACCTGGTACGGCTGGCAGTTCATCGGCGACCCGCAGGCGGGGTTCACCACCACCGAGATCTTCGACCAGGCGCAGTCGCACGCGAAGCCGCTCGACGGCGCGATCGACATCCTCCTGGTCGGCCAGGACAGCCGCACCGACGCGCAGGGCAACCCGCTGCCGCGCGAGGTGCTGGACATGCTGCACGCCGGCGTCTCGGACGGCGAGCGCCAGACCGACACGATGATCCTCGTGCACATCCCGCAGAACGGGCAGCACGCCGTCGCCATCTCGTTCCCGCGCGACTCCTACGTCGACATCACCGGCGGGTTCGGCAAGCACAAACTCAACAGCGCGTACGTATACGCCTACAACGACACGTTCAAGACACTTCAGGCGCACGGCGACGCCGACCTGAAGGACGTGGACGAGAAGTCGAAGGTCGCCGGCCGCAAGAACCTGGTCGCCACGCTGGAGAAGTTCATGGGCAAGCCGGGCATGATCGACCGGTACGCCGAAGTGAACCTGGCCAGCTTCTACGAGATCACCAATGCCATCGGCGGCGTCGAGGTGTGCCTCAACAATGCCGTGAAGGAGAAGAAGTCCGGCGTCGACCTGCCGGCCGGGCAGCAGAGCATCGAGGGCGTGCAGGCGCTGGCGTTCGTCCGGCAGCGCTACGGGCTGCCCAACGGCGACCTCGACCGGATCGGCCGTCAGCAGGCGTTCCTCTCCGGGCTGGCCAACAAGGTCCTGTCGTCGGACGTGCTGGTCAACCCGGTGAAGATCGCGCAGCTGATCGACGCCGTGAAGAAGTCCGTGGTGCTCTCGGCGGGCTGGGACCTCACCGAGTTCGCCGAGCAGATGCGCGGGCTCACCGGCGGCAACGTCGAGTTCCACACCATCCCCACGCAGGGCAACGCGACGATCGGCGGCGCCGACGTGCTGCGGGCCGACCCGGCCCAGGTGCAGGCCGAGGTCGGCCGGCTGACCTCCGACGGCGGCGCACCGCAGGGCAAGCCCGCCTCGACCACCCTGCAGGGCGCGGACGCGGTCACGGTGGAGCTGTTCGACGGCACCGGCGCCGGCACCGCGGCCCAGGCGCACACCCTGTTGCAGGGCAAGGGATTCAAGCTCGCGGGCGACACCAAGCTGTCCACCCGGTCCACCAGCGTGATCCGCTACAACCCGGCGGACGAGTCCGCGCTCGCGCTGCTCCGCGAGGCGCTCGGCACCGAGGTCGAGGCCGAGCCGGACGCCGACGTCACGGCCGGGCACGTGCGCTTGCTGCTCGGCAAGGACCTGCGCGGGAAGCTGACCCCGGACACCTCGTCGAGCCCGTCCACCTCCACCGCGCCGAAGACGCCGGTCGCGCCCGTCACCCCGACCGCGCCGCCGATCACGGCGGGCGGGGTGCCCTGCGTCAACTAAAGTCGGGCACTGAGCGTGGCGGCCGGGAGTGGTCCGTCCGCGCGCCTTTAAGGTGGGGACCGGGGAGGTGCATGGGGTGCACGAGAACGAGGGCAAGTCCGACAGCGCGGACGAGGCCGAGCCGACGTCGGAAACTGTCGGCGAGGAGGCCGCTTCGGCGGAAAGTGTGACGGAGACGGCCGAGAGTGCGCCGAAGCCGGTCTTGGATCTGCCGCAACCGACAAAACGGCCGGCCGCGGACACGGAAAGTGACGAGGAGCCGGTCTGGAAGCCGTCGCCGTTCCCCCGTACGCCCAGTCCCGTGCCGGTGGTCGTCACGCGCCGCCGGGCCGGCCGCGCGGGCCGGGTGACGGCCCGGGTCGCGGTCGGCCTGGTGTCGGTGCTGGCGCTGGGCGCGACCGGCTACGCGTACGTCACCACGGACCAGGTCCAGAAGAACGTGCCCACCACCGACGTGCTGACGCCGCGCGCGGGTGAGCCGCCCGCGCCGCCCGCCGACGACGGCGCCACCGACATCCTGCTGGTGGGCAGCGACGCGCGCACCGACGCGCAGGGCAACCCGCTGCCGACGAGCATGCTGAAATCGTTGCGCACCGAGGAAAAGGCCGGGATCAACACCGACACGATCATCCTGCTTCGGTTCCCGAAGGACGGCAGCAAGCCCTCGGGCGTCTCCATCCCGCGCGACAGCTGGGTCGACATCCCCGGCCGCGGCCAGTCGAAGATCAACTCGGCGTACGGCGTCGCGAAGGGCGCGTTCGCCGCCGAGGAGCGTGCGAAGGGTGAGACGGACCAGGCGAAGATCGAGCGTGACTCCGACGGCGAGGGCCGCCGCGTGCTGGTCCAGACCGTGCAAGACCTGACGAAGGTCCGGATCGACCACTACGCCGAGGTCAACCTGCTGGGCTTCTACCTGCTCACCGAGGCGCTCGGCGGGGTCAAGGTCTGCCTGAACCACGCGACCACCGACAAGGACTCGGGCGCGGACTTCCGCCGCGGCGTCCAGACCGTCTCGGGCGGCGAGGCGCTGTCCTTCGTGCGCCAGCGCAAGAACCTGCCGCGCGGCGACCTGGACCGGATCGTGCGGCAGCAGGCGTTCCTGTCCTCCGCGCTGCGCCAGGTGTTCTCGGCGGGCACGCTGACCAGCCCGTCGACGATGAACAGCCTGATGGACGCCGTGCACCGCTCCATCGTGGTCGACGACGGCCTCGACGTGCTGACGTTCGCGCAGCAGGTGAAGGGCCTCGCGTCCGGTGACCTGAACTTCACCACGGTCCCGGTGATCACGGCCAACGGCCGCAGCGCCGACGGGCAGAGCATCGTGCAGGTCGACCCGGCGGCGGTGCAGTCCTTCGTGGCCGGGCTGGTCGGCCGCGGCGCCCCGGCCGGTGGCGGTGGTGCCGCGGCCGGCGCCCCTGCCGCTGCCGGAACACCCGTGCTCACGCTGGACTCCGGCATCCCGGGCGTGCCCTGCGTGGACTGACTCTCGCTAGCCTGGACGCATGAGCCTCACCGAGCAGCTGCTGCGCCCGCTACTGGCGTCGCCGGCGAAACCGCTGATCACGCATTACGACGACCGGCTCGGCAGCCGCGTGGAGCTGTCCGTGGCGACCACGGTGAACTGGGCCGCGAAGACGGCGAACTGGCTGGTCGACGAGTTCGACGTCGAGCCGGGTGACGACGTCGCGGTGCGCCTGCCCGCGCACTGGCAGACCGCCGGAGTGCTGCTGGGCGCGTGGTGGTGCGGCGCCCGCGTGGTCGCCGAGCCGGCCGGGGCGCGGGTGGTGTTCGTCGGCCCGGACGAGGAGGTGGACGCGCCCGCGGTGGCCGTCGTCTCGCTCGACCCGATGGGCCGCGGCCTCGGCCGCCCGCCCGGCGGCTCCGCGCTCGACTACCTCAGCGAGGCCCGGCTGTCCGGCGACCAGTTCAGCCCGCTGTCCCCCATCGCCGGCGGCACCCCGGCCCTCGGCGAGTCCACAGTGGACGAGGTGCTGACCGAAGCCCGCGCCCGGGCCGGGAAGCTCGGGCTCACCGCCGCCGACCGGGTCCTGTCCACACTGGACTGGACGGTGCCCGGGGGGGTGCTCGACGGGCTGCTCGTGCCGCTGGCCGCGAGTGCCCACCTGGTCCAGGTGACCAACGCGGACCCGGCGAAGCTCGGTGCCCGCCGCGAGGCCGAGCGCACCACGGCCGACCTCTCCTGAACCTGGCAATGGCCCCCTCCCAAGGGAAATCCCGGCAGGAGGGGGCCATTGCGCGCCGTGCGTCAAACGGTCTCGAGTTCGCCCGTCGGGATCCGCGCCTCACGCTTGCGCCAGAACAGCACGTGGTCCAGCGAAAGCCGCCCGCCGTTGAAGCCCAGCGCGAGTGCGGCCAGGCCGAGCACCAGCACCAGCTCGTAACCGCCGTTACCGGTCAGGCCGTTCTGCGCGTGCACGGAGATCAACGCGCCGGCCATGTCCACCGCGTAGCCGATCGCGATCAGCGGCAGCAGGAAGCCCGCGACGAACGCGACGGATCCGAGCACCTCCAGCACGATCACGAAGACCGCGGCGACCGTCGGCAGCGGGATGCCCATGTGGTCGAACATGGTCGCGGTGGCGCTCACCCCGCTGTCCCACTTCTGCAAGCCATGGGCGAAGAACACCACGGCGACGCCGATCCGGCCGAGCAGCAGCGCGACGTCCTTGACTCGAGCGAACATAAATTCTCCAGCTCCCCGATGGGTGAATGTTCAACGTACTGAATCCACGGTAGGGCACCTGTCGGCGATCACCAGGATTCGGCGAGTGATCGACAGGAAACCGACAGGCCCCAGCGATTAACTCGCTGTACTCGCCCAGGCGTCGGGCAGTACTGTGCCGACGCCCTGGTCAAAGCCAGCAGTGCCAGCGAAAACGAGGAGCCTCAGATGCGCCGACAGTCCGACCGATCCCAGTCCGGCCTGTCCACCGCATCCCTCGAGGACCGCGTCACCCATGCAGACCCTGACCATCGGAATTCTCGCCCATGTCGACGCCGGTAAAACCAGCCTGACCGAGCGCCTGCTCTTCGAAGCGGGCGTGATCGGCCACCTCGGCAGCGTCGACGGCGGCGACACCCAGACCGATTCGCTGGAGCTGGAACGCCGTCGCGGCATCACCATCAAATCCGCCGTCGTGGCGTTCACCACGGGCGGGCGGCGCGTCACGCTCGTCGACACCCCCGGTCACTCGGACTTCATCGCGGAGGTCGAGCGCTCGCTGCGAGTGCTCGACGGAGCCGTCCTCGTCGTCTCGGCCGTCGAAGGAATCCAGGCGCAGACCCGCGTCCTGATGCGCACGCTGACCCGGCTCGGCCTGCCCGTGCTGGTCTTCGTGAACAAGATCGACCGGATGGGCGCGCAGGAGGGCCCGCTGCTCGACGCCCTGCGCGCGAAACTCTCGCCGCGTTGCGTCGCGCTCAGCACCGTGACCGGACTGGGCACCGCGCAGGCGAAGCCGTCACCGCTGCCGTTCGGCGAGGAGCTGGCCGAAGCGCTGGCGGACGACGACCGCTTCCTCGCCGCCTACGTGGCCGGCGAAGTGTCCGAAGAGGACTATCGTGGCGCACTCGTCCGGCGGGTCGGCCTCGGCGCAGTGCACCCGGTGCTGTTCGGCTCGGCGATCACCGGCGCCGGAATCGGCGAACTCGTCACGGCCGTGCGTGAGCTGTTCCCGGCCCGCACCCGCGACGGCGCCGGGCCGTTGGACGCCACGGTGTTCAAGATCGAACGCGGCCGCGCCGGCGAGAAGATCGCGTACACCCGGGTGCACTCGGGCACGCTGGGGCCGAGGCGGCCGTTTCCCTTCTACCGCCGGGAAAACGACGGCACCGTGGTCGAGCTGACCGGCCGTGCGTCGGCCGTGCGCGTTTACGAGCACGGCGCGACCCCGGTCGAAGGCACGGCGCTGGCCGGTGACGTCGCGCGGGTCTGGGGCCTGAAGGACGTCCGCATCGGCGACCGGCTCGGCTCACCCGGGCACCTGCCCGCTCGCGGGTTCTTCGCGCCGCCAAGCCTGGAGACGGTGGTCCACCCGGTGGACCCGGACCAGGGCGTGGTGCTGTATACGGCGCTGGAACGACTGTCCGAACAGGACCCGTTCATCACCATCCGGCGGCGCGGGCACGAGGTTTCCGTGCGGCTCTACGGCGAGGTGCAGAAGGAGGTCGTCCGCTCGACGCTGGCGGAGGAGTTCGGGGTGGACGTCCGGTTCGCAGAATCACGGACGCTGTACGTCGAGCGGCTTTCCGGAACCGGCGCTTTTGTGCAACGGCCGGAGCCGGACGAACGGGTCTACTTCTGGGCGACGGTCGGCCTGCGCGTGGAGCCCGCGGCGCCCGGCTCCGGCGTCGGCTACGCGCTGGCCGTGGAGCTGGGTTCGCTGCCGCTGGCCTTCCACCGGGCGATCGAGGAGACCGTGCGCGAGACGCTGCACGGCCGGGGCGTGATCGACTGCCTCGTCATACTCACGCACACGAGGTTCTACCCGCCGCTCAGCACCGCGGGCGACTTCCGCGGGATGACGCAGCTCGTGCTGCGGGAGGCGGTGCGCCGGGCCGGGACCCGAGTCCACGAACCCGTGAACACCTTCGAGGCCGAGGTCCCCACGGCCGCGGTGAGCGCGGTGCTGCGCAAGCTCATCGAGCTGCGCGCGGTGCCGGGTGAGCCGGCCGTCCGCGGCGCGGTGTGCACTGTGGACGGAACGATCCCGGCCGCCTCGGTGCACGAGCTGGAGCAGGCGCTGCCCGCGCTGACGCAGGGCGAGGGGGTGTTCTTCAGCGAGTTCGGCGAGTACCGGCCTCGCTGAGCCGGCCTCAGACCGGGCGGCGGCGGGCCGAGTCGAGTTCGGCCCAGCCGCCGTGCCGGGCCAGCAGCGTCAGGACCTGCTCGGCGTGGTTCGCGAACCGCCGCAGGTCGTCGTGCAGAGTGCGGGCCCGCTCGAAGTCCAGCGGCGCGTGGTCGTCCCACCACAAGCCGATCACGGCGCTCGCGCACAGCACGAGGGCCTGGAGCAGCCGGACGAACTCCTCCGACGGCTCGGTGGTCGCGGCGCGGTAGCCGGTCTCGATGTCGTCACACGCGTCGAGCAGCTCACGCAGCTGGTTGACGGCGTGCGCGGGAGTGCCGTCCCAGGCCGCGCTCGGCCATGCGCGGTCGCTCAGCTCGAGCCACAGCCGCCAGCCGGCGACCAGCTCGGCGTCGTCACTCGGCTTCCAGGTGTCCGGGACCGGCCATAACATGGGGTCGACTGTGACATCCGGGGTTCGGAAAGCACAACCAGAACCACCCGCCCGACCCGAAAATGTTCGCGTTTTTACCCCGGCTTCCCTGTTCGCTTGCCCTGGCAGCCGAGCACCGGTCTCGGCGATACTCACGACGTGATCATCCGTGACGCGAACGCGGCCGACTGGCCCGCCATCTGGCCGTTCCTGCACGACATCGTCGCCGCGGGCGAGACCTACGCGCTGCCCCTCGACCTGGGCGAACCGGCCGCGAAGGAGATGTGGCTGCTCGCCCCGCCGGGTCGCACGGTGGTCGCCGTCGACGATTCCGGGACCGTGCTCGGCTCGGCGAAGATGAACCCCAACCGCGAAGGCCCCGGGGCACACGTCGCGAGCGCGAGCTTCATGGTCGACCCGGGTCAGGCCGGTCAGGGCGTCGGCCGGGCCCTCGGCGAGCACGTGCTGGAGCAGGCCCGCGCCGAGGGCTACCGCGCCATGCAGTTCAACGCTGTCGTCGAGACCAACACCCGCGCGGTGGCCCTGTGGAAGTCACTGGGGTTCACCGTGATCGGCACGGTGCCCGAGGCGTTCCACCACCCGGCGCACGGTTATGTGGGACTGCACGTGATGCACCAGTTCCTCAGCTGATCACCGGGGGCACGAAAACGCACCGCGGGGCCTTGGCCTGCGCCGGGTCCAGCGCGTTGAGCACCTCGCGCTCCGCGATCGGGTCGTAGGGGATGCCGAGGTGATCGGTGAAGTCCTGGGCGCAGACGTCCTGCAGCACGATGTTCTTGACGTTCGGGGCGGGCTTCAGGAACGCGTTGGTGTAAGGCGTGACCACGTCGTCGTACTTCGTCTGGATCACGGTGTAGTCGATGCCCGCCACGGTGTCGCCGCCGGCGTTCAGGTCGGTCAGGAACGCGGAGCCGGTGGACTGCTCGTTGCACGAGGCGCAGGCGAAGCCGACCAGGTCGCGCACCGGCGGGATCGCCTGCACCGCCGAGAGCAGGCCGAACAGGCTGGTGCCGTAGTTCGACGGCGAGAGGCCGATCAGCTTGCCGATCTTCGAGGCGCCGCCAAGGTACTTGATCCAGTAGCGCGGGTTCATGCCGCCCTGCGAGTGGCCCACGACGTCCAGCTTCGCCGCGCCCGTGGCCGCCAGCACCTTGTCCCCGAAGGCCGCGAGCTGCGCCGTGGTGTCCGCGACCGGGCCGACGGTCTGCAGGAAGCTGCCCGGCGCGCCGCCGAAGTTGCCGGCGAACACGCAGTAGCCGGCGTCGGCGAGCACCTGGGAGAGGTTCGCCCAGTTCTCGTAGGCGTTCGCCGTGGTGCCGTTGGACAGCAGGACCGGGTCCGGGTGCTCGGCGCCGGGCTTGCAGTTCCAGTCGTTCGCGCCCGGCGGCGCGATCGTCGGCTGCAGCAGCGAGTACACCGCCGCCGAGATGATGTTCGGCTGCACCGGCCCGGTCGGCTCCTTCACCGCCGCGTCCGCGGTGCCGGTGCTCAGGGCGAATGCCCCGGCCACGGCCAGCAGAACCACCACTCGACGCCCGAACGCGCGCACGCCCATCCGCTTCACCTCTCTGTGAGCCGATGGTGACCAGTGTCACCCGATCACTTAACGCGCAAGTAGGTGAAGGGAAACGCTTCGGCGTGGGTTACTTTCCGGCCGCGTGCTCCGCGAGGAACGCCTTCAGGTGCGGGTTGACCTCGTCGGCGTGCGAGAGGCTGAGGAAGTGCGCGCCGTTCACGACCGTGACCAGCGGTTCGGCGTTCGGCAGCGCGGCCACGAGCGACTCGGCCCGTGCGATCGGGTACTCGCTGTCGGCAGTGCCGTGCAGCACGAGCACGGGCGCCTCGATCTCACCGGCGCGCTCGAGCACGCTCTCCCGGCTGATCAGCGTGGTCATGATCCGCTGGAACTGCTCGCCCGTCACCCCACGCCACTTCGCCTTCCACGAAGACGCTTCGTAGTCGCCGAGGCAGAACGTGGCCACGCCGTCGAGCAGCGGCTCCGGCCCGGTCTGCAGCCAGGCCCCGATGAGCTGCCGGTAGACCGCGGCGGTCCCTTCGGCCTCCGGCTCGGCGGAGGTGCCCAGCACGGCGAGCGAGGTGACCCGCTCCGGCGCGAGCAGCGCCATCCGCAGGCCGATGAACCCGCCCTGGCTGGTGCCGACGACGGCTGCCTGCGCGAGGCCGAGGTGATCCATCACGCCGAGGGCATCGCGGGCGACGTCCCAGTAGTCGAAGTCCGCGTCGGCGGGCGTGCCGCCCTGGCCCCGCTCGTCGATCGCGATCAGCCGGTACTCCGCGCCGAACGCCTCGACCTGCGGCTCCCACATGTCGATGTCCATCAGGAAGCTGTGCAGCAGCACGACCGCCGGCCCGTCACCGCCGTAGTCGACGAAGTGGACCTGCTGTCCACCGTTCACGGTCACCGTTGCCATCGATACCTCCGTGTTGAGACAGGTACGAAACCTTCTCTCATGAGGCTCGCGCTTTGGCAAGCGGGGCCGCCGCTACCGCCGGCGCAGGCGCTTGTCCAGGATCGCCGGGGTGGGGCTGATGTAGAAGTCACCCGAGTGGACGTCGACGCCCGGCGGGACGATCTCGTCGATCCGGTCCAGCACGTCGTCGTCCAGCTCGACGTCGGCGCCGGCCAGCAGGTCGGCGAGGTGCTCGGGACGGCGCGGGCCGATCAGCACCGACGTCACCGCCGGGTGCGCGCGTACGAACGCGATGGCCAGGCGCGAAAGCGGCAGACCCGCGTCGGCGGCCACCTTGGTCAGCTTCTCGACGGCTTCGGCCTTCGCCTGGACACCCGGCTGTGAGAGGTCGAACATCTGCGCGCCGATACCCGCGTTGCGGTGCCCGGCGGTCGGGTCGGCGCGGCCGGAGAGCCAGCCGGAGTTGAGCGGGCCGAACGTCAGCACGCCCAGGCCGTAGCGCTGGGCCGTCGGCAGCACGCGGTTCTCGATGCCGCGGGTCAGGATCGAGTACGGCGGCTGCTCGGTGCGGAAGCGGTGGTGGCCGCGGCGCTCGGCCGTCCACTGTGCCTCGACGGTTTCCTCCGGCGAGAAGAACGAGCTGCCGATCGCGCGCACCTTGCCCTCGCGCACGAGGTCCGACAGCGCGCCGAGGGTCTCGTCGATCGGGGTGTCGTGGTCCGGGCGGTGCATCTGGTAGAGGTCGATGTAGTCGGTGCCCAGCCGGGTCAAGGACTCCTCGACGGCCCGAGTGATCCACACCCGCGAGTTGCCGCGGCGGTTGCGATCGCCCGGCTCGCCCGGCATCGCGTTGTGCGCCTTCGTCGCGACGATGACCTGGTCGCGGCGTCCCTTCAGCGCCCGGCCGAGAATCTCCTCCGACTCGCCGAACGCGTAGACGTCCGCGGTGTCGACGAAGTTCACGCCCGAATCCAGCGCGGTGTCGACGATGCGCCGACATTCCGCCTCGTCCGTGTTGCCCCAAGCGCCGAACATCATCGTGCCCAGACACAAGGTGCTTACCTCGATGCCCGTCCTGCCCAATGTGCGATATTGCAAAGTTCCTCCTCGTCGCCCTCGAGCCTTCCATGAACGCGGTCGCTGTGCCGATGTCCCGGTGGATCAGCGCGTTTGTGTTGCGAGCACATGGACGCACGCGAGGGGATTTCAATAGGCTCGGGTACCGGGCAAATCAACATTGAGGGAGTTCCGTGTCAACCCAACTGACATCGCCCCGCTGGACGCATGTCGCGCTGCCCACCGGCGATCTGGAACGGGCGATCGAGTTCTACACGACGCTGACGCCACTGGTCGTGGTCGAGCGCTTCGAGGACGAGGCCGGCGTGAGCGCATGGCTGTCCAACGACAAGCAGGTCGAGACGCCGTTCGTCCTCGTCCTCGTGGGGTTCAACAAGGACAAGGGCGGCCAGCACGGCCTGCTGACTCCATTCGCACACCTCGGTATCGAGGTCCCCAATCGCAGCGACGTCGACGACTACGCCGAGAAGGCACGCAGCATGGGCTGCCTGCACTGGGAACCGCAGTACGTGAACGAGCAGGTGGGC
>DASXYS010000101.1:0-12176 GCA_036502365.1 Amycolatopsis sp.
CGTCGTGCTCACGGGCACCGAGGTCAAGTCGCTGCGCGACGGCGGCGCGTCGCTGCAGCAGGCATATGCGGACGTGCGGAACGGCGAGGTCTGGCTGATCGGCGCGCACATCGCCGAGTACGGCCAGGGCAACGTCAACAACCACGACACCGACCGCGACCGCAAGCTGCTGCTGCACCGCAAGGAGATCGCGTCGCTCTACGGCAAGGTGCGTGAGCGCGGGCTGACGCTCGTGCCGACGCGCCTCTACTTCAAGGACGGCAAGGTCAAGGTCGAGATCGCGCTGGCCAAGGGCAAGAAGGCCTACGACAAGCGGCAGACACTGGCCAAGCGCGACGCCGAGCGCGACATCAGCAAGGCCATGGGCCGGGCGCTGAAGGGCCGGTTCACGGAGTGACGGCGGGTCCCGCGTCGGACGACGACGTCAGGCGATGGACGGCGTCCCTCGGCCTCGACGGGCTCGTCGACCTGCACGTGCACTTCCTGCCGAAGTCCGTGATGGACAAGGTGTGGGCGTACTTCGACCGCGCGAGGGAGCACTACGGCACCGAGTGGCCGGTGTTCTACCGCACCGAGGAGAAGGAGCGGCTGGAGACGCTGCGGTCGCTGGGCGTCAAGCAGTTCGCGCCGCTGGTGTACCCGCACAAGCCGGGCATGGCCGAGTGGCTGAACTCGTGGGCCGGCGAGTTCGCGGACCAGGTGCCCGACGCCGTGCGCACCGGCACGTTTTTCCCCGAGCCGTCGGCCGCGTCCTCTGTGGACGCGGCGCTGCGGGCGGGCGCGCGCTGCTTCAAGGCCCACGTGCAGGTCGGCGCGTACGACCCGCGTGACGAGCAGCTGACGCCGGTCTGGGGCGCGCTGGCCGAAGCGGGCGTGCCGGTGGTTGTCCACTGTGGACACGGACCGCTGCGCGGGAACTTCACCGGGCTGCGGGTGTTCGGCGAGGTGCTGGCGAAGCACCCGGATCTGACGGCCGTGCTCGCACACGCTGCGATGCCCGAGTTCACCACCGCGTTCGAGCTGATGGAGCGTTACCCGCGGGTGCACATCGACACCACGATGGTCGGGGTGCCGTTCGTGGAGAAGATGTCGCCGCTGCCGCCGGACTGGACGGCGCGGCTGGCGGGCGTCGCCGACCGGGTGGTGCTCGGCACGGACTTCCCGAACATCCCGTACTCCTACGCCACCCAGCTGCAGGCGATCGCCGGCTGGGCGGCCGACGATCGCCTCGGCGAGCCGTTCCTGCGGGCGGTGCTGCACGACACGCCCGCCCGGCTGCTTCAACTGCCAGAGGACCCCCGGCCAGGGCAGCAACCCTGACCGGGGGCGCACCCCCAGCTCCCCCTAGACCTTCTTGAGCTGCGCGGTCTCCACGACGGCGACGGCCCGGCCGAGGAACCGCGTCACCGGCACCTGACGGCCGGCCAGCACGAACCCGGCGGCGGTGAGCACGACCCACGGCACCGGGCCGTGGACCAGGCCCGCGCTCAGCGGCTGGAAGCCGTGCGCCGCCAGCCCCAGCAGCCCGCCCGAGGCGAGCAGCCCGGCCAGCACCAGCTGCGGGGTGCGGGCGGTGACGGCCACGCTGTCCCGCTGCATCTCGAAGCGGGCGAACAGGCGCAGCAGGCCCACCAGCACCGCGGCGCAGGAACCGAACCACATCGGCACCATCACGAGCCACAGCAGCGTGCCCGGTGCCGGTGTCGCGTAACGCAGGCCGTAGACGGTGATGCCGGAGACCACGATCAGGGCCGGCATGTGCCACAGGTACACGCTCATGAACCGCGCCCCGATCCAGCTCAGCGCGGCGCCGAAGCCCGGCTTCGCGGCCAGCGCGTTGAGCTGCGGCCGGAACGCCAGCAGCAGGCCGATCTGGCCGACGGCGAGGAACGCGAGCAGCACGGTCGGCGGGCTCATGTTGGACACCGGCGCGCCCGGCATGCCGATCATGCTGGCCGGGTACGGGCCGAAGGCGACCATCAGCGCGGTGACGCCGAAGCCGGCGGCGGACAGGCCCAGCGCGGCGCGCCGGCCCAGCTCGCCCAGCTTGCCCTCGACGTAGTGGAAGCCCAGCTGGTGCACGGCGACCCAGACGAACACGGCGTTGACGTAGCCGATCATCCCCAGGTCGTTGAAGCGGGCGACGTCGACGAGCACCCCGGCGGCGGCCATCACGAACGGCACCTTCAGGCCCCAGCGCCGGTGCGCGGCGACCATCAACGGCGTCACCAGCACGGTGAGCAGGTAAACCGACAGGAACCACAGCAGCTGTGCGGCGATCGAGCCGGCGATCTGCAGGGGCTGCGGGGGAATTCCCATGCCCTGCAAGAGATCCGGCACCACCAGCCACACGGCGACCAGCGGCAGCACCGGCACGAGCAGCCGCCGGACGCGCCCGGCCAGCCAGGCGCGTGAGGACCGGGCGCGGCGCAGCGAGATCAGGTTCGCGGCGCCACCGGCGAAGAAGACCAGCGGCATCACCTGCGAAAGCCAGGTGACGGCCCACCAGCCGGGCGTCGCGAGCGCGTTCCCGGTCGCGAGCCGGCCGTCGGAGTAGGAGAGCACCGGCATGACCCAGTGCTGGGTGATCACGGCCAGGATCGCGCCCGCCCGGACCACGTCGAGGAACTTGTCCCGGCCGCCTTTCGCGACTGGTGGGGTGCTGACCCGCAGCTGGCTCGTCGTCATGCGTAAAGCCTGGCGGGAAAGGACTTCTGGAACAGCGGTGCTGACCGCCGTTTCCGGGCTCGGGTCAGCCGGGGGTCGATACGGGGGCTGGCCCTACCTCAGCCCGTCCGGCTCCGGCTCGGCCTCGCTGTGCGAAGCCGAGCGCACGCGGTACTCCCAGCCGTTTTCGGTCATGCCGAGCTCGTACAGCGTCTCGATCTTCGGGCCGCCGTGGAGGTGGATGTGCCGGACGACGGTGCCGGGCGCGGGCTCGGCGTCGACGAGCTCCTGGACGCGGCCGTCGAGCGGGCCGCCGAAGAAGCGGACGCTGCGGTCGGTCATCGGGCGCTCCTCACTCGGCATCGGTCCATGGTAGGCGAGGCCGGCGGCCTGATGCTGCCCTGGAAACGGGTGAGGAATTCTCACGCTGAGCGACGAAGGGTCAGCGGCCGAGATAGGTGAGCACGGCCCGGACGCGCCGGTGCTCCTCCGAGCTGGCTTCCAGGCCGAGCTTGGCGAAGATGTTGCCGATGTGCTTTTCCACGGCGCCGTGCGACACCACGAGGGAGTTCGCGATGGCCGTGTTGGACAGGCCCTGGGCCATCAGGCCGAGCACCTCGGACTCACGCGCGGTGAGCGCGTCGAGCGGATTCCGGCGGCCGCGGGCCATCAGCTGGGCGATCACGTCGGGGTCGATCGCCGTACCGCCGCCGGCGACGCGGCGCACCGCGTCGAGGAACTCCGCGACGTCGGCGACGCGTTCCTTCAGCAGGTAGCCGACCCCGCCCGCACCGCCGGAAAGCAACTCCACCGCATAGCTCTCCTCGACGTACTGCGAGAGCACCAGCACGGGCAGACCCGGCACGGCTTTCCGGGCGGACAACGCGGCGCGCAGGCCCTCGTCGGTGAACGTCGGTGGCATCCGCACGTCGACGATCGCCAGGTCGGGGTGGTGCTCGGTGATCGCGCCGAGCAGGTCGTCACCGTTGTCGACGGCGGCGACCGTCTCGATGCCCTCGTCCGCGAGCAGGCGTGTGACCCCGGCTCGCAACAGCACCGCGTCTTCGGCGATCACTACCCGCATCAGGCCCCCAGGCTCGTGAGTGAAAAGCTCCGGGGCTATTCACTCACGAACCGGTTACCACTGGCACGGCAGGTCGGCGCGGATCACGGTCGGACCGCCGACCGGACTCACCACCGTGATGACGCCGTCGATGGTGGCCGCGCGGTCGGCCAGCCCGGCCAGGCCGCCGCCGGGGCGCACCTCCGCGCCGCCGTGGCCGTTGTCGGTGATCTCGACGATGACGTGCGTGTCGCTGCGCCAGACCTTCACGATCGCCTCGGTGGCGCCGGAGTGCTTGGCGATATTGGTGAGTGTCTCGCCGACGATGAAGTACGCCGTGGTCTCGACCGCGGCCGGCGGGCGCGGCTCCACGTCCACGTGCACGTCCACCGGGATCGGGGACTTCGCCGCCTGCGCCGAAAGCGCCGCGTCGAGGCCGCGGTCGCCCAGCACGGCGGGGAAGATGCCGCGGGCCAGGTCGCGCAGCTCCGAGACGGCGAGCTTGGCGTCCGCGTGCGCCTCGTCGATCAGGTCACGCACGGCGTCCGGGTCGTTGTCGAACTTCGACTTCGCGCGGCCGAGGCTCATCGCGACGGCCACCAGCCGCTGCTGCGCGCCGTCGTGCAGGTCACGCTCGATCCGCCGGCGCTCGGCCTCGGCGGCGTCCACGCCACGGGCCCGCGACGCCTGCAGGTGTTCGGCCTTCTCTTCCAGCTTCTTCGTGCGGTTCGGGCCCAGCAGGGACATCGCGAGGTTGCCGTGCAGCCAGCCGAGCCACGGCGTCACCCAGATCGCCATCGGCAGCAGCACGATGGACGCGATGGCCACCGGCAGCTCCGCGACCGCCAGCGGGAACGCGATCATCAGGTACGACAGGTCGCGCCAGGTCGTCGGGTCCGTGAGCCGGGTGAGCCAGCGGCGGGTGAGGGACTGGCCCTCGAGCGGCAGGCGCTCCACCGACGTCAGCGGTGTGCGCAGCATCTTGCGCGCCCAGCGCCGCTCCATGTCGCCCGACCAGCGGACG
The DNA here is from genome assembly GCA_036502365.1 of Amycolatopsis sp. Lineage (GTDB taxonomy): Bacteria > Actinomycetota > Actinomycetes > Mycobacteriales > Pseudonocardiaceae > Amycolatopsis. The sequence continues at coordinate 4,755 of DASXYS010000101.1, forward strand.
AACGCGGTGGTGGCGAGCAGGATCGGGAAGCCGACCCAGACCACGACGGTGGCGACGCCGACCACCGCGCCCACGACGATGAGGATGAACTGCACCAGCCGGAACACGAAGCTGACGATCATGTAGACGATGGTGCGGGCCGGATTGGGCCGCGGATGCTCCGGCCGCAGCTGCTGCTCCGTGGTCATCCGGTCACCGTGCTCATTCCGTCGATCTCGTTCCAGGAGCGCTCCATGCGGTGCCGCTGGGCGACCGTCGGCCGCAGCATGGCCACGGCGAAGCCGGCGTGCAGCCTGGCCAGCCCCCTGGTCAGCGCCACGGACAACGCGGCGAACAGCACCCCCAGCGCCGCCCACGGCAGCGCGGACACCGTCGAGTCGACGATGAACCAGCGCACATCGTAGCCCGGGAAGAAGTAGGCGCCGTCGGGAAGGAAGCGGTAGTACACCGGCAGCGCGATCAGGCCGAGGCTCGTCGCCCAGAACGTCACGACCAGCACGAACTCGATCAGGCCGACCGGGAACAGCAGGAAGAGGTACGCGAGGTCGCGCCAGGTGGCGCGGTCCTTCACCCGGGTCGCCCAGCGAGCGCGCCCGCCGTCGGGCAGCGGCAGGTACGGCGCGTCGACATAGGTGTCGAGCATGGCGAACACGCGGGCCCGCTCCATCCGGGCCGCGCCGCGCGCCAGCAACACGAGCAAGGCGAGCAACGGGACGCCCACCCAGACCACGGCCGTCCCGACCCCCACCGAGAACAGCGTGACGACCAGCACGAACGACAGGATCCCGAGCGGCAGGTTGAGGAGCAGGAACGCCAGGCCCCCGCCCAACGGCGGGTTCCGGTGCCTCCCGGTTGAAGCGGTGACCATGGCGGGGCTCCTCATCTGTGCGGCTGACCTGCACAGCATCGCTCCGGGAGCCATCGAGCGGACAGGGGGCGAGCGGGCATGTTGCGGGTAGGGCCAGCCCCACCCCGGCCGGGATCAATCGGCTTGCCGATGGCGTTATGATGGAGAGGTTATGTAACACCGACAGGGGGGTGAACGGTTTCGACTCTGGACGTTGAGTCAGGGGAAGCGTGCCGGTGCAGGCGAGAGACCACCGCAAGCGTCATCGCAAACCAATAAGCGCCAAGGCCAATAGCCAGCGCGACTTCGCTCTTGCTGCCTAAGTAGCAGAGTGAGTCTGTCGGCCCGGGATCGCCTCCGACCCGGTAGCCGGCATCAGCTAGGAGGCTTACCGCCAGTCCCGGCCACGGGTTCTGGTTGGGAAGCAAACAGTGGCTGGGCCCGTCACTTCAGCTTGTTCGCGTGACTGAAGGGGCCGAGTAGAGACATAGCGGACTGCGCACGGAGAAGCCCTGGCAAGACGCTAGAGGACCCGGGTTCAATTCCCGGCACCTCCACGGTTCTCGGGGCGAGTTGTGTTCGCGGAATGCGCGAACTGGCTCGCCCCGTCGTGGTTTCTGGGGGTGCAACCCCCAGACCCCGCCCGGAGGGCTTCGCCCCCGGACCCCCAGCCCGTGGTTGCGTTGGGTGGAGGGCTTCGCCCCGGACCCCCATCGTGGTGGTGACGTTGGGTGGGTGGTGCCGGTTGGGTGGGTGCGGTGAGGGGCGTTCGGACAGCTGGGACAGTCAGGCTGGGGTGCCGCCGATGCGGGTCGTCAGGTCGGCGGCGGTGGTGGCGACCTCGGTGGCCAAGGTGGGGAACGTTTCCCGGCAGGGGTGGTCCTCCGGGCAGTGGTGGCGCAGCGTCACACTGATCGCCGCCATGGGGCGGGCGCCGTGGTCGAAGACGGGGGCTGCGACGGAGGCGAAGCCTGCCGTGACGTGGCCGTCTTCGACGGACCAGCCGAGGCGGCGTTCGGCGGCGAGGGTGCGGCGCAGGGCGGCCAGCGAGTCCGGGCCGCGAGTGGTGCGGCGGACGAACGACGCCGAGGACGGGAACAGGGCGCGGACGTGCGCGGCGGGCAGGTGACGCAGCATCGCGCGGCCCGACGCCGTCAGGTGCGCGGGCAGCCGCACGCCGACGTCGGTGACCAGGGTTTCCGGGCGGGCCGGACGTTCCTTGATCAGGTACAGGGATTCGTTGCCGTGCAGCACGCCCAGGTGGGCGGTGTGCCCGACGCGGTCCACGAGCTTGCGCAGCAACGGCCCGGCCAGGCGCTCCAGCGGGTCGTGGCGCAGGTAGGCCGAGCCCAGTTCGAAGGCGGCGATGCCCAGGCCGTAACGGCGTTCCGCGGGGAGGTGGGCGACGAAACCGGCCGCGGTCAGCTCGTTGAGCAGGTGGTACGTGGTCGAACGGGGCAAGTGCAGGTCGCGTGCGATGGCGGCGGCCGAGACCGGGCCCGCGTGGCCCGCGAGCAGCCGCAGCACGGCCAGGCCGCTGCGGAGCGCGGGGACGTCCGAACTGCTCAACGGGGGCCTCCTCAGCATCGGCGCGAACGGAGCCCATCGACGCGCACGAGAGGGACACTCGCACCACGCACCGAGACCCCGGCCACGCACTGTCTTGAATACCAGACACAACCACTCGACCGCGACTCCCGCCCCGCCGCCGATCGTTGTCCAATGGCCCCATGCCGGAACAAGTACTCCTGGGCCCGCAGCCGATGACCGCGGCGGACGTCGTCGACGTCGTCCGTGGCCACGCGACCGTCGGGCTGACCGACGCGGCCGGGAAGAACCTCGCCGCCACCCGCCAGCACATCGAGAATCTCGCGCACGCCACGACACCCACGTACGGCGTCTCGACGGGCTTCGGCGCGCTCGCGACGCGGCACATCCCGCTCGAGAGCCGCACGGCGCTGCAACGCAGCCTGATCCGCTCGCACGCCGCGGGCGCCGGGCCGGCGGTGGAGCCCGAGGTCGTCCGCGCGCTCATGCTGCTGCGCCTGCGCACCCTCGCCAGCGGGTACACCGGCGTCCGCCCGGAGACCGCGCAAACGCTTGCGGCCCTGCTCAACGCCGACATCACCCCGCTCGTCCACGAGTACGGCTCGCTCGGCTGCTCGGGCGACCTCGCGCCGCTCGCGGCCGTCGCGCTCGCGTTGATGGGCGAGGGCGAGGTCGTCCACGAGGGCCGGACGAAACCGGCCGCCGAGGCCCTGGCACAAGCCGGCATCGAGCCCGTGGTCCTCGCCGAAAAGGAGGGCCTTGCGCTCACCAACGGCACCGACGGCATGCTCGGCATGCTGCTGCTTGCCGCCGCCGACCTGCGCCGGCTGCTGGACGTCGCGGACCTCACCGCGGCGATGAGCGTGGAGGCGCTGCTCGGCACCGACCGCGCCTTCGCCGCCGACCTGCAAGCCCTGCGCCCGCACCCCGGCCAGGCGACGTCCGCCGCGCGCATGTTCGCGGCGCTGCAGGGCTCGAAGATCGTCGAAAGCCACCGCGGGCCGGACTGCAACCGTGTCCAGGACGCCTACTCGCTGCGGTGCGCACCGCAGGTCCACGGCGCCGCAAGGGACACGCTCACGCACGCGGAACTCGTCGCGGACCGCGAGCTGCGGTCCGCTGTGGACAATCCGGTCGTGCTGGCCGACGGCCGGGTCGAGTCCAACGGCAACTTCCACGGCGCGCCCGTGGGGTACGTGCTGGACTTCCTGGCCATCCCGGTCGCCGACGTCGCCAGCATCGCCGAGCGCCGCACCGACCGAATGCTGGACAAGGCCCGTTCGCAGGGCCTGCCGCCGTTCCTCGCGAACGACCCCGGCGTCGACTCCGGCCACATGATCGCCCAGTACACGCAGGCCGCCGTGGTCAGCGAGCTCAAGCGGCTCGCGGTGCCGGCGTCGGTCGACTCGATTCCGAGCAGCGCCATGCAGGAGGACCACGTGTCCATGGGCTGGTCGGCGGCGCGCAAGCTGCGCAAGGCCGTCGACGGGCTCACCACCGTGCTGGCGATCGAGCTGCTCACGGCCGCCCGAGCGCTGGACTTCCGGGCGCCGCTGGAGCCCTCGCCGGTCACCGGCCGGGTCCGCGACCTGCTCCGCACCAAGGTCGACGGCCCCGGCCCCGACCGTCATCTGGCGCCCGAGATCGCGGCCGCCGAAGAACTCGTGCGGTCGGGCGCCGTCCTGGCCGCCGCCGAACTGGAGGTCCGATGAGCACCGCCCGCACCGTCCGCGCCGCCCGCGGCACCACGCTCACCGCGAAGAGCTGGCAGACCGAGGCCGCGTTGCGCATGTTCCACAACAACCTCGACCCCGACGTCGCCGAGCGGCCGGACGACCTGGTTGTCTACGGCGGCACCGGCAAGGCGGCCCGCAACTGGGCGAGCTTCGACGCGATCACCCGCGAGCTGACTGCGCTGGAGGTCGACGAGACGCTGCTCGTCCAGTCCGGCAAGCCGGTGGGCGTGTTCCGCACGCACGAGTGGGCGCCGCGGGTGCTGATCGCGAACTCGAACCTGGTGGGCGACTGGGCGACCTGGCCGGAGTTCCGGCGCCTGGAACAGCAGGGCCTCACGATGTACGGCCAGATGACGGCCGGCTCGTGGATCTACATCGGCACACAGGGCATCCTGCAGGGCACCTACGAGACGTTCGCCGCTGTCGCCAAAAAGCGCTTCGGGGGGACGCTCCGAGGCACGCTCACCGTCACTGCCGGGCTCGGCGGGATGGGTGGCGCGCAGCCGCTCGCCGTCACGATGAACGACGGCGTGGCGCTGGTGATCGAGTGCGACCCGCAGCGCGCACACCGCCGTGTCGAGACCCGTTATCTCGACGAGGTGGCCGACAACCTCGACGACGCGATCCGCCGGGTCACCGCCGCGAAGAAGGAGCGACGGGCGCTGTCGGTCGCCGTCGTCGGCAACGCCGCCGAGGTGCTGCCGGAGCTGCTGCGCCGCGGGGTGGAGGTCGACATCGTCACCGACCAGACCTCGGCGCACGACCCGTTGTCGTACCTGCCCAAGGGCATTTCCGTGGACGACTGGGCGGACTACGCCGCCAAGAAGCCCGACGAGTTCACCGACCGCGCGCGCGAGTCGATGGCCGATCACGTGAACGCGATGCTCGGCTTCCTCGACGCCGGCGCCGAGGTCTTCGACTACGGCAACTCGCTGCGCGGCGAGGCGAAGCTGGGCGGCTGCGAGCGCGCGTTCGACTTCCCGGGCTTCGTGCCCGCCTACATCCGCCCGTTGTTCTGCGAGGGCAACGGCCCGTTCCGCTGGGCGGCGCTCTCGGGCGACCCCGAGGACATCGCGGCGACCGACCGCGCGATGCTGGAGTTGTTCCCGGAGAACGAATCCCTCGCGCGCTGGATCAAGTTGGCCGGCGAGCGCGTGGCGTTCCAGGGCCTGCCCGCGCGGATCTGCTGGCTCGGCTACGGCGAGCGGCACCTGGCCGGGCTGCGGTTCAACGAGATGGTGGCCAGCGGCGAGCTGAAGGCCCCCGTGGTGATCGGCCGTGACCACCTCGACTCCGGCAGCGTCGCCTCGCCGTACCGGGAAACCGAGGGCATGGCCGACGGCTCCGACGCGATCGCCGACTGGCCGCTGCTCAACGCGCTGGTCAACACGTCCTCGGGCGCCAGCTGGGTGTCGATCCACCACGGCGGCGGCGTCGGCATGGGCCGGTCGATCCACGCCGGTCAGGTGAGCGTGGCCGACGGCACGCCACTCGCCGCGCAGAAGCTGGAGCGGGTGCTCACGAACGACCCGGGCATGGGCGTGATCCGGCACGTCGACGCCGGGTACGAGCGCGCGGCCGAGGTTGCCGACGAGCGCGGCGTCCGGGTGCCGATGCGGGATGAGCAGTGACGGCCTCCGGTCTGCTGGAGGAAATCGCCGACGTCGGCCGTGACGGCAGGCGCGGCGGCTATTCGCGTCACGCGTTCGACGCGCCGGAGCACGACCTGCGCACCTGGTTCGTGGAGCGCGCGCAGCGGCTGGGGTTGGACGTCGAGACCGACCGCAACGGCAACCTGTGGGCCTGGTGGGGCGCGCCGGGGCGGGACGCGGTGGTCACCGGCAGCCATCTCGACTCGGTGCCCGGCGGCGGCGCGTTCGACGGCCCGCTCGGGGTGGCGAGTGCGCTGGCGGCAGTGGAGTCGTTGCAGCGCAAGGGGTTCCTGCCGGTCAAGCCGTTCGCCGTGGTGGTGTTCGCGGAGGAGGAGGGCGGCCGGTTCGGGGTGCCCTGCCTCGGCTCGCGGCTGCTGACCGGGACGATCGACGCGGACAAGGCCCGCGCGCTGCGCGACCAGAACGGGGTCACTTTCGCGGAGGCGGCGGTGAAGTCCGGCCTCGACGCCGATCGGCTGGGCGCCGACCCGGACCGGCTGGCACTGGTCGGGCGGTTCCTGGAGCTGCACGTCGAGCAGGGGCGCGGGCTGGTCGACCTCGGCCGGCCCGTCGCGGTCGGCAGCACCGTGATCGCGCACGGGCGGTGGCGGTTCTCGTTCGAGGGCCAGGGAAACCACGCCGGGGCGACGCTGATCGCCGACCGCGCCGACCCGATGCTGCCCGCGGCCGAGACCGTGGTCGCCGTCCGGCGGCTGGCGCGGACACACGCCGACGCGCGCGCCACCGTCGGCCGGCTGGTTCCGACGCCCGGTGGCACCAATGTCATCGCGTCCACTGTGGACCTGTGGCTGGACGCGCGGGTGCCCGGCACCGGCACACCCGAGCTGGTCGAGGAGATCAGGCTGGCGGCTGGGGCTGCCGCCGAGGCCGAGGGCTGCCGGCTGGCGGTCACGCGCGAGTCCTATTCGGACGACGTGGTGTTCGACGCAGGTCTGCGCCGTGACCTGGGCGAATGGCTCGGCGACCCGCCGGAGCTGCCCACCGGGGCGGGGCATGACGCGGCCATCCTGTCCGGGTTCGTGCCGGCCGGCATGCTCTATGTGCGCAACCCGACCGGGATCAGCCACTCACCGGAGGAGTTCGCCGAGTCCGACGACGTCGAGGCCGGCGCGCGGGCGCTGGCCGAGGTGCTGGAGCGGTTGGCGGCATGAAAGCCTTCTGGTGTGAGCGGGCCTGGTTGCCCGGCGGGATCGCCGACGGGGTGCTGGTCGAGGTGGCGGACGGCCGGATCACCGCGGTGACGCCGGACGCGCCGCGCGTCGGAACAATCCTCAATGGACTGACGCTGCCGGGGTTCGCGAACGGGCACTCCCACGCGTTCCACCGGGCACTGCGGGGTCGGACGCACCACGAGCGCGGCACGTTCTGGACCTGGCGGGAGCGGATGTACTCGCTTGCCGCGCGGCTCGATCCGGATTCCTGCTACCAGCTCGCGCGTGGCGTTTACGCGGAGATGGTGCTGGCCGGTTATACGAGCGTCGGCGAGTTCCACTACCTGCACCACGCGCCGGGCGGGAAGCCGTACGCGTCGCCGAATGCGATGGGTGAGGCGCTGCGCGAGGCCGCGCGTGACGCCGGGATTCGCCTGACGCTGCTTGACACCTGCTACCTCGCGGGC
>DASXYS010000102.1:0-17684 GCA_036502365.1 Amycolatopsis sp.
ATCGAGTGAAAAACCGGACCGAACCCGCCAGCACCCGCCACCTCGGCCCACCCACGATCAGACTACGCCGACTCACCCACACAGCCTGACCGAACTCAAGCTACGTGGCATTGGGTTAGAACCGGCATGAACACTCACGAGGCTTCAGGCTTTCGCCCGCGAGTCGTGGCCCGTCTCGTCCGGGCTGATCTCCGGCAGTGTCCGCACGCCGAGCACGTTGGCGCCGACCAGCTTGCGCGTGGCCATGTTGCCCATCGGCATGAAGGTGCTCGCCTGCACGTCACGCCACATCCGCTCGAACGGCAGCGCCTTGGTGTAGGACATGCCGCCCAGCACGTCCACCAGGCGCTGCATCACCTGCACGGCGTTGTTGGCGGCCACGTACTTCACCATCGAGCAGCGCGCGACGCCGTCCTGCACGTCGCCGGTGAACAGGCGGCGGCTGGTCACCTCTTCGGCGTGCCGGTAGATCAGCGCGCGGGAGGCCTCGATCAGGATCTGGCACTCCCCGATCGCGTCCTGCAGCACCGGGTCGCCGGTCTTTCCCCGCTGCTGCAACGACTTCACGGTCCAGTCGAGCGCGCCCGCCGCGATTCCCGTGTAGACGGCCGAGAAGGCGGGCATCGCCCACGCCCACACGGTTTCCAGCACCCGCGCGTCGAGGTGCTTGACCGGCAGCGAGTGCACCACGGCCGCGTCCTCGACGAACACCTTGTCCAGTTCGACGTCGTTGCTCTGGGTGCCGCGCATGCCCATCGTGTTCCACGTCGGGTGGATCGTGACGCCGGGCCGGTCCAGCGCGATCTGGCAGAGCAGCAGCCGCGGGCCGCCGTCCGCGTCCTCGTAGCGCGCGGTGGTGGAGCAGTGCGTGGCGACGGCCGAGTTGGTCGCGAAGCTCTTGCGGCCGGTCAGTTCGAAGCCGCCGTCGACCTTGACCGCGGACGTCTTCGCATCCGTCATGTCGTTGCGCAGACCGGTTTCGCTGGTGATGGACGCCCAGACGAGGTTGCCCTCGCACGCCTTCAGCAGCAGCTCGGCCAGCCTCGGCGCCTTCGTGCGGCGCCAGACGCTAGCCCACTGGCCCAGCGGCGAGAGGTGCATGGTGAACGCCAGCGCGGTCGCGCCGTCGCCCATCGCCAGCCGTTCCAGCACCGGCAGGATCTCCGGCAGCCCGGCGCCGGAGCCGCCCAGCTCCTCGGGTACCGAAAGGCGCAGGAAACCCGCTTCCCTCAGGTCTTCGTAGTTCTCGTGGGGGAAGGTGTTCTCGCGGTCGTGAAGGGCGGCGCGCTCGGCGAACACGTCCGCGAGCTTTCCGGCCTGGTCGACGAGTTCCTGCTGTCCGGGAGTGAGTAGAGGCTGCACCCGGACATCCAAACAGCGTCACCCGGTCGGGTCAATGCGGCCGTGGCCGCACCGGAAGCGCGTCAGTAGATGGTGCGGGGATTCGGGTCCACCTTGACGTGCACCAGGCTGGGCCCGGCCGTCGCCAATGCGGCGGCGAGCGCGGGACGCAGGTCCTCGGCCTGCTCGACGGTGCTCGCCGGGCAGCCCATGCTCAGCGCCAGCTGCGCGAAGTCGATGCCGCCCAGCTCCGTGCCCGGCATCTTCCGGCCGCCCGCATCCTCGCCGAGGATGCGCACGGCGGCGTACTGCGCGTTGTCGAGGATCACGAACGTCACCGGCACCTGCTCGCGCGCGGCCGTCCACAGTGCCTGCACGCAGTACATGCTGGAGCCGTCGCCCAGCACCGCGACCACCTTGCGATCCGGCCGTCCCATGGCCGCGCCGACGGCCGCCGGCAGGCCGTAGCCGAGAGTCCCGCTCGCGACGGTGAGGAAGCCGGTGTCGGTAGCGGTGATCGGCAGGTGGTTGTGCAGGCCGGTGCGGTGGCTCGGCGTCTCCTCGACCACGATCGCGTTGCCCGGCAACAGATCCGCGACGACCGAGTAGGCGTAGTCCGGCGAGATCGGCGTGGTCTCGGCGGGTTTGGCGGGCCTCTCGAGCTTGGCCGCGACGGGTCGGTCGGCCGCCTTGACCCGCTCGGCCAGCGCGCGGATGGCGAGCTTCGGCGTCGAGCGGATCCCGGTGCCGTTGCCGGCGCGCGCGAGGATCTGGTCGTCGTCGCTGATCAGGTACAGCGGCGGCAGCGAGAGGTCGGGCTCGCCGCGGTAGACGTGGTAGGTGAACGCGGGCGCGCCCAGCACCATCACCAGGTCGTGGGCCTGGAGCGCGTCGGCCACCGCGCGGCGCTCCGGCTGCAGGAAGCCGAGGAACAGCTCGTGGTCCTCGGGGAACGAGCAGCGGGACGACATCGGCGCGGCCCACACGCCGGCGCCGAGCTTTTCGGCCAGCGCCACGACATCCGGCACCGCGCCGTCGCCGTCCACGCTCGCGCCGACCACCAGCGCGGGCCGCTCGGCGCCGTCGAGCGCGGTGGCGAGGGCGGTGAGCGCGTCCGGGTCGGGCGCGAAGCCGGGCACCCGGTGCCCGGACGGCAGCGGCATCGTCGCCTCGCGGTCCCAGTCGTCGACCGGGACCGAGACGAACACCGGACCCTGCGGCGCCTGCGTCGCGACGTGGTAGGCGTGCGCGATCGCGGCGGGCACGTCCTCGGCCCGCGCGGGCTCGATGCTCCACTTCACGTACGGCTTGGGGAAGTTCACCGCTTCGACGGCCCCGAGGAACGGCTCGTCCGGCATCAGCGACCGCGTCTGCTGGCCCGCCAGCACGATCAGCGGCGCCCGGTTGCGGAACGCGGTGAACACGTGCCCGAGCGAATGCCCCACCCCGCCCGCCGAGTGCAGGTTGACCAGCACCGGCTTGCGCGTGGCCTGCGCGTACCCGTCCGCCATCGCGACCACGGCCGACTCCTGCAGCCCGAGCACGTAGGTGAAGTCGTCCGGCCAGTCGGTGAGGAACGCGACCTCGGTGGTGCCGGGATTGCCGAACACTGTGGTCAGGCCCAGGTTCCGGAGCAGCTCGCGAGTGGCGTCCCGGACGGTGCGAATTCCCATGGTGCCCACGCTATCCGGCCTCCTGTTCGCTGTGGATCACACCCGGCGAAACGGACCGAGGGCCCCTCTCCCGCTGGGAAAAGGGGCCCTCGGCACAAGCGGGGTGCGTCAGCCGATCAGGCCCGAAAGCCCGGTGCCCTTGAAGGAGCCCCAGCCGGTGACCTGGTCGTAGCCCGTGCCGGCGGTGAAGCCGGTGGTGCCGTTGAACGTGTTGTTGCCGGTCGTGACATCGTGGAAGCCGGTGGCGTACGAGCTGCCGTTGCCGATGCTGTAGAAGGTCGGGTTCAGGTTGCCGAGACCGCCGCCGTGGACCTGGTTCTGCAGCGTGGCGAAGCCGGCCCACAGCGGAGCCGCGCCCGAGGTGCCCCAGACGTTGCCGGTGGTCCCGCCGCTGACGATCGTGTAAGCCGAGCCCTGGGCCGCGTCACCCGCGACGTCCGGGACCTTGCGCTTCGTGGTGCTCTGCTTCGACTGCCAGGACGGGGCGTTGAACAGCGTCGAGATCCCGCCGCCGCCGGCGCCGCCCGAGGCACCGTCGTTCCAGGCCTTCTCGCTGCTGTAGCCGTTGGACGAGGTCACTGTCAGCTGGGTGCCGCCGACGCCGGAGACGTTCGGGCTGGACGCCGGGAAGTCGACGGCCTTCGAGTTGCTGCCGGTCTGGCGGGCGCAGTCGGTGGTGCCGTCGTCACCCGCGGCGGCGAAGTAGCTGATGCCCTCCGCGGTGCCGGTCGAGATCGCGCTGTTCACGCTGTTGGCCGCCGAGGAGCCCTCGGCCGCCTCGCACGAGCCCCACGAGATGGAGACGACCTTGACCTTCGCGTCGGAGGCGATCTGCTGGTACATCGCCAGCTCGCCGGGGTTGCTGTTCGGGGCCTCGTACACGTAGTCGTTGGCCGCGGCGGCCAGCGCGTGCACGACCTCGATGTCCAGGTCGACCTCGGTCTCGCCGCTACCGGGGCTGGCGTCGTAGTTGGCGCCGCTCACCGAGACCGTCGAGACGCTGCCGGCCTTCAGGCCGTACTTCGTGTCGTAGCTGGTGATGTCCGCCTTCTTGTAGCCGTCGAACTCGACGAAGCCGACGTTCACGCCCGCGCCGGTGGCCGAGAGGCCGCTGGTGCCGTAGGCGCTCTTGAGGATGGGCGGGGTCACGGCCTTGACCACGTGGGGCGCGGCCTTGGTGTCCGAGTGCTCCTTCACCGCGTGGTTGTCGAGGCCGACGACCGCCCCGACCACCGACGAGATGGAGGCAGGTAACGACGGGGCCGCGTCGTTGGCAAAAAACTTGCGGCCGGTGATCTTGTCCAGATAGTTGCCGAGCCGGGTGTGGAACGTGGATTCCAGCTGCGCGGCCGATCCGGTGAACGTGATCGCCTGACGGTTGCCGGAAACCTCGATTCCGGACGCGCCGTTTTGTTTCAGAAATGCAACAGCTTTGTTCACGTCCGCCTGCGTTGGGCCGAATGCAGTATTGAACTGAGCGGGCGTGAGGAAGTGGTGGTATTGGGGCGACGCGGGGTTCTGGACGTCGGAGAGGAACTGGTCCAGCGCCTGCTGGTTGTGCAGCTTCAGCGACAGCGCCGCGGGGATCTGCTGCTCGGCTCCGACGTCGCCGGTGCGGTCGCTCTGGGTCAGCGGGGCGGCGTTGGCGACCATCGTGACCAGCGGGTCTGCGTTGGCGACAGGGGCCAGGGAAAGGCACAGCAAGGCCGGCAGCGGTACCGCTGCGGCGACGAGCTTGCGCAAGCGCATGGCAATTCCTCTCAAACGGTGGGGGACCGCGCCGGAGCACACTCACGGCCCCGTGCTCCGACGGCAGAGGGAGTTTAAGAAATTCGTAAGCCGTCAAGGAACCTACTTTTGGCTGAGCTTTTCTTGTTCCGTTTATGTGTCACCGCCGCAATTTCCGGCGTTTTTGACCGCTACCGTTGCATAGCTCCCGAATCCACCTTGGATTCGGATATGTCGTGGTTGCCGGGCTTGCCCGGGCCGGCCGGCTTCACCCCCACCGGTGTGCCGACATGGACATCCCGGTCCGGAAGGAGGACTCTTGCTGAAGGCTCGCGAAGCTCCCCTGGACCCCGGCTGTCGAGCGCGCACTCCGCCCGGGGCAGCCGTTCCTGCGGCGATGACCGAGTCGAACCCGGGGCGGCATTGGATGTCCACTGACGAGCGCACGCCTGCGCCGCGGCTGGACGCCCGTTTGGTCGCGGCCGCGATCACGGGCGACCGGACGGCGGTGGACCGGCTGCTCGCCGACCTGCGACCGCTGGTGCTGCGCTACTGCCGCGGACGGCTCGGCAGCAGCTTCGGCGCCGAGGACTGCGCACAGGAGACGATGGTGGCGGTGCTGCTCGCACTGCCGCGCTACCGCTACGAGACCGACAGCTTCCTCTCGTTCGTCTTCGGCATCGCCGCGCACAAGGTCGCCGACGTCTACCGGCGCCACAGCCGTGACCTGTCCGAGCCGTTCGCCGACCTCGGCGACACCCGCGCCGGAAGCTCGCTGGCCGCACCCGACGAATACGCGCGCACCGACGCGCGCCTCCAGATCGGGGAGCTGCTCAGCCATTTGCCGCCGCTGCACCGGGATTTGCTGACGCTGCGGGTGATCCTCGGCTTCACCGCCGAGGAGACCGCGGAGGCGCTGGGCCTGCCGAGCGCCGTCTCCGTGCGCGTCGCCCAGCATCGGTCGCTGTCCAAGCTGCGGCAGCTGATGAACGCCAAGGCGGCGAATCAGTCCGAGTGAACGCCTTTGGCCACGGGCCTGCCCGGCGCCGGCCGCGGCTCCCGTTTGGCCAGCAGGGCGCGCACGCCGGTCAGCCGACGCTTCACGAGCGTTGACGGATCACGGCGCCCGGTCCCGGCCGGGAGCCCGAAATGAATGCGCACGCCCATGGCGCGCCTCCTGCACCTGCGATCGGACGTTGAGGCCGCCGGGGTCAGGGACGGGAGACCTCAAACGATAGCCGCGCGCGGACTGCCGAGCGGCCCTCGATCGGGGTGTGGTGGTGAAGACCAGCCCACCGGGCGAACCGGTTCCGCCGGATGGACAACCCGGCCCTCAGCGTCCGGCCGGTGGCTCGAACAGCTCGCGCACGGTCGCCGACCGGGCGACGACCTCACCGGACACCTCGCTCAGCTTCCGGTTGTGGCTGCGCGCGTATCGGCGCAACACGGCGAAGGCCTGGTCCATCTCCAGCGAGAGCCGCTCGGCGATGAACCCCTTGGCCTGCTCGATGATCACCCGGCTGGACAGCGCCGTCTGCAGCTGCTCGACCAGGACCTCGTGGTGCCGGATCGTGCGCGCCTGCAGCAGCCCGATCGTCGCGACGTCGACCATCGCGCGGGCGGCCCGCAGATCCTCGGCGCCCAGCTCGCCGGGCACCGAGGAGAACAGGTTCAGCACCCCGATCACCTCGGTCCGCAAGCGCATCGGGAGGGCGTGCACGGCACGGAAACCGTGGTCCGCGGCGGCCACGGCGAACCTCGGCCACTCGTCCGCCGGCTCCGTCAGATCGGCTTTCGTCACCTCCCGGCCGAGCCGGTAAGCGTCCAGGCAGGGCCCCTCGTCCCCCTGTAACTGGAACAGCTCCAGCAGCCGGACCTCCTCGTCCGAGCTGGCCACGAGCTGCAGCACCCCCTCGGGGTTCGCGAGCAGCAGCCCGGCCGCGTCGACGCTCAGCAACTCGACGCAGCGGCCGGACAGCAGATGCAGGAACTCGATGACGTCGAAGTCGTCGATCAGCGTGTCGGCCAGTTCGACGAACGTCTCCACGAGCCGCCCTTCGGTCAAAGCCGGCCACCTCCCATGACTTGTTCGCCTGCCGTTACAGGTTCAGCTGGGACAGGTGTCCTCCGATCAGGAGACCTCGCCGATGACTGTAGAGCAATCCGGCTGCACTCAGGTCACGCTTTGACCAGGTCAGTCCATTGGCGGACAGCGTCGACGTCCACAGTGGACTGCCAGCCGCCGGGACGGACCGCGCTGCCGACGTGGAACCCGCGCACCCCGCCCGCGCGCAGCAAGTGCACCTGCTGCGCGCGCAGGCCGCCGCCGACGAGCAGCGCCGGGCCGTCGTCGCGGCGCGCGAGCTGCTGCAGCACGGACAGGCCGCTCCCCACGCCGGCCGGGTGACCCGCCGCCAGCACGGTGTCGCAGCCGAGTTCGGCCAGCACGCCGAACGCCGCGATCGGGTCGCGCGAACGGTCGATCGCGCGGTGGAAGGTCCAGGCCAGGCCGTCAAGCTCCTTCAGCAGCGAACGGCAGGCGTCGGCGTCGACCTCGTTGTCCTCGGTCAGGAAGCCGAACACGAACTCGCGCGCGCCGGCCTCCACCAGCTTCGCGGCGTCCGCCCGCAGCGCGTCGAGGTCGCCGGCGGCGAAGGAATTGGTGCCCCGCAACATGACCCGCACGGGCAGGTCGGTGGCGGCGAGCACTTCGCGCACCGTCGCCGCCGACGGGGTGAGCCCGTCACTCGCCATGTCGGCGACCAGTTCGAGACGGTCCGCCCCGCCCTCCTGCGCGCGCTGCGCGTCCTCGGCGCCCAGCGCGATCACTTCCAGCAGGGCGGTCTTCGAGCTCATGCCTCATCCGTTCAATCAGGGTGCGGGGTGTCGTCCCCCCGCGCGTGGCGACCGCGGCGGAACCCGCCTTGAAGGCTCGTCATCCGCTCGCGCACCGCTTCGGGGGAAAGCGAGAGTATCGGCCGCTGCTCCGGCACCAGCCCGGGGCCGTCCTCGACGTCGGAAACCCGCAGGAAAGGCCAGGTGTCCTCGGCGCCGTCCTCCTGTTCCAGCTCGTCGGGCGTCGGCCACTGCGGATCCGGCTCCGGCGCGGCGTCCGGCTCCTCCGTCGGGTACTGCGGCTCCTCGGCCGGGTACGCCGGCTCCTCGAACGCGGAGTACTCGGCTTCGGGGCGCTCGGCTTCGGGGTCTGGGGGCTGTGGGTATTCGGGCTCGGGGTATTCGGGCTCGGGGTATTCGGGTTCGGCGGCGCGGTACTCCGGCACCGGGTCCGGGTCGGCGACCGGGAACGCCAGCTGCTCCGGCGCCACCATGGCATGCCTCGGCGGCTCGGCCTCGGCGCGGGGCACGTCGTGTCCCGGGGCGACCGGGAGCGGTTCCGGGGGCGTGGGCGGCGGGGCGTCCGGTGAGGAGGACACGGCGTCGAACCAGCGCGACAGCACGTCGCGGTAGGCGGGCATCCGCTCGGTGGGCGCGTCGAACTCCAGGTGCGAGCGCTGTTCCGCGGCCGGCGGCCACGACGGGCTGCTCTCCATCACCGGCGCGCGCCGCGGCGGCCCCGGCTCCAGCACCGGCGTGAGCAAAACGTCTTCCGCCGGCTCCTCCGGCTCCGGCGCCTGATCGGTCACAGTGGCCACCGGGGTCAGCGGCGCGAGCGGGGCCAGCAGCTCCGGCGCCGGCTCGGGCGACGGCTCGGGTTCGACCGGCGGGACCGGAGCCGGGGCGGGCGCCGGGGCTTCGGCGATCAGCGCGGCCGGTACCAGCACGGTCGCGCGCAGGCCGGTGCCCTCGGTGGGATGCAGGCGGACGTCGATGTCGTGGCGCACGGCGAGCGTCGCCACCACGTACAGGCCCATCCGGCGGGAGACCTCGACGTCGACGTCCGGCGGGTTGGCCAGCCGCGCGTTCGTGCGGTCGATCTCGGCCTGCGGCATGCCGGCGCCGTGATCGGTGATGTCGATCCGCCAGGCCCCGTCCGCCGTCCGGGCGCTTTCGACGGTGACGGTGGTGCGCTCGTCGGAGTAGCGCGTCGCGTTCTCGAGCAGCTCCGACACCACGTGCACGAGGTCGTTGACGGCCTCGCCGCGCACCGCGAGCGCCGGGCCGGGGCCCAGCTCGATCCGCTGGTAGTGCTCGACCTCGCTGAGCGCGGCGCCGATGATCTCGTCCGCGACCACCGCGCCGGTGTCCTCGCGCACCAGGTCGGTGCCCGAGAGCACCAGCAGGTTCTCGCTGTTGCGCCGCATCCGCGTGGCCAGGTGGTCGAGTTCGAACAGGCCCGCGAGCGTGTCCGGGTCCTGCTCGTCGGCCTCCATCCGGTCGAGCACGGACAGCTGCCGCTCGACGAGATCCTGGCTCCGCTGCGAGAGGTTGACGAACATCGCGTTGACGTTTTCGCGCAGCATCGCCTGCTCGGCGGCGAGCCGCACCGCCTCGCCGTGCACCTGGTCGAAGGCCCGCGCGACCTGGCCGACCTCCTCGCGCGTGAACACCGGCACGGGCGCGACGGCCGCGCGGTGCCGCATCTTCTCCGGCGCCGGGTCCGGGTCGGTGAGCAGCCGCTGCACCGCCTCGGGCAGCCGGTGGTCGGCGACCTCCAGCGCGGTCCGCC
Source organism: Amycolatopsis sp. (assembly GCA_036502365.1). Taxonomy (GTDB): domain Bacteria; phylum Actinomycetota; class Actinomycetes; order Mycobacteriales; family Pseudonocardiaceae; genus Amycolatopsis. The sequence goes on from DASXYS010000102.1 coordinate 9,370, forward strand.
GCAGCACGCGCAGCGGCCGCAGCAGCGAGCGGGCGATGATCACCGACAGCACGCCGGCCACCAGCAGCACGGCCAGGACGATGCCGCCGTCCCAGATCGTCGACGTGCGGGCGCGGGCGGCCATCGCGTCGGTCTGCTCCTGCAGCTGGACGAGCAGCGCCTCCTGCACCTGGTGCGTGAGGTTGACCGTGTAGGTGGCCGCGGTGTCCCACTGGTCCGGGTCGAGCCCGGCGAGCGACTGGCCGTTCTCGGTGCGGGTGAGCGCCGACTCGACCATGTCGTTGCCGATGTCGACGACCAGGCCGATCACCGTGTCGTCGTACATCCGCTGCTGATCGGGGGTGGCGAAGGTGCGGTAGTCGTTGCGCGCGGCGGCCAGCTCGGCCTCGGCGCCCAGCAGCGCGCGTGTGCGGTCGCGGTTCAGGCCGCCTTCGGCGAGCGCCTCGGCCATGATCGCGCGCTTGACCGACATCTGGTCCTTGATCCGCGCCAATGCGTTGCCGGCCAGGCGCAGCCGCGCGAGCTGCGGGTCCGAGACGTCGGCGGCGGCGGTGTCGCTGATGTCGAGCAGGCCGGAGATCAGCTCGCTGTACGACCGCAGCACGGCGTCGGCCGGATAGGCGGAGTGCTCGGCGGAGAACCGCAGGCCGCCGAGCACGCGGAGCCGGTCGTCGCTCTGCTGCAGGCTGCTGGCGGCGGAGGCGGCGAGCCGGGGTTTGCTGTCGGCCAGCGTCCGCTCGAAGGCGCCGATGGCCTGGTCGACGCGCGTGCGCTGGCCGGCCAGGTCGGCCGGGTTGCCCTGCCGGTTGCCGGCCACGAACCGGACCGTGACGTCCCGCTCACGCTGCAACTGGTGCAGCACCTCGGCCACGGCGCTGTCCACCCGGCCGCGCGCGGCGAACTCGGCGAGCTGCTGGGCGTCACGCAGGTCGCTGCTCACACGGAGGCCGACCAGGCCGACCACGGCCAGCGCCGGGATCAGCAACACGACGAAGAGCTTGGTGCGCAACCGCCAGTTGCGCAGCCGCCAGCGACCCCCGACCTGCTGCTGGGCAACGGAATCCGTCGCGTCCTTCTGCCGGGCAGCGGAATCCGTCGCGTCGCCCTTGCGGGGACGCTTGTCGCGACGGGTCACCTGGGCTTCCTTTTCACCGCGGGACCTCACCCACGGACGGCATCGGGTTTTGCAGCTCGAACCTACTGAAGAGTAGGTCACCTCGGGCAGATCGGGAAGCCATTCTGGCGGGGCCACGGCCCTGTCCGCGATGGTATGGGCAGCGGACCATAAGCTCCAGCATGATGAGCAGATTCTCTCGGTAGGTGAGAGCGGATGAACGTACGCGGACTGGCGTTGCCACTGGTGGCGGTCTTGTTGGCCACCAGTGGCTGCTCCCTGTTCACTTCCGGTGACTCAGCGCCGCCACCGGCGCTGGAACGGACCACCCTGCGCGTCGGCGTCGCGAACCCGATCGACACGGCGCCGCTGCGGATCGCCGTGGCCGCCGGGAAGTTCCGCGAAGCCGGGCTGAACGTAGACCTGGTGGAGCTGGGCCCGAACGACGGGCTGTCGAAATTGACCTCCGGTCAGCTGGACGTGACGTTCGGCAGCGACGTCTCGCTGTTCCGCGCCGCGAGCTCCGGCACCACCCTCCAGCTCCAGGGTGAGGCCTACACCTCCGGCGACAACACCATCGCGCTGGTCACCCTCCCCGGCTCGGGCTACACCGAGCCCACGGCCAAGAAGTCACCGAAGATCGCGGTGGACACCCCGGACGACATCGGCGCGCTGACCGCGGGCTCGGTGCTCTCGACCGCCGGCGTCGACCGGGCCAAGATCCGCTACGTGCCGCGCCCGTTCGACCAGATGCCGCAGGCCCTGCAGTCCGGCGAAGCCGACGCGGCGCTGATGGTCGAGCCGTTCATCACCCGCGCGGAAAAGGAGCTGGGCGCGCAGATCCTCGCCAACGGCTCCAGCGGCGCCACGCTGGACTTCCCGGCCTCGAGCTACGCCGCCACCGGCGCGTTCGCGCAGGCCGCCCCGCACACCCTCGCCGCCTTCCGCCGGGTGCTCATGCAGGCCCAGCTGACCGCGGGCGACTCGGCGATCGTGCGCGACGCTCTGCCGACGTTCTCCGACATCGACGCGACCACGGCGGCGCTGATCTCGCTGGGCACCTACCCGACGACGCTGTCCGCGACCCGGCTGCAGCGGGTCGCCGACCTGATGCACACCGCGGGACAGCTGGCGAACCGGCTGGACGTGCAGGCGATGCTCCCGGAGGAAGACCAGCCGTAGCTAGATGTTCTCGCCGGCCGGGACCAGGCAGACCGTCCGCGCCGGCGGGCCCGCGTACGCGAGGGCGGTGGCCGCGGCGTCGCACTGGCTGTCGTCGCCGTCGTGCACGCTGACGCGGGCCTCCGCGGCCGGATCGGTGCAGGTCACCTTGCGCACCGACGTCTCGTCGTCGACGTTGCGCAGGCAGTCGCCCGAGGAGACGTTGAGGGCGAGGCAGAGTGTCTCGTCCGGGGTGGAGCCGGAGCTGCGGGACGAGCCGCTGAAGACCTGGAACCGCACGTAGTCGCTGCCGTGGCAGATCGAGGAGCCGTGGACGACGTTGTCCACCCGGTAGGTCGCGCGCTGATCCGAACAGCCGACCCCGTGGTAGGACTGGGTGCCGAGGCTCTCCTCGCTGAGGTAGAGGCAGCTGCCTGCCGACGGCGGGCCGGCCGAGCGCGCGATCGCGGCCACCCCGAACGCGCCCAGCGAGCCGAGCCCCAGCGCGACCACGACGGCGCCACCGACCAGCGCCTTCGTCTTGGTGCTGAGCGGCCCCGGCCGGCCTGGCTGGGGTGGGGGCGGCGGCGCGTAGCCCGGGGGCTGGAACGGATTGCCTGCCGACGGGACGCCGAACGGTGGTGTGCTCAAGGGGCCCCTCCCAATGGTCCTGGCGATCATCTTGGCACCCGCGGGCCCGCGGCGGGAGGACGGCCGCCACGGGAACGTATAAAGGACAGGTGACTGATGGCCCCCTGATCGTCCAGTCCGACAAAACCGTGCTGCTCGAGGTCGACCACGCGCAGGCCGACGACGCGCGGATCGCGATCGCACCGTTCGCCGAGCTGGAGCGCGCCCCCGAACACGTCCACACCTACCGGATCACGCCGCTGGCGCTGTGGAACGCGCGTGCCGCCGGGCACGACGCGGAGCAGGTCGTCGACGCGCTGACCACGTACTCCCGCTTCCCGGTGCCGCAGCCGCTGCTGATCGACGTCGTCGACGTGATGGGCCGGTTCGGCCGGCTGCAGATCGCCAACCACCCGGCGCACGGGCTGGTGATGTCGACCACCGACCGCGCTGTACTGGAGGAGGTGTCGCGGCACAAGAAGATCAGCCCGATGCTGGGCGCGCGCGTCGACCCGGACACCGTGGTCGTGCACCCGTCCGAGCGCGGGCGGCTCAAGCAGGCGCTGCTGAAGGTCGGCTGGCCGGCCGAGGACCTCGCGGGCTACGTCGACGGCGAGGCGCACCCGATCGCCCTCGACGAGAAGGACTGGGAGCTGCGCGACTACCAGCGCCGCGCGGCCGAGGCGTTCTGGGCGGGCGGCTCCGGCGTCGTCGTGCTGCCGTGCGGCGCGGGCAAGACGCTCGTCGGCGCGGCCGCGATGGCGCAGGCCAAGGCGACCACGCTGATCCTGGTGACCAACACCGTCGCGGGGCGGCAGTGGAAGCGCGAGCTGGTGGCGCGCACTTCGCTGACCGAGGAGGAGATCGGCGAGTACTCCGGGGAGAAGAAGGAGATCCGGCCGGTCACCATCGCGACCTACCAGGTGGTCACGCGCAAGACCAAGGGCGAGTACCGCCACCTGGAGCTGTTCGACTCCCGTGACTGGGGCCTGGTCGTCTACGACGAGGTCCACCTGCTGCCCGCCCCGGTCTTCCGGATGACGGCGGACCTCCAGTCGCGCCGCCGCCTGGGCCTGACGGCCACGCTCGTCCGCGAGGACGGCCGTGAGGGCGACGTGTTCTCCCTGATCGGCCCGAAGCGCTACGACGTGCCGTGGCGCGACATCGAAGCGCAGGGCTGGATCGCGCCCGCGGAGTGCACCGAAGTGCGGGTCACCCTCACCGATGCCGAGCGTCTCGCGTACGCCACGGCGGAGGCGGAGGAGCGCTACAAGCTCGCCGCCACGGCCATGACGAAGACCCCGGTGATCAAGTCCATTGTGGAGCGTCACGTCGGTGAGCCGACCCTGGTGATCGGCGCGTACCTCGACCAGCTGGAGATGCTGGGCGACGAGCTGGACGCCCCGGTGATCCAGGGCGCGACGAGGAACAAGGAGCGCGAGGAGCTGTTCGACCGCTTCCGCCGCGGCGAGCTGAAGACGCTGGTGGTGTCCAAGGTGGCGAACTTCTCGATCGACCTGCCGGAAGCCTCGGTGGCGATCCAGATCTCCGGCACGTTCGGCTCACGCCAGGAGGAGGCCCAGCGCCTCGGCCGGCTCCTGCGTCCCAAGGCCGACGGCCGTCAGGCGCACTTCTACTCGATCGTCTCGCGGGACACCGTCGACACCGAGTACGCGGCCCACCGCCAGCGTTTCCTGGCCGAACAGGGCTACGCCTACCACATCGTGGACGCCGAGGACCTGCGGCGGCCGCTGTAGTTTTTGGTGGGCTATAGGGGTTCCTGGTCGTCCGCGGCACCCCGCATGCGGAGGATCGCCCACCCGACGAGCGCGGCGGCCACGACGGTGAGCACGAGGCCGGAGAGGGTGGCGGCCGTCTGGAACTGGGCGGTCTGCCGTGCGCTCCAGTTCGACGTGGCGACGCTGCCGGTGAACAACGCGGCGAGGATGGTGCCGGTGACGGCGATGCCGACGGCGGAGGTGACCTCGGTGGCGGTGTCGACCAGCGCGGCGCCGATCGTGCTCCGGTTCTTCGGCAGGCCGCGGAGCACGTTGACCCCGGCGACCGCGCCGACCACGCGCATCCCGGCGGCCTCGATCACCAGCGCGACGGCCACCCACCCGTAGCCGAAGCTGTTCATCAGGGCGTAGACGGCGAGCCCGAGCACCACCGCCGAGGCGCTGAGCCAGGCGGCCCGGTCCAGGCCGACCCGTTCCACGAACGGAGTGACGAACCGGCCGCCGGCAAGGAGCACCACCACCTGCGGCAGCAGGCCGAGGGCCGCGAGCGTGGGCGACCACCCCCAGGCGAGTTGCAGTTGCAGCGTCACCAGGTAGCCGAGGCCGGCCGTCGCGAGCCCGGACGCGGCCTTGTAGGCCAGGCCGCTGGAGACCAGCGGGCGGGCGACGAGCTTCAGGTCGAGCAATGGGTAACGCGCCGAAAGCTGGCGCCGCACAAAGAGAATCGCCGCCATGACGGCCGCGGCGGCAGCCAGCCACGGCGTCCACGAGCCGGTGCCCTCGTTCACGAACAACGTGGGCGCGGCGAGGGCGAGCAGCACCGTCGCGGTGCCCAGCACGGCCCCGAGGACGTCCACCGGGTCCCGGTGCAGCTCCGCCGGATCGTCCGCGGCGATGCCGGCCCGGATGCCGATGATCGCGAGCCCGGCGATCGGCACGTTGACCAGGAGCAGGACCTGCCACGGCGCGATGGCGAGCACGAGGCCGCCCGCCGTCGGGCCGAGCGCGAGCCCGACCATGCCCACGGTGGAGATCACGGTCATCGCCCGGACGCGCAGGCTGTCCGCCTCGAACAGCCGGAAGGCCAGCGCCATCGAGCCCGGGGTGGTCATCGCCGCGGCGACGCCCATCACCACCCGGACGGCGATCAGCTGCTCCGCGGTGGTGACAAAGGCGGTCGCCAAGCTCGCGACGCCCAGCAGCACCAGGCCGACGAGCATGACCCGCCGCCGGCCGAACCGGTCGGCGATCGCCCCGAACGCGAGCATCAGCCCGCCGAACACGACCGCGTAAGCGCCGGTCACCCACTGCAGCGCGACGGTCGAGGCATGCAGGCTGTGGCCGATCGTGGGCAGCGCGACGTTCAGGATCGAGTTGTCCAGCATCTCGAACAGGAACACCGCGGACAGCCCGGCCAGCGCCGGCCAGGCCTCGCGCAGGGACCGGGGCGAGCTTGGCGGCCGGATCAGGGGTCTTTGGACGCTCATGGCGCTCTCTCCGTGGATTTGTGGACGAACACTGTTCTATATCTGAACACTGTTCGCGTCAAGTGCTATAGTCGGGCCATGGCTGACAGGAGCGCTTCGCGCGGCACCGTTTCCCGTGACCAGTGGGCGGCCCAGATCGCGGCCCTGGACGGCACGCGGGCCACGTCGCGATCCCGCAAGGCGCCCATCACGGTCGGCCGGATCGTGGACACCGCGTTCCAGCTCGTCGAGGCCGAAGGGTTCGAGGCGCTGACGATGCGCCGGGTCGCCGCCGCGCTGCAGACCGGCCCGTCGTCGCTTTACGCGCACGTGCGCAACAAGGCGGAGCTGGACGACCTGCTGATCGGCGAACTGTGCGCCAAGGTGACATTGCCCACGCCAGACCCCGCGCGGTGGCAGGAACAGGTCCTCGACGTCTGCCGGCAGCTGCGCGACCAGTACCTCCGGTACCCGGGGATCTCGCGCGCCGCGCTGGCGGGCACCCCGAACAGCCTGGACACGCTCCGGATCGGCGAGGGACTGCTCACGATCCTGCTGACCGGAGGGGTCTCGCCGCAGTCCGCGGCGTGGGCGAGCGACGCCGCGTTCCTCTATGTCAGCGCGCACAGCTTCGAGGCGTCACTCAGGCAGCGTCCCGAGGAAGACGGTGACGGCGTCGACCGCGCCGAACTCATCGAGCGGTTCAAGATGCTGCCCGAGAGCCGCTTTCCGAACACGGTCGCGTACGCGCGAGAGCTGACCCACGGCGACGAACACGACCGGTTCGACTTCACGCTGGAAGTTCTTCTCCGCGGGCTTCTTCCGGCCACGTCGTAGGGCCTGCCGTCACCCGCCTGCCGCATCGTTCACAGCAGTCACAGCAGCCCCGTCCGACACTGATTTCTTCCCCCGCCCTGGGTTTCCGACGCTCCGACCTGCCGATTCTTCGATTCACTCGAACGGATGAGCGACCAGAACCCTGGAAATTGTCGGACCCTCGAACTACTGTTCGACATGCACTACCGAACACCAGTTCGAGGGGAAGCCATGACGATCGCACCGTTCCGCCCCGGTCTCGGGGCACCGCCGGTCCAGACCCTGCCGCCCGGGCGGTGGCACGGGCGCATCTGGGTGTCCGACGAACCGCTCACCCGGCCCGAGCGGTATCTCAGCTGTGTCGCGGAGTTCGACCGGTCCGGCCTCTGGCCGGTACTGATCCCGCACGACCAGCGCTTCGCCGCGCGCGGTGAAGACTGGCTGGACGACCGCGGCCACCTCGCGCCCGCCGGGCACCGCGTCGGCTCCGCCGACCCGGCCGAGGTGCTGGCGCGCTGGTGGGACAGCTCCTGCTGCGACGGCGCCTGCCTGCGCCCGTTCGGCGCGCGGTTCCCCGGCCTGGCCCGCCGCTCCCACCGCCGCTCCGACCCCTTGGCCGAGGCGGGCAACACCGGCTCCATCCTGTCCACCCGCACCTCGAACCGGCTGGGCTTGGTCCAGACCAGCCGGCCCGCCGACATCCCGGCCCACCTCGGCTGGACGGGCATGATCAAGGCGACCGACCAGGTCGCCGAACTCTCCGCCGTCCTCCGCAGCTGGGAGGACCGGTTCGGGGCCACACTGCTCAGCCTGGGCTTCGACTCGCTCGTGCTGTCCGTCTCCGCGCCACCGCGCAACCAGGCCCGCGCCCTCACCGTCGCGGCCGAGCACCGCGCCTTCAGCCTGCCCACGTACCTCGCCCAGCCCGGCAACCTCCGGGAGTACGCGGCCGAACTGGTCCAGTCCCGCTTGTGGCGGTTCTCGTGGGCCTGAAGACGCCGGTACGGCACCGTCGCGGGCCTGTCCAGCTCCGGCGTCCCGCCGCACACCGTCGGCCGGACTCCGGCGGCGAGTCCACACCACACGGCCCTTGGGCGCGGAAGTCTCCGCCGTCCCGTCCGGAGGCGCGATGGCGGTGAGACGGGCGTCCCCACAGTTGGGCCGGGCGTCCCGGAACGTGGTGCGGGCGTCCGGGAGCGAGCCGCGCGGGCGGGTCTACCGGAACCGGCCGCGGCGAAAAACCCGACGCGGCGAGCCGGGCCACGGAGGGACCGCGAACGCGACCGGCGAATTCCGAGGCGGCCCTTCGACCCGACGGTATCCGCTGTGGCGCAAGGATTTCTGCCCCGCGGGGCTGTTGCCGCGACGTGAGCTGGAGTGCCTCTCCCG
>DASXYS010000103.1:0-13623 GCA_036502365.1 Amycolatopsis sp.
TCTTGAACCTCAGGCGCGCGCGGTCGTCCGCACGACGGCCGCGACGATCTCCGGCCACAGCGGCTCGGGCAGGTCGTGGCCCATGCCGGGCAACAGGACCAGCTCGCTGTCCGGGACCGCGGCCGCGGTGGCCTTGCCGCCGCTGACGTTCACCAGCGGGTCGGCTTCGCCGTGCACGACGGTGAACGGGAGCCGCACGTCGCGCAGCCGTTCGGTCCGGTCGCCGGAGGCGATGACCGCGGCCACCTGCCGGAAAGTGCCTTCCGGGTGCAGCGCGCGGTCGTAGCTGCGGGAGGCCTTCGCCCGCAGGGACTCGTCGGTCGCCGGGAAACCGGGGGAGCCGGTGGTGCGGTACGCGGCGATGCTCTGCTCGATCGACTCTTCCCGCGTCGCGGCGGGCTTGCGCGTCAGCGTAGCGAGCGCGGCCGTCGACGCCTGGCCTACCGACGGGTCCCCGGTGGTCGACATGATCGACGTGACGCTCAGCAGCCGCCCGGGGTGGTCGATCGCCAGCTGCTGCACGATCATCCCGCCCATCGACGCGCCGACCACGTGGGCCTTCGGGAAGCCCAGCGCGTCGAACAGCCCGACGGTGTCGTTCGCCAGGTCCGCCAGCAGGTACGGCGCGGGCGCCTGCCCGGACATGACCGCGGCGACGTCCGGGACACCCAGCTCGTCGAGGTAACTGGACAGGCCGATGTCGCGGTTGTCGAAGCGGACCACATGGAAGCCGTGGCCGGCGAGGAGTTCGCAGAACCCGGTTTCCCAGGTGATCATCTGGGCGCCGAGGCCCATGACGAGGACCAGCGGCGGGTTCGCCGGGTCGCCGAACGTGTCGTATTCGAGTTCGAGGCCGTTGGCCTGTGCGCGTGGCATACCTCGATAGTGCCGCACCGGCACGAGGCCTGGCACCGGGCTCGGTGATCCGGCTACGGTACCCCGCATGCCGTCTTCGTCCCCGCGAGCCGGGAGCCGCCCGCGTTCCCGTGCGGCCGCGGGGCTGCCGGCGGTCACCGCGGAGAAGGTCGTGGACGCGGCGCTCGCGCTCACCGCAGAACGCGGCCTCGACAACTGGACGCTGCGGCAGCTCGCGGCGGCCGTGGACGCCTACCCCGCGGTGGTCTACCACCACGTCGGCGACCGCGATTCGGTCGTGGCCGCGGTGCTCGACCGGGTCGTCGGCTACCTGCGGCTGCCCCCGGAGGACCGGCCCTGGCCGGAATGGTTCGGCGAGCTGCTGGTCGAACTCCGCGTGGTGCTGCGCCGCTATCCCGGCACGGCCCGGCGGATGGTGCTCTTCGGCCCGTCGGTGGCCGCCGCCAAGCGCTCCGTCGAACTCGGCATGCGCATGCTGCTGGACGCGGGCTTCGCGGCGGAGAGTGTGCTGGCGTACAACCTGCTGGTCGCCACCGCCTGCCAGTTCGTCGCGATGGAGGACGACCGCGACGGCGCCCTCGCGCTGCGCCTGGACAACACCGAGGAGTACGCCACCTACCGCGACCGCGCCGACCTGCCCGGCCTGGCCACGCACGGCCGCGCGATGCACGATCTGGCCGGCAACCCGGGCCTCACCGCGGATTACTACGACCGGCTGTACGACTACGCGGTGCACCGCTGCCTCGACGGGCTGGCCGAGCGGCTGCGGGTGCTGAAGGCCGAGCGGCCCGATCGCCCGGCCACGCAGTCCGGCGGGGACCCGGCTGCGGATTCGGCGAAATTCACCGGTCCGGAATAGCCGAACCGGCACCGAACCGGGACCCGGACGGCGTAACGTGGCGGATACCGGGGGCCCTGGCCGCCGGCCGGAACCCCTGGCACCCTCCTCCCCCTCGTGGTGCCAGGGGTTCTGTCACTCCTGGACGCGGTCCGCGGGGCGGGGCGAGCTCTGGATCAGCGGGAAGACCTGCCCCACGAGCGTGACGAGCGACTTGCTCAGCAGCGTGTGCACCTGCGTCCGGTCCAGCGAGCCGCGCACCAGCCACTCGCGCCCCGCCGCCTTCACCATGCCGCCGAACGCGCGCACGGCGGCGTTCAGCTGCTCGCCGTTCGCGCTTTCCCGCGAGAGTCCTACCGCTTCGAGCACGCGGTCGGCCGACACGCGGTCGGCCTCCTCCAGCAGGCTGTCCACCTCGGGGTCGCGCCCGATGCCCTCGGGGGCGATCGCGGCGAGCCAGGTTTTCTCCTGTGCCCGCACCATGTCGAGGAACCAGTCGATGGCCGCTTCGGCCCGCACTTCGAGCGGGCCCTCGGGCAGGATCTCCACCGCCAGCCGCGGCACGGTGAGCGCGCGCCGGACGATTTCCAGGTATAGCTCGCGTTTCGTGCCGAAATAGTGGTTGATCAGCCCCCTGGCCACCCCGGCCGCCGCGGCGATGTCCGAAGTGGACACAGCCGAGTACGGTCGTTCGCCGAACAGCCGCGCCGCGCATGCGTAGATCTGCTCTCTGCGCTCGTCCGGTTCCAGTCTCCGCCATCTCGGCGCCGGCTCGGTGGTCATACGTCATATTTTCGCATGATCGGTTCAGTAAAGCAGATTGGTCAGAAGGGGTGTCGCGGCCGGGAACACCATCGGCTGGTACCACCGGGTACGCCTTGACGGGCCGCGGCCCTCAGTCGGGCAGGGCGATCGGCGCGAGGTCGTCGAACAGATCCCCTGGTCCCGGGTTCGCGGGCGAGGTCTCGCCGCCGAAGTGCCGCAGTACACCCCACACCGCGTTCAGCGCCGTCTGCACCGCGCCCTCGGCCCAGCCCGCCGTCCACGAAACGTCGTCGCCCGCGAGGAACAGCCCGCGGAAACGATCTTCGAGACGGTCCTGGACGAAATGCGTGAACAGCCGGTGCTGGTAGCGGTAGTGCCCGGGCAGGTTCGCCTTGAACGCGCCCATGAAATGCGGTTCCGCCTCCCAGGAAACGGTCACCGGGTCACCCACGATGTGCCGCCGCACGTCGACGCCGGGATAGATCTCCCGCAACGACTGCAGCACCACCTCCACCCGCTCCGACACGTTCAGCGGCAGCCATTTCGACGAGTCGTCGGCCCAGGTGTAGGAAAGGCAGATCACCGCGGGGGAGCCGGGGTCGTCGCCGAGCAGGTAGGTGCCGCGCGGCATCCGGTCGGTCAGCGTCATGCTCATCGTGTCCCGCCCGGTGACCGGGTCGGGGTCCAGCCAGAACGGCCGGTCCACCGGCACGAACACCTTCGAGGACTCCATGTAGTGCGTGCGCTCGATCGCCGTCCAGTGGTCGATCGGGAACAGCGCCTCGTCGCATTCGATCTTCGACAGCAGCATCCAGCTCTGCGCGGTGAACACCGCGGCGCCGAACGTGCGGATGTGGCCGGACGCGTCGGTCACCGTGATGTTGCCGGGCGCGGTGCGGTGCAGCCTCGTGACGCCGGGGCGGGGACGGCCGTTTTCGTGCAGTGAAGCCAGATTCGTGCCCGCGGGCCAGTGCGCGAGCTGGTCCGGCACGTGTTCCCAGAGCCGCAGCGGGAGCTGCCTGCTGCCGCCGGCGATGGAGCGGTGCTCGTCGTCCGCGCCGGTGTAGACGACGCGCAGGATCTCCAGGATCGAGTTCGGGAAGTCGGTGTCCCAGCCGCCGGTGCCGAAGCCGACCTGGCCGAAGATCTCGCGGTGGCGGAACGAGGCGAACGCCGGCGAGTCGCACAGGAATCCGTAGAACGTCTGGTGGTCGAGCCTCGGCACCAGCTCGTTCCAGATCCGCTTGACAGTCTTGACGTCGCGGTCGCGGATCGCGGTCTGCATCTCGGCGAACGACGCGTGCTCGTCGAGGGTCCGCTGCCACGCCTTGGCCACGGCGCCGAACACCTCCGGCAGGTCCTCGGGCGTGCGCGCGTAATGGCTCTGCCCCTTGAGGTCCACGACCGTGCTCGGGGTGCCGGGCGCGAGCGGGTTCGGGAACGGCGTGGTCTCCAGGCCGACTTTGCCGATGTAGTGGAACAGCGCGGTGGACGAGGGCGGGAACCGCATCGCGCCCATTTCGGCCACCACGTCGTCGGGCAGGCCGGGGAAACGGTGCGTGCGCAGCCGGCCGCCGAGCTGGTCGACCTCGTAGACCACCGGCCGCAGCCCGAGTTTCATCAGTTCGTACGCGGTGACGACGCCGGAAAGCCCGCCGCCGATCACGGCCACCTCCGTGCCGTGCCGCCCGGACGGCACCGAGCCGAGGCCGGCCGGGTGGTTCAGGTAATCGTCGTAGGCGAACGGGAAGTCCGGGCCGAACATCGTGATCGGCCGCCCGGCGGGCTCTTCCGTCGGGATCGCGGTCGGGACGGCGGAGGTCATGCGCTGGGTCCTTCGGTCAGGGAGTCGTACAACTCGGGCCGCCGGTCGGCCAGATACGTGTTCGCCGGCCGGGTGAGGGCGACCGGGTCGACGTCGGCGAGGATCAGCTCGGGCCCTTCACCGGCCTTGGCCACCACCTCGTCGGGCGTGGCGATGGTCGAGTGACCGCAGTAGTCCAGCTCGCCCTCGGTGTCACAGCGGTTCGCGTACACGACGTACAGCTGGCTTTCGTGCGCGCGGATGGGCACGAGCTCGTCGGCCACCCGTTCGTACGGGCGCATCAAGGCTGTCGGTACAAGCAAAAGCTGCGTTCCGGCGAGGGCGTGCGCGCGGACCGCCTCGGGGAACTCCACGTCGTAACAGATCAGCAGCCCGATCCGCAGGCCGTCGATCTCGGCCTGCACGACGAGTTCGGTGCCGGGGGAGAACTGGCTGCGATCGAGGTCACCGAACAGGTGCGTCTTGCGGTAGTTCGCGAGCTGTTTCCCTTGGGCGGACAGGAGTTGCACCGAGTTGTACACGGTGTCACCGGCTCGTTCGGGATAGCCGTAGGCCAGGGCGACGCCGTGCTCGCGGGCCAGCGCGCCGAGTTCCCGCGCCAGCGGCCCGTCGGCGGTCTCGGCGCGTTCGGCGACTGCGGCGGCGCCGATCGCGTAGCCACTGGTGATCATCTCGGCGGTCACGACGAGCCCCGCGCCCCGCGCGGACGCCTCCGCCACGGCGGCGGGCAGCTCGTCGTACGGGCCCTGGTGGACGGCGACGATCACGACTGCACCGCCAGCCGCGAACGCCGGATGCCGTAGGCCAAGTACAGCACCAGACCGAGCGCCATCCAGGCGCCGAACACCACCCAGGTCGCGCCGTCGAGGCTGAACATCATGTACGCGCAGCAAAGCACGCCCAGGATCGGCGTCACCGGGGAGAACGGCACACGGAACGAGCGCGCGTCGCCCGGCCGCCGCTTGCGCAGGATCAGCACGGCGATGTTGACCAGCCCGAACGCGAACAGCGTGCCGATGCTGGTGGCGTCGGCCAGCTTGCCGAGCGGGATGAACGCCGCGAGCACCGCGACGAATCCGGACACCACCAGCGTGTTCGTCCGCGGCACACCGGTCTTCGGGTGCACTGTGGACAGTGCATTCGGCACCAGCCCGTCGCGCGACATCGCGTACAGGATGCGCGTCTGCCCGTACAGCACGGTCAGCACCACGCTGGAGATCGCCACGATCGCGCCGACCGCGAGTACCCCGGCCCAGAACTTGTTGTCCAGCACGGAGGTCAGCACGTGGGAGAGCGCCGCCTGCTGGTCGTCGAACTGCTGCCACGGCAGCGCGCCGACCGCCGCGAAGGCCACCAGGCAGTACAGCACCGTGACGATGGCGAGCGAGAGCAGGATCGCCCGCGGCAGGTCGCGCTGCGGGTTACGAGCCTCCTCGCCGGCCGTCGACGCGGCGTCGAAACCGATGTAGGAGAAGAACAGCTTCGCCCCGCCCGCGCTCATGCCCGCCAGGCCGAGCGGCAGGAACGGCGTGAAGTTCTTCGCCTGCACGGCGGTGAACGCGATGGCACAGAACATCACCAGCGTGGCGATCTTCACCGTCACCATGATCGCGTTGGCCCGCGCGCTCTCCTTCGCGCCGGAGAGCAGCAGGACCATCGCGAGCACCACGACCAGGATCGCCGGCACGTTCACCAGGCCGCCGTCGCCGGGCGGCTGGCTGAGCGCGTCCGGGATGGCCACGCCGAACGCCAGCTGCAGCAGCTCGTTGAGGTACTGGCCCCAGCCGACCGCGACGGAAGCCACCGACACGCCGTACTCCAGCACCAGGCACCAGCCGCAGATCCACGCGACGAGCTCGCCGAGCGTCGCGTACGCGTAGGAGTACGAGGAGCCCGAAAGCGGGATCATGCCGGCGAGTTCGGCGTAGGACAAAGCCGAGAACAGCGCGGTGACGCCGGCGAGCACAAAGGACAGCACCACGGCGGGCCCGGCCACCGGCACCGCCTCGCCGAGCACTACGAAGATGCCGCTGCCGAGCGTGGCGCCGATACTGAGCATGGTCAGCTGGCCGAGACCGAGCGACCGCTTGAGCCGTCCGTGGTCGGCCTCCGCCATCAGATCGGCAACGGGCTTGCGGCGCAGCAGGGCCGCGCGCAGGCCGGGGTCGGGCAGAACGGACTTCACCTGGCTCCTCCTCGTCGAGGTCGGGTGTGAGCCACGGTATCGATCGGAGTATGACCCGAAAACTCGTAATCGTTGTGTAACTGAGCTACTTCTGGGTGATTCATTGCACTTTCACGGTTGATCGTGGTGATTCGTTCCATCCACTCCGGGCAGTAACAGGGTGAACGTCGGCGGGTCGGGCCGGGACAGCCGCAGCCGCCCGCCCTCCGCCTCGGCGAGGCTGCGGGCCAGCCGCAGCCCGATGCCGTGGTTTGTCGCGGTCTTGGTGAAGGGATCGGCTTTGGCCCTGCTGAAGGGATCGGCGTCGCCGAGGTCCGGGCCTTCGTCGGCGACATCGATCGCGAGCGCCCCACCGGCGTCGCGCGCGGTGACGGTGACCGTGCCGCGGCCGTGGGCCACCGCGTTGTCCAGCAAAACGGCGAGCACCTGCCGGACGGCCGCCGCCGAAGCGCGCGCGGGCTGCGGGTCCGCCTTCTCGATCCGCAGGCTGCGGCCGTCGGGCCAGGTGGTGGCCCGGAGTTCGGCCAGTACGGCGTCGAGGTCCAGCTCCGCGCGGGGCGCGCGGCGTTCCCGGGACAGTGCGAGCAGGTCCTCGATGGTGCGCTCCAGCCGATCGGCCGAGCCGATCCCCGCGCGGATCGCGGTGTACGGGTCCTGTCCCGGTGGCTCGAGCGCGGCTTCGAGCTGGAGCCGCAGCCCGGTCAGCGGCGTCCGCAACTGGTGGGAGGCCTCGGCGGAGAACGCGCGCTCGCGGTCGAGGGTGTCGCCGATTCGCGCCGCGGTGACGTCGAGGGCCGAGCCGACCTCGTCGATCTCGGTGATCCCCGCGCGCGGAGCCCGGATAGTGAAATCGCCTTCGCCGAGCTGGGCGGCGGCCGCGGCGAGCCGGTCGAGCGGCCGGGTCAGCCGCGCCGCGATCCGGCGCGCGACCAGCCAGGCCGCGACCACCGCGGCGATCGCGAGGCCGGCCATGGCCAGCCAGGTCAGCCCGACCCGGCGGGTGAGTTCCGCCTGCGGCACGGAAGCGCGCACCACCCCGGTCAGCCGGGCCCCGCTCAGCACGGGGACCGCCAGCACCTGCTCGGAGCCCACCGGCCCGGTCGCCATGTCAGTGTCCGCACTCGACGCGCCGCGCACGATGTCGTCCGCCCGCGCCGGCCCGTGCCCGGCCAGCAGCCGCCCGGCCTGGTCGTAGACGCCGACCTCATTGTCGGTGCCTGCCGGCAGCTGCGGCGCCCGTCCCGCCGCGAGCGCGTCCGACACCACCACGGCCGCGGCGTCGGCCGCCCGCTCCAGCTCCGACGTGGTATCCGTCCGGTAGTACCAGAACACGGCGACGCCCAAGGGCAGGCCGAACAGGCTCGTCGCCAGCACCGCGGCCAGCACGGTGAGCGTCACGATGCGGCGGTGCATGGGCCGGGCCTCCTTCCGCCGGTGCCGGCTGGGGGTGTGTCGGTGGTGGCCTGCTTGGCGGGTGTGGTGGTCGGGTGGCGGATGGGGTCGGGCCTTGGCCGGCCGGTCGTGCCCGGGGGCAGGCCGGTTGCCGATGCGGTGGTCGGCTTGGTGGGTGTTGTGGTCGGGTGGCGCACCGGTCAGGCCTCTTCCAGCCGGTAGCCGTGGCCGCGCAGCGTCACGATTCGCGGCACCTGCTCCGGCGAGACGGCGGCGGCCGCGAGCTTGCGCCGCAGCGCCGCGATGTGCACGTCGAGCGTTTTCGTGGAGCCGCGCCAGTGCGTGTCCCAGACGTCGGCCATCAGCGTCGTGCGGCTGACCGCGACCCCCGGCTGCTCGGCGAGCCGCGCGAGCAGGTCGTACTCCCTCGCCCGCAAATCCAGCTCGCGCCCGCCGAGGCTGACCCGTCGCCGGGCGGTGTCCACCACCAGCGCCCCGACGGCCACCGGCGGCGCGACCTCGGCCGGCGTCCCGCCACGGCGCAGGTGCGCACGGACCCGGGCGAGCAGTTCGGGGAGCCGGATGGGCTTGGTGAGGTAGTCGTCGGCCCCGGCGTCGAGGCCCACGATCACGTCCATTTCCTCCTGCCGCGCGGTCAGGATCACCAGCACGGCGGACGGCAGTGCGGCCCGCAGCCGCCGGCAGACTTCGAGCCCGTCGAGGTCGGGCAGGCCCAGGTCCAGCAGCACCAGGTCCGCCGCGGTCACCGCGAGTGCGCCGCGGCCGTCACGGCACCAGCGCACCACGTGTCCCTGCCGCCGCAGGGTGCTCTCGATGACCCCGCCGATCGTCGGGTCGTCCTCCACTACCAGCACCTGAGCCACGTCCGGCAGCGTAACCAACGCCCCCCACCGCCGACCGCGGGGAAATCCCGGACCCGCCCACCGCGACGATCCACTGTGGACACCACGGCGCCGGGATCGAGGCGCGGATCGGTGGCAGCGGAGCCGGCGGTGGGCTCGTGCGGCGGGATGGTGCTGCCGGAAACACCTCTGCCTTGCGGGAATCAGCGCGGCCACCCCCGCACCCGCGGCGGGCAGGGCAAGGCGGGACGAGGCGGGATCGGCGCGCGGGGTCGGGCAGCGGGCGAGTGCGGGCGGTGCCCGTCGCCGACGTGGGTCTGGGCCTGCGGAAGAGTCGTGGCAGCGGTCGGCCGGGCCCATCGAAGGGCTGTGGCGGAGGCGGGCCTGGGCCGCGGAAATGCGTGGTAGAGGTGGGCTGTGGAGGAGGGGGACTGGGCCTGCGGAAGTGCCGTTGGGCAGGGGGTCAGCGGCGGGGCCGGGCCGTGCTCTCCCGCAGGATGACCTTGCCCGGGAGCCGGACTGTGCGTGGCCGAGAGCCGGAGCCGGCGAGTGCCAGGTCCATCACTCGGGCGCCCAGTTGTTCCAGCGGCAGGGCGAACGTGGTCAGCGGCGGAGTCAGGTCGCGTACCACCGGGATGTCGTCGAAGCCCGCCACCGAGACCTGGCCCGGCACGGACACACCGGCTTCGCGCAGCGCGGTCAGTGCGCCGATCGCCATCACGTCCGTGACGGCGAACACACACGTCGGCAGGCTTCGGCGTGGTCGTTCCAGAAGGCGTTTCGCTGCTTCGTAGCCGCCTTCGCGCGTGAACGCGGCTTCGAGCACGTCGTCCTCTCGCAGGGTGATTCCGTGGTCGGCCAGCTCGGTGATGAAGCCGTCCAGCCGGTCGACGACCGTGCTGAGGTGCCGGGGGCCGGACAATACGGCGAAGCGCTTGTGCCCCAAGCCCAGCAGCGCGCGGGCGAGCTCGGCCGCGCCGCCGCGGTTGTCCGGCTGCACGGTGTCCATCTTCAGGCGCCGATGCCGGCTCACTGCCGCGACCTGGCCGCCGCCGCGCCGGTAAGGCTCCAGCTCGGCGGCCATCGCGCGCTCCCACGCGCGGTCCTCGAACGCGGAGCCGATCAGCAGGATCGCCGAAGCGCGCTGGGCCCGCAGCATCGAGACGTACGCGACTTCGCGCCCGGGATCGCGGAAAGTGCCGGCGAGCATGACCAGGAGCCCGTTGCTGTCCGCCACCCGCATCACGCCGTTCGCGATGGCCGCGAAGTACGGATCGGACACATCGTGACAGATCACCCCGACTGTCCGATGTGTCCCACCGGCGAGGGCCTGGGCATGCGCGTTGGGCGCGTAGGACAGCTCCGCCGCGGCCGACACGACCCGGTCGCGCAGGTCCGTGCGTACCGAGGTGGTGCCGTTGAGTACGCGTGAGGCCGTGGCGAGTGACACGCTCGCGCTGCGTGCCACATCCTCGAGCGTCACATGCGGCCGCGCCTTCATCGCTCCTCCAAGGTGCCTTCTCGGGCATAGTGGCGTCATGCTCGGTCTGTACCCGGAAATCGAACCCTACGACCACGGGATGCTGCCGGTGGGCGACGGAAACGTTATCTACTGGGAGGAGTGCGGGAACCCCGCGGGCAAGCCGGTCGTGTTCCTGCACGGCGGCCCGGGCAGCGGCGCGTCCACCCGGCACCGGCGGCTGTTCGACCCCGAGCGTTACCGGATCGTCCTGTTCGACCAGCGCGGGTGCGGGCGCAGCACGCCGCACTGCAGCACCTCGGAAGCCGACCTCACGGTCAACACCACCTGGCACCTGGTCGCGGACATGGAGCGGCTGCGCGAGGACCGGGCCATCGAGACCTGGCAGTTGTTCGGCGGTTCGTGGGGGAGCGTGCTCGCACTGACTTACGCCGAGGCGTACCCGCACCGCGTCAGCGAGCTGGTACTGCGCGGCGTCGCGACGCTTCGTGTCAAGGAATTGCAGTGGCTCTTCGGCGGCGGCGCGGCCTGTCTGTTCCCCGAGGCGTGGTCCCGGTTCCTGGCGCCGGTGCCCTACGCGCGGCGCGGCGAGAACCTGATTGAGGTCTACCACGAGCTGCTCCACCACCCGGACCCCGAGCTGCACCGGCCGGCTGCGGTCGCGTGGAGCCGGTGGGAGGGCGAGACGGTGAAGTTCACGCCGCAGGAAGAGGTCGTCGCCGCCTTCACCGAGCCGGAGTTCGCGCTCGCCATCGCCCGGATCGAGAACCACTACTTCCGCCACGGCGGCTGGCTGGCCGACGACCAGCTGATCCGCGAGGCCGGCAAGCTCACCGGCGTCCCGTGTGTGCTCGTGCAGGGCCGGTACGACGCTGTCACCCCGGCCACCACCGCGTGGGAACTCGCGCAGGTGCTCCCGGGCGCCGAACTGAAGATGATCGGCGACGCCGGCCACGCCTTCGACGAGCCCGGCACCCTGCACGAGCTGATCAGCGCGACCGACCGGTTCGCGGCGAGCTGAGCGTGCCTCCGCCGGGGCATCGGGGCGGCGCGACCGCCCGCAGCGGCCCACGGTGCTGGTCCGGCGGTGTGATCCGCGCCGCGTCCGGGCCGCGGTGACCACCGATCGGCGTCGTGATCGGCTACGAATAGCGGTCATGGCGCTGCGAAACCGGACGCGAGAACTCTGGACCCCGCTCGAACCGGCGGCTCCCGAGGGCGAACTGCTCACCTTCCGCCAGATGGCCGCCTACGGCCGGAGGTTCGCGCGCCGCGGCCGGGGTCCCTGGTACAGCGCGGCGATCGAGGTCATCTGGCAGTTCCTGGTGCTGTTCTCCCGGTTCCGGGTGCGCGGCGCCCGGCACATCCCGGCTTCGGGCGGGGTGGTCGTCGCCTCGAACCACCTCTCGTTCGCGGACCCCGCGACGGCGACGGCCTTCTGCCTCGGCGCCGGCCGGGTGCCGCGCTATCTCGCGAAATCGAGCCTCTGGGACGTGCCGGTGCTCGGCCGGATCATGCGCACCGGTGGGCACATCCCGGTCTACCGCGGCGCGCCCACCGCGTCGGGCGCCTACCGCGACGCCGTGGTGGCGGTCCGGGACGGCGAGTGCGTCGCGATCTTCCCGGAGTCCACGTTCTCCAAGGACCCGGACGGCTGGCCGATGAAGGGCAAGACCGGTGCTGCACGGATTGCGCTCGAGACCGGGGTGCCGGTGATCCCGCTCGCGAACTGGGGCACCCACCACCTGCTGCCCGCCACGGCGTGGCTGCCGCGCGGCGTCCCGCGCAAGACCGTGGACCTCGTCGCCGGCCCGCCGGTCGACCTCTCGGACCTGCGCGACGTCGAGCTGACCCGCGCCGTACTGGAGGAGGCGACCGAGCGGATCATGGCCGCGATCACCGAGCTGCTGGCCGGGATCCGCGGTGTGCAGCCGCCCTCGGACCGGCCGTGAATGCCCCGCTGAGCGAGCACGGTCACGCCGCCCCGCCGTCCGGATGGGGGTAAGTTTTGTGTTATGAGTGCACACTATGACGTCGTGGTGCTGGGGGCCGGGGTCGGCGGGTACGTGGCGGCGATCCGGGCGACGCAGCTGGGCCTGAGCGCCGCCGTCGTGGAGGAGAAATACTGGGGCGGGGTCTGCCTCAACGTCGGCTGCATCCCGTCGAAGGCGCTGTTGCGCAACGCCGAACTCGCGCACATCGTCAAGCAGGAGGCCAAGACCTACGGCATCTCCTCCGACGGTGAGATCAGCTTCGACTACACCGCCGCGTACGAGCGCAGCCGCAAGGTGGCCGACGGCCGCGTCAAGGGTGTGCACTTCCTGATGAAGAAGAACAAGATCACCGAGTACGACGGCCATGGCACCTTCGTCGATGCGCACACCCTCGAGGTCAACGGCGAGCAGCTCACGTTCGACCACTGTGTGGTGGCCACCGGCGCGACCGCGCGGCTGCTGCCCGGCACTTCGCGCAGCGACCGCGTGGTGACCTATGAGCGGCAGATCATGGAGAGCGAGCTGCCGGGCAGCATCGTGATCGCGGGCGCCGGCGCGATCGGCGTCGAGTTCGCTTACGTGCTGCACAACTACGGCGTGGACGTGACCATCGTCGAGTTCCTCGACCGCATGGTGCCGCTGGAGGACGCGGAGGTCTCCGCGGAACTGCTGAAGCGCTACCGCAAGCTCGGCATCAAGGTGCTGACCTCCACGAAGGTCGAGGCCATTGACGACTCGGACGGCAAGGTCCACGTCACCGTCTCCAAGGACGGCGAGCAGCAGGTGCTGGAGGCCGACAAGGTCTTGCAGGCCATCGGGTTCAAGCCGAACGTGGAGGGCTACGGCCTGGAGAACACCGGCGTCGCGCTGACCGAGCGCGGCGCCATCGCCGTGGACGGCCGCGGCCGCACGAACGTGCCCCACATCTTCGCGATCGGCGATGTCACGGCGAAGCTCATGCTGGCCCACGCCTCCGAGTCGATGGGCGTGGTGGCGGCCGAGACCATCGCCGGCGCGGAAACCATGGAGCTGGACTTCGTGATGATCCCGCGCGCCACCTACTGCCAGCCGCAGATCGCCAGCTTCGGCTGGACCGAGGCCCAGGCGCGGGAGCAGGGCTTCGACGTCCAGGTCGCCAAGTTCCCCTTCACCGCCAACGGCAAGGCCCAGGGCCTCGGCGAGCCGGGCGGGTTCGTGAAGCTCATCAGCGACGCCACCCACGGCGAACTGCTGGGCGGGCACCTGATCGGCCCGGAGGTCACGGAGCTGCTGCCGGAGCTGACTTTGGCCCAGCAGTGGGATCTGACGGTGCACGAGGTGGCCCGCAACGTGCACGCGCACCCGACACTGGGCGAGGCGGTGAAGGAGGCCGTGCACGGGCTGGCCGGGCACATGATCAACATGT
>DASXYS010000104.1:0-10942 GCA_036502365.1 Amycolatopsis sp.
CTCGTGCGGGAGGTACATCGTCGGGGTGACGTGCTCGAGCCCGCTCTTGCGGCCGCGGTGGTGCACCAGGACCAGCGGAGCGCCCTCGAAGACGCCGCCGACCCGGCCCTCGTTCGCCCGGAACTCCGCGATGGTCTTGGCGTTCCAGTCGAGCGGGTCGCTCATGTCGGACTCCTGTCGTTCACGTGCCCCTGATGGGAAACGAATTGTCTCTCGACGCGTGGGCGAGGCGTCATCGCCGGGTTCCGGTGATTTCCGGGCCGGCCGTCGCCGGCCATGCCGAACTCGCCGAGCGTTTCAGGCAACGGAGTAATGTCGGACGACGTTGCGGCACGTGGCGCTGGAAGGCCGACATGACCAACGTTTCTGGCACCCGGGGTCTGCTCGACCGGAAGGATCTCCTCCGGCGGCTCGATCAGGCCGTGACCAGGCGCCTGACGGTGATCTCGGCGCCGCCCGGAAGCGGGAAGACGTCGCTTCTGCGGGCGTGGGCCGACCATTCGAAGAGGCTTCACCGGGTCGCATTCGTGTCCGTCGAGCGCGACCTGCGCAGCGACCAGCGCTTCTGGTGCGCTGTCCTCGACGCGGTCCGCTCGACTGCCGGTGAGGCGCCGGCCGAGGTGGACCAGGTGATCGACAGCGTGCTTTCAGAAATCGCCGGACAGACCGAACCCGTCGTGCTGATCATCGACGACCTCCACGAGCTGAGATCGGCGGACGCCCCCGCCCAGCTCGAGTACTTCCTCGCGCACCTGCCGAGCACCACCCACCTGGTCCTGTCGTCCCGCCGGGATCCGCCGATCAGGCTGCATCAGCTCAGGCTCGCTGACGCGATCGCCGAGATTCGCGCCGACGATCTGCGGTTCACCGAGGACGAGACGCGCGAGCTGCTCGCCGGCTCCACGGTCAGCCTGTCCGGCGAAGGGGTGGCTGCGCTGCATCAGCGCACCGAAGGGTGGGCGGCCGGCCTGCGCCTGGCGGTGATCTCGCTGACCGGTCATCCCGAGCCCGAGCGCTTCGTGGCCGAGTTCTCGGGGACCGACCGCGCGATCGGCGAGTACCTGATGGCCGAGATGCTCGAACGCCAGCCGAGCGAGGTTCGGCGCCTGCTGTTGCGCACCTCGCTGGTCGACCGGATGAACGGTGAGCTCGCCGACCTGCTGGCCGGCCGGTCGGGTTCCGAGCAGATACTGCTGGCCCTGGAGGAAGCGAACGCGTTTGTCGTCTCGCTCGACGCGGAGCGCACCTGGTTCCGCTACCACCAGCTCCTGGCGAACTTCCTGCGCCTGGAACTGCGCCGGACGTCCGCCGACGAGGTTCCGGACCTGCACCGCCGGGCCGGGCGGTGGTTCGCGGACCGGGGAAACGTCGTCGAGGCGGTACGGCATCTGGTCGCGGCCGGCGACTGGCCGGAGGCCGCCCGGCTCGTCGCGGACCACTCGTTCCGGTGGGTGCTCAACGGGCAGGCCGGCACGATTCGCGCGGTCCTGCAGGCGTTTCCCGAGGGGGCTTCGGCCGATCATCCTGACCTGGCCCTCGCGCACGCGGCCGCCGAGCTGAACCAGGGGCGGGCGGAGGAGGCGGCGGCTCAGCTGGAGCTGGCCGAGGCCCACCTCGGCAGCGCGACGCCGGCCCACCGCAGCCGGCTGGCGGTGGCGATCGCGTCCCTCCGGCTGGCGCTGGCCCGGCACAGCGGCCAGTTCAGCGCGGTGATCGAGCAGGTGCGGATGCTCGAGGCCTCGATGGCGGACGAGCCGGGCGAACCTTTCGCGATGGACAGTGAGCTGCGCGGGGTCGCGCTGCTGAATCTCGGGATCGTCGAGACGTGGACCGGGCGGCTGCTCGAGGCCGAGCGGCATCTCACCGAAGGAGCCGCACTCGCCCGCCGGACGGGCCGGCCCTATCTGGAGGTCGCCTGCCGGGCGCACCAAGGCTTTCCGTCGGCGTCGGTCTCGGTCGCCACTGCCCGCGAACGCGGCCTCGAGGCAGTGGCACTGGCCGAACGCCACGGCTTGGACGATCGGCCGATCCTGGCCCCCGCGCTGGGCGCGGCCGGCGGCATGGCCATCTGGATGGGCGAGTTCGACGAAGGAGAACGCTGGCTGCAGCGGGCCTGGGAGGTCGGCGCCGGCCACGTCGAACCCGCCATCGCCGTGCTCCTGCACCTGGCGGCCGGCATGGTGCACGCGGGTCGCGGGCAGCAGCGATCGGCGCTGGAAGCCTTCACAGCGGCAGCGCGAGCGCAGTCGCTGCTCACCGGGGTGCACGCGCTCGCACCGCGGATCACCGGATGGCTGGCCACCACGCAAGCTCGCCTGGGCATGCCGGCGCAGGCGCGCGCGACGCTGGCCGGGCCCTCCCCCGATCCCGGGCGGACGGGCCCCATTGTCAACGCGCGAGCCTGGCTCTGTCTGGTGGACGGGAACCCGGGCCTGGCAGTGGAAGCACTCCGCCCGGTTCGGGAGACCACACCCCCGATCGAACCGTTCACCCTCGTCGAAGCGCATCTCCTCGCCGGCACCGCGTACCTGCGCTTGGGCGATCGAGACGCCGCGGCGGCGGCTACCGCGGCGGCCCTCGCGACCGCCGAGCCCGACCGGCTGATCTTCCCGTTCGCCATGACTGAAGCGGCGGAGCTGCTTGGCGTGCTCCGTCACCACGAGACCGCCCACGGTGCGCTTCTCGCCGACATCAATGATCAGCTGAGGGGCGCGTCGCCGCCGAATACCGACCGGGTTCCGCTCCCGCGCTCGGGTGAGCTCACCCCCAGCGAGCTACGGGTGCTGGGACTTCTCCCGACCAACCTGACCCGCGCGGAAATCGCGCGTGACCTGCACGTCTCGATCCACACGGTGAACACCCACATCCGCAACCTCTACGCCAAGCTCGGAGTCGGCGACCGCTCTGCCGCGGTCCAAAACGCCCGTCGGCTGCGGCTCCTGTCGAACCGGAATTCGGCGGCAGCTCCGCAATAGCCATCGGTCCACGCGCCGAATCGCCGGATTCCGGCGTCGCCTTCTCACCGGGCCGGGTACCACGATCTCCGGGTGGCCGTGCCGCCGAGTTTGTACACGATCCGGATCCGGGGTCGGCTCGGAGCGACCGCTCTGTCCGCCTTCCCCACGATGGAGGCCGAGCTGAACGGCGCCGAGACCGTGCTCACCGGCGTGCTCGAAGACCAGTCCGCGATGTTCGGCGTCCTGGCCCAGATCGAGGCCCTCGGCCTGGAACTGCTCGAACTGCGCCCGGCCGAGCCGGCACCGGGCCGGGAATCACCGGCTTCCGGCGAGGGCGGCTCACCTTGACCGCGGCGATCGTGGGAGGCCCCGACACCTGAGGAGAAGAGTGCCGATGAGCAAGGAACAGCAGAGCCGGCTGGACGCCATCCTGCGTCAGGGCGGGTTCGACACCGCCGCCGACGTCGCCTCGGTGCGAGCCGCCTTCAACGCGTTGCTGGCGCAGGTCCCCGTGCCCGCGGACATCGTTCAGAAGCCGACCGAGATCGGCGGTGTCAGCGGTATCGAGGTCACGGCCCCGGGCAGCGAGTCCGAGCGGGTTATCCTCTACTTCCACGGCGGCGTCTACGTGATCGGCTCGGCGGCGACCTCGGTCCCGCTCGTGGGCGACCTGGTCCGGCGAACGGGCGCCACGGCCATCACGCTCGACTATCGGCTCGCCCCCGAGCACCCCTATCCGGCCGCGGTCGAAGACGCTCGCGCCGCCTATGAAGGACTGCTCGCCCAAGGCATCGACCCCGGCCGGATCGTCCTGGCCGGCGACTCGGCGGGCGGCGGGCTGGCGGTGGCCACGCTCCTCGCCGCCAAGGCGGCCGAGCTGCCCATGCCGTCGTGCGCGTTCCTGATGTCGCCCTACGCCGATCTGACCCTGTCCGGCGAGACGTTGGCCGGAAAGGAGTCGCTCGACCCGATCCTGACCCCGGCGGGCCTTCGCGTCCGGGCCCCGGAATACCTGGCCGGCGCCGACCCCGCCGACCCCCTCATCAGCCCGATCTTCGGCGATCTCGGCGGCCTGCCACCGCTGCTGATCCAGGTCGGGTCGCACGAGATCCTGCTCAGCGACGCGCTCCGGCTCGCCGCGCGGGCCGCCACCGCAGACGTCGCGGTCACGCTCGACGTCACCCCGGGGGTCCCGCACGTGTTCCAAGGCTATGCCGGACTCCTCGACGAGGCCGGCGCGGCGCTCGACCGGGCAGCGGACTTCGTGAAGGCACAGCTCGGGTAGGAGCGGCAGATGAGTGCGGCCCAGGATGACTCCACTGTGGACCGGCGCTGGCTGGTGCTGGCCATCGTCGCCGTCGCCCAGCTGATGGTGGTGCTGGACGGGACGATCGTGAACATCGCGCTGCCGTCCGCCCAGCAGGCACTGGGTTTCTCCGACAGCGACCGGCAGTGGGTCGTGACTGCGTACGCGCTGTCGTTCGGCAGCCTGCTGCTGGTGGGCGGACGGCTGGGCGACATGTTCAGCCGCAAGTGGGTGTTCATCGTCGGACTGGCCGGATTCGCCGTCGCCTCGGCGATCGGCGGCGCGGCCGGTTCGTTCGCCGTCCTGGTCACGGCCCGGGCGCTGCAGGGGGTGTTCGGCGCGGTGCTCGCGCCGGCCGCACTGGGCACCCTGGTGAGCGCCTTCCAAGACCCGCGCGAACGGGCCAGGGCGTTCGGCGTCTTCGGCTCGGTCGCGGCGGGCGGCAGCGCCGTCGGGCTGATCCTGGGCGGAGTCCTCACCGAGTACCTCTCGTGGCGCTGGTGCCTGTACATCAACCTCGTGTTCGCCGCGCTCGCCGTGGCCGGCGCCCTGGTCTTCCTCCGCGGCGGGCGGGCGGCCAATCGGCCGCGGATGGACTGGCCCGGCGCCGTACTGGCCTGCGCCGGGCTGTTCGCGATCGTGTTCGGTTTCTCCCGTGCCGAGGCCGCCGGGTGGACGGCCGCGCCGACCCTGGGCTCCCTGGCCGGCGGCCTGGTGCTGCTCGCCGGGTTCGTCCTCGCCGAGCGGCGTGTCCTTCACCCGCTGTTGCCGCTGCGGGTGGTCCTCGACCGCGCCCGCGGCGGAGCCTATGTCGCGCTAGGCATCTCCGGGATCGCGATCTTCGGCACCTTCCTGTTCCTGACGTTCTACCTGCAAGTGGTCAAGGGAGAAAGCCCGCTGACGACCGGCCTGCTGTTCCTGCCGATGACCGGCTGCATCCTGCTCAGCTCGAACTCCGCCGGCGCCATCGGCTGGGGACCGCGCGCCCTGATCGCGCTCGGCATGCTGCTGGGCGCCGGCGGAATGGCCCTGCTGACCCAGGTTTCCGTCACTTCCGGCTACGTCGGCGCCGTGCTGCCCGCCCTGCTCATCCTCGGCCTCGGTCTCGGCCTGATCTTCGCCCAGACCATCAGCGCGGCCACCGCCGGACTCGCCCCGGAGGACTCCGGCGTGGCCTCCGCCCTGGTCAACACGATGCAGCAGATCGGCAGGTCGGTCGGGACGTCGGCGCTCAGCACGATCGCGCTCAGCGCCACGGCCACCTACCTGACCGGCCATCCCGGCGGCCCCCAGGCCGCATCGATCGCGGCCACCCACGGCTACACGGTCGCCTTCGGGGTATCGGCGGGGCTGCTCGGGCTCGGCTTCATCCTCGCGCTCGCCCTGCTGCCATCCGGGCGGCGCACCGAACCCGAGAACGTCGGCGCAGCAACGCCAACAGCGGCCGTCCCGCCCGCCCACCGGCAGGCTCCCGAAGCAATTCCCGTCGCCCTGTGCAGCTGCTCCCCGGTGATCGCCACGACTGCGCCGCCGGAGTAAAGCCGGTGCCGGCCACTGGGCCGGCCGTGGCCCGGTCAGTCCGCGAGCAGGAATTTCTCGAACCGGTCGCCCCGGTAGTGGATGGACGGGAGGTCGACCACGCGGGCGGTGTGGTCCCGCGTGATTCCCACGCAGCAGAGCACCGGGCTGTGCTCACCGGGATTTCGAGTAGCCCGGCCACTGGCCTGCCCGGGTACCCCGCCGCCCGCTACACCGTCACGGTCAGGTTCTGCTTGAAGAAATCGGCCAGCTTCGCGACCGCGGGCGTGACGTACTCGTCCTTGTCGTAGAGATCGACGTGCGAGGCGCCTTCGATCCAGTGCAGTTCCTTCGGGCCAGTCGCCTTCTGGAACGCTTCGACGCTCATCCAGGAGGTCACCGCGTTGCGTCCGGCGATCAGGAGCAGTGGGCGCGGGGCGATCAGCTCCAGAGCGTAAAAGGCGTCGAAGGTGGCGATCCGGTCGACGCTGATCCAGGGCAGCGCCTTGGCCGAACGGGGATGCCCGGCGCGCGGGGTGCAGTAGTACTCCCAGCCTTCGTAGACGTGCGGACCGGCCGCGCGGGCCTCCTCCTCGGTGTCGGGGAAGAGCTTGAACGTCCGGACGCCCTCAGCAGTACGGGCAGCCGCGGCCGCGTCGAGCATGCCCCGGAAGACGGCCGGGTCCTGGGTGCCGTCAGCGCCCAACCGGAACTGGCGGGCCATGTCGACGGCACTGACCGTGCCGAGGGCCTTGACGCGGTGGTCGGTCGCGGCGGCGGCCAGGCCGTATCCACCAGACGCGCAGATGCCCAGCAGCCCGATCCTCTCGGCGTCGACCTCGTCGCGGGTGATCAGGTACGAGACCGCGGCCTTGAGGTCCTCGATCCGCTGCGCCGGGTCTTCCAGGCCACGCGGCTCGCCCTCGCTCTCGCCCTGGTACGCGGCGTCGAAGGCGAGCGTGACGAAGCCCTGTTCGGCGAGCCGTTCGGCATACAGACCGGCAGCCTGCTCCTTCACGCCGCTGCCCGGGTGGCCGACGACAAGGGCCGGGCCAGGGCCGGCCTCGCCGTCCGGGAGGTACAGGTGACCGGCGATCTTCAGCCCGGCGCTGGGGAAGGTGACGGAATTCCTCATGGGTAAAGCTCTCTTTCACGGGGACTCGGGCTCACGAGGTGCGGCCCACCTCCCCAAGATCGCCCCGTCCGGCCCGCGGTCACCAGGGACGGACTTGCCTATGGAGTCCAGTACCAGGCGCGCGGCCCGGATCGCGCCCACACTGGCGGCATGGCCTCCGATGAGCTGGGCGAATTTCTCCGCGCCCGCCGCGCCGCGCTGGACCCGCAGACGGCCGGACTGCCTGACGACGGCAGGCAGCGCCGCGTCCCGGGCCTGCGCCGGGAGGAGCTGGCTCAGCTGGCGCACGTGAGCGTCGACTACGTCGTCCGGCTGGAGCAGGGCCGCACCCGCAGCGTCTCCCGCCCGGTCCTCGACGCCCTCGCCGACGCGTTGCGGCTCGCCCCGGACGAGCGGGACTACCTGTTCACCGTCGCCGACGTCGTCCATCCGCCCCGGACACCCGGCCGGCCCGGTGTCGCCGCTCACCTGCGGCAACTGCTGGACACCATGTACGACGTGCCGGCCATGGTGCTGCACCGGGGCATGGACGTGCTGGCCTGGAACCGCGGCGCCGTCGCCCTGCTGACCGACTTCGGCGCGCTGCCCCCGGCCGAGCGCAACCTCATCCGGCTCACCTTCCTCGACCGGGACTTCCGCGCGCTCTACGCGGACTGGCCCCGCGCCGCCCGCGAATGCGTCGCCGCCCTGCGGATGGAGGCCGGCCGGAACCCGCACGACCGGGCGTTGAGCGACCTGGTCGGCGAGCTGAGCGTCCGCGACGCCGACTTCCGCGCCTGGTGGGCCGGGCATCAGGTCCGCGGGCCGCGGCAGCTCACCAAGACCTACACGCACCCCGTCGTCGGCCCGCTCACCCTCGACGTCCAGCAGTTCACTGTGGACACTCACCCCGACCAGTTGCTCGTCGCCTACACCGCGGAGCCCGGTTCCCCGGCCCACGAAGCGCTGCGGTTCCTGCTGCAGTGGTCGGCTGCCGAGCATCGCGCGGCTCCGGTGCCGAGCGAACCCGCACCCGAGTAAAGAACGGCGCTGCTCAGGAGAGCGGAGTCGAGAGCTGCACGAACTCCGGGGTGTCGCCCAGCCGGACCCGCCGGATCGGCACCGCCTTGTTCACCGGGTCGCCGCGCTCGTCGAAGGAGATCATGCCGCTCGCGCCCGGGACGGCGAGGGTGCCGTACAGCCGGTTCTTCGCCTGGAGCACGTCCTGCGCGGTCACCCGGGAGGGCACGGCCCCCGGGATCTGGCGGATCGCCCACACCACGGTGAGCACGGCGTCGTGCGCGAGGATGGCGACGTTCGATTGCAGGCCACGCCGCGTCTCCGGGCCCCGGCGGGCCGCTCTGCGCCAGGTCGCCGGTCAGCACGGTGAAGTGCCGGTGTAGACGACCTCGGGCTGGTCGCCGCAGATGTTCGGCATCATCTGCAGGAACGTGTTCTCGACGCCGGGCAGGCTGGAGTCGTACCGCTCGGTGCGGCCGGTGATCCGGTGGTCCGCGTCGACGAACCGCTGGGTGAACGCGGTGGCCAGCGTTTTCGGGTACAGGTCGGCGTTGTTGTCGTCTTGCACGATCGTGGCCGTGTGCGCGGCCGGCTTCACGTAGCCGGCGGCGGCCATGCCGTAGGTGGAGCTGGTCGGCGAGACCCGCAGGAAACCGGGGATCTCCGAGAACTCGTCCGCGGCCAGATGTGAGGCGACGACCGGGATCCGGTGATCCGAGAGCCGCTGGATCGCCGCGCGCGCGGTCTCCAGGCTGAGCCCGATCCCGGTGGCCGCGACCAGCCGGTCGGTGCCGGGCAGCCCGAGCAGCGCGTCCACCACGGGCTCCCACTGGTTCAGGTGTCTGCCCGGGTTGGCCAGTAGCAGCCGGATCAGCGGCAGGCTGCCCCAGGACTGCGTGGTGTTCGCGCGGTGCTGCGCGATGTAGGCGCCCTCCAGCTGATGACGCACCCACTCCGGGGACAGGATGTCGTTGCCGGTCAAGGTCATCGGCAGGAAAACCGCGATCGTGACCAACGGCTTGCCCGACGCGGCGACCGAGTCGTTCTCGGCCCGGTGGATGGTCAGTCCGGCATGGCGTCGTAGCCCAGTTCGGCCAGCAGGGCGGTGTTGTGTTCGCCCACGTCGGGGATGGGGTCGAGGCGCGGTTCGCGGCCCGCGACCGTCACCGGCGGCAGCAGCGAGCGCAGCGGCCCGGCCGACGAGCCGACCTCGCCCCAGCGCCCTCGTCCGGTGAGCTGCGGATGGTCGGCCAGCTGGGCGATCCCGCGCAGCCGCGCGTTGGCGATCGACGCCGCGTCGAGCCGGTCGAGCACCGTGGCCGAGTCGAGCGGGGAGAACGCCGCCTCGATGACGGCACGCAGCTCATCACGGTTCTCGGAGCGGGCGTCGTTGGTAGCAAAGGAATCCCGGTCGGCCAGCTCCGGCTGATCCAGTACGTCGGCGCAGAGCCGCTGCCACTCGCGATCGTTCTGTACGGCCAGGAAAATCGTCTCGCCGTCGCCGCAAGCGAACGGGCCATACGGAGCGATGGCCGCGTGCGAAAGTCCCGTTCGCGCCGGCTGGGTGCCCCCGTACACAGTGTAGTAGAGCGGGAAGCCGACCCATTCGGTGAGTGCGTCGAAGAGGGAGACCTCGAAGGCTTGGCCGCGGCCGGTGCGCTCGCGTTCGTACAGCGCGGAAAGCACGCCGCTGTAGGCGTACATGCCGCCGGCTATGTCGGCGACCGGAATGCCGGTTTTCGCGGGCTGGTCCGGGGTTCCGGTCAGCGCGGGGACGCCGGTTTCGCACTGCACCAACAGGTCGTAGGCCTTTTTGTCGCGGTACGGGCCATCGGTGCCGTAGCCGGAGATGCCGCAGACGATCAGGCGCGGGTGCTCGGCCAGGAGCCGCTCGGCGCCGAGGCCGAGCCGTTCCGCCGCGCCGGGCGCGAGGTTCTGCACGAAGACGTCCGCGCGCGCCAGCAGTTCGTCCAGCACCCGGCGCTGCCCGGGTGCTTTCACGTCGAGCGCGAACGACTCTTTGTTGCGGTTGAGCCAAACGAAGTGGCTCGACAGGCCGTGCACAGTGGCGTCATAGGACCGCGCGAAGTCGCCTGCACCAGGCCGCTCGATCTTGATCACCCGCGCGCCGAGATCGGCGAGCTGCCGCGTCGCGAACGGCGCCGCGACGGCCTGTTCCAGCGAAACAACGGTGATTCCGGACAGTGGCAGCATGCGAAGTCCTTTCCACGAGACCTGCCGACGAGGGTAGGTGCCCGCGGCCGCTTGCCGCTGGAAGTTCGAGGCCGGGCCCGCAAACCACGGGCCCGGCCGAGCCCGCCGCCCCGACGGTGGGGGGAGGAACCGCGACGGCGGGCTACTCCTCACGTACCCGACCGGCGGCGTCCTCAATCGTGTGACGTCTCGCGTGCTGGTATCCCGAGTGCTTTGCCGCAGGTAAGCTGGTCGGCACAGACGGGCCAACCTGGCACTTCCGCTCACCGCGGGCCTGGCGGACAGTGGTCAGTGGTCGTCCAGCCGACGAGGCTTCTTGCCCGGGTCATCCTCGCGTGGCCGAGCGCCCCGCCCCCACCGCCGACGTTCCGGCGGCCCGACCAGCCTGCGCCCGCCCTCACGGCGATCGGTCTCGCCCGCCGTTGTGGGTACACCGGACCGCGGATCCTGAGGCTCGACGGGTTGGTGGCGCCGGTCGGCCGGTTCGCGTTCCTGGTCGACCCGGCGGAAGCGTGGATTACCGGGCCAGTCACGCTCGCTCCCGACCCCGCTGCCCGGATCAGCCGGGGCGTCCACGGGGCGGACGCTCGAATCTGCGGGGCGGCCTTTGCGGGTCTCATCCAGGGGACGAAGGCGCGAATCGTCGAAGCGGCCCTTGTGGACGGAGGTACGGACCTCGTCTCCGGGGCGAGGGCGCTGAGCACCGGGCTGGTGGGACGGCATGGAGCTGAAGCTCGCGGCGTCGGGGTTCGCGCGGCGGGACGGGGAGGTGCGAGGTTGTGGCAACCCGGCATTGGGCCACGTCGTGGTGTC
>DASXYS010000105.1:0-7761 GCA_036502365.1 Amycolatopsis sp.
GGCCTTTCGCGCATTCCGGCATATTTCGGGGACTGCCCACCGCGACCGGAGCAGGGCGCTACCCTTGTCGGGGTAGTCGGGCGAGCAGACGGGGGTGGTCGCGCTGGTGGAGCAGCCACCTGCTGTGCAGAAGAAGACCCGCATCGTCTTCATCGACATCGGCCGTGGCCTCGGCGCCCTGCTCGTGTTCTACAGCCACATCGCGCACCCCTGGGTGATCGCCAAGGGCGAGAACGCACCGTACGTCAGCTTCATCGAGGCGCTCACCAGCGACCCGATGCACATGTCGAAGCAGGGCATCGGCCAGATCGCGGTGCCGTTCTTCTTCCTGGTCAGCGGATTCGTCGTGACGCCGATCGCCCTGCGCCAGGGTCAGGCGCGGTTCGCCTTGAACCGCTTCATCCGCGTGTACGCGCCCATGCTGTTCGTGGTGCTGCTGACCGCGCTGCTGCTGGCGGTGAACCTGCACCCGCCGTCCACCGGCCAGTCGCAGGAGCTGACCCCGCTCACCATCCTGACCAACACCACGTTGATCAACTACCTCATCTACCCGCAGATCGTGCTGGTGCCGGTGGCGTGGACGATGATCGTCGAGGTCATCTTCTACCTGCTGCTGATGGCCATGCTGCCGCTGCTGCGCCGGTGGGTGTGGCTGGCGATCGCGGTGGAGCTGACGTTCATCTTCGTGGTGATGATGAGCCGCTCGCAGCTCGGCCCGTCGTACTCGCTGTTCGGGGTGAACGTCTCCTACCTGCCGGTGATGGTGATCGGGCAGATCATCTGGGCCACCACGTCGAAGAAGATCCCGCTGTGGACCGGCGCGCTGTACGGCGCCGCCGCGTGGTCGCTGTATGTGCTGGCGGACATCATCAACGTCGGGCGGATCGACGACTCGTACAACCTGTCGATGGCCTTCGCCGTGCTGTGCTTCCTGATGGGCATGTTCGCCGAGCCGAAGCTGAAGCAGCGGAAGTTCTGGACGCTCGTCTCGGAGCGCAGCTACTCGATCTACCTGCTGCACATGCTCGTGTCGTTCGTGCTGCTGCAACTGCTGCGGCCGCTGATGCCGCTGCCGCTCGCGCTGCTGATCGTGATCCCGGCCGTGTTCGGCGTGGTCGAGGTGAGCTACCGGTTCGTGGAGCGGCCGAGCCACACGCTGGCGCGGAAGCTTTCGCACCGGTCGAAGCCCGCGCCGATCAAGGTGAGCAGCGAGATCACGATCGAGATCCCGCGGGTCGACGAGCGCCCGCTCGCGCCGGCCCGGCGGCCCGCGTCTCCGCCGCCGCGGCCCGATGGCTCCGCGACCGACGGCTCGGTCAAGGGCAGTCTCACCGACGCGCCGCCCGCCCCGGGCAATGGCGGCCGCCCGGGCCCGAAGCCCAGGCCGAAGCCGCGGAACGACGAGCAGCACACCGCGATCATCAAGCCGGTCACCGTGCCGCGGCCGCCCCG
The DNA here is from genome assembly GCA_036502365.1 of Amycolatopsis sp. Classification (GTDB taxonomy): domain Bacteria; phylum Actinomycetota; class Actinomycetes; order Mycobacteriales; family Pseudonocardiaceae; genus Amycolatopsis. The sequence goes on from DASXYS010000105.1 coordinate 1,453, forward strand.
GGAAGCTCGGGAGCCCCGGGAACCTCGCGAGCAGGAGGAGGACCGCACCGCGGAACCGCGCGTCCGGCGTCCCGCGCCGCGGCGCCGCTCCTCAGCCCCGCTTGAGCTGCAGCACCACTCTGACCAGGAAGACCACGGCCAGCGCGGCGACCACGACGATCTCCCACGCCATGGGAGCTCCTTCCGCCGAACGCCTCGGTGAGTAACCGATGCTCTGCCGTTAAGGCGTCCGAAGGTGGGACGGCGTTCACTGACACGGCGTAACTCACACCTTCGGGCTACAGCGCCAGTAGATACCAAACCGACCGGAAGCAAGCAGTTCGCACAGGTCCGTCGCCTTTCCCGGGTCGGCTTACTTCCGGTCTTTTTGGTAATGGCCGCCCGGTGCGACCAGACCCGATTCGTACGCCAGCACGACCAGCTGGGCCCGGTCCCGCGCGCCGATCTTCGTCATGATCCGGCTGACGTGGGTGCGCGCGGTCGCAGTGGAGATCACCAGGTGGGCGGCTATTTCATCGTTCGAGAGGCCGCCCGCGACCAGTGCCAGCACCTCGCGTTCGCGGTCGGTCACCTCGCGGACGGCGGACGGGTTGACGCGCCGGTGCTCCGGCCGTCCGACGAACTCGGCGATCAGCCGGCGTGTCACGGTCGGCGCCAGCAGCGCCTCGCCCGCGGCGATCACCTGCAACGCGCGCAGCAGCTCGACCGGCTCGGTGTCCTTCAGCAGGAACCCGCTGGCCCCGGAGCGCAGGGCCTCGTAGACGTACTCGTCGACGTCGAAAGTGGTCAGCACCAGCACCTTCACCCCGGCCAGCTCCGGGTCGGCGGTGATCCGGCGGGTGGCGGCGAGGCCGTCGGTGCCGGGCATCCGGACGTCCATCACCACGACGTCGGGCCGGTGCTCGGCGGCGAGCGCGACGGCCTGCTCGCCGTCACCGGCCTCGCCGACGACCTCGAACCCGTCCTCGGTCTCCAGCAGCACCCGGAACCCGGCCCGGACCAGAGCCTGGTCGTCGGCCAGCAGCACGCGGATCGTCATCCGTCCCCCTCGACGGGCAGCTCGGCCCGCACCTCGAACCCGTCGCCGGTGATCCCGGCTTCCACCTGCCCGCCGAGCGCCGCCGCGCGCTCGCGCATTCCGCGCAGCCCGTGGCCGGGCGTCGGCTCCACGGTGCCACGGCCGTCGTCCCGCACGGTCAGCGCCAGCGCGCCGGGCCGCCGCTCCAGGCGGACGTCCACCAGCCGGGCGCCCTCGGCGTGCCGGACGACGTTGGTCAGCGACTCCTGCAGGATCCGGTACGCGGCGCCGTCGACCGGCGCGGGCAGCTCACCGGCCTCGCCGTGCAACTCGACCTCCAGACCCGCGGCACGCGCGTGGTCCAGCAGCTCGTCGATCTGCGCGAGGCTCGGCGCGGGCGCCTTGTCCTCCCCCGAACGCAGCACGGCCAGCGTCGCCCGCAGGTCGTTGAGCGCCGAAGCGCTGGCGGCCTTGATGTTGAGCAGTGCCTCTTTCGCCTGTTCCGGACGCCGGTCGGCGACGTGCGCCGCGACGCCGGCCTGCACGTTGATCATCGCCAGGCTGTGCGCGACGACGTCGTGCACCTCGCGCGCGATCCGCAGCCGCTCCTGCTCGGCCATCCGGTGCCGGTGCTCTTCGGCCTGCGCGCGCCGCGCCGTGATCGCCGCAAACTGGTACCGCACGGCCGTGCCGACGCCGATCACCGCGGCCGACCACAGCACCGCGATCCCGGCACCGGCGTTGATGGCGAACGACCGGGTGGTGACCACGTACGCGACGTACGCGGCGAACAGCACCGCCGCCGCGGTGATCCCGGCGGTCATCGGCCCGCGCTTGCGGGTGAGCATGAACAACGCGATCGCCGGCACCACGAGCACCGGCCCGCCGGGCTCGCCCACCGCGTAGTACACGTACGCCGAAGCGGCGGTGGCCACGAAGATGGTCAGCGGGAATTCGTGGACCAGCAGCAAAGTCAGCACCGTCGCGGCCAGCCAGACGACGCCGAGCGCGCCCAGCGGCTGGGCACCCGGCCGCCAGTGGCTGGCGGCGCTGGTGGCGCCCAGCACGATGACGAGCACCACCACGGTCCGGAACACCCGTCCGTACCACGGGTTCCGCCCCCGCCACCGGTCCTGCCGCATGCTGCAGAAAGCTACCGGGCCCGGGCGCCGCGCGCGTCCGTCCGGAGGCGGCTTCCCGGCGGCCGTCGTACGCGGTACTCCGGACGAATCAAACTCAGTCGAACAGCAGCGGGAGCTTCGCCGCCGTCTCCTCGTCGGCCGGCGTGTACGTCGACATGGTGATCTCCGAGCGGCGGCCGAGGTAGACGTAGGTGAAGTCGAACTTCAGCAGGCCGGCCTCGGGGTGCAGGTACTGCTTGGTGCGGACGGGATCGGGGTTCACGTCGTGCTGGTCCCACAGCCGCGCGAACAGCGGCGACTCCGCCTTCAGCCGTTTGACCAGGCTTTTCCACGAGCTGTCGGCCACGTGCTCGGCCATCGCGGCGCGGAACGACGCGATCACGCGCGGCACGTTGGTCTCCCAGTCGAGCATCCGCGCCCGCCACTGGGGGTTCAGCAGGCACTGGACCAGCGTGTTGCGGTCCTCGAACGGAATGTCGTCGACCTCGTCGCCCATCAGCCAGGTGTAGCCGCGGTTGTAGCCCAGCAGGTCGCAGCGCGCGTTGCGCACCACCACCGGGTAAGGCTCCAGCTTCGCCATCATCATCCGCATCGACGGCGTGATGGCGTTGCACTGCTTGTCCGACGGCGGTTCCGGCGCGCCGGCCAGCGTGAACAGGTGCAGGTGCTCGTGCGGGTCGAGGCGCAGCGTGCGGGAGATGGCGCCGAGCACCTGCTCGGACGCGTTGATGTCACGGCCCTGCTCCAGCCACGTGTACCAGGTGACCCCGACGCCGGCGAGCTGCGCGACCTCCTCGCGGCGCAGGCCCGGCGTCCGCCGGCGGCCGCCGAGGGGCAGCCCGACCTGCTCGGGGGTGATGCGCGCGCGGCGGCTGCGCAGGAACGCACCGAGCTCGTCCCGGCGCAGGCCTTCTTCTACGGCGCTGGTCATGCTACTAGGTAAACACAGCCCGGAGCCTATTACCAGGTACTCGCACTACCAGGATAAAGCCACACCTGGTACCAGGTTGGGAACGGCCGGATCGTGGTACTCATGACCGCGACAACCACCGCGCCGGCAACGACCACCGTCGCCGCCGGCGCCCCTGCCAGGCCGGGCCTCACCCCTGCCGGCCTGGTCACCGTGCTGCTGGGGGCAGCACTCCCGATCATCGACTTCTTCATCGTCAACGTCGCCCTGCCGACCATCAACGAAGACCTGCACACGTCCGCCTCCACGCTGGAGCTGGTGGTGGCGGCGTACGGCATCGCGTACGCCGTGCTGCTGGTCCTCGGCGGACGTCTGGGCGACACCTTCGGCCGGCGCCGGCTGTTCCTGCTCGGCCTGACCCTGTTCACCATCACGTCGCTGGTCTGCGGCCTCGCCCCGAACGCGACGACGCTGGTGCTCGCCCGCGCCGCGCAGGGAGCGGCGTCGGCGCTGCTGCTGCCGCAGGTCCTGTCGATCATCCAGGCGAGCACGAAGGGCGAACACCGGTCACGCGCGCTCGGCATGTTCGGCGCGACGGGTGGCATCGGCACCGTGGTCGGCCAGCTGGCCGGCGGCGCGCTCGTGGCCGCGGACCTGTGGGGCACCAGCTGGCGGCCGATCTTCCTGGTGAACGTGCCGATCGGCCTCATCGGCCTGATCATCGCGCGCCGCACGGTGCCGGACAGCCGCGCCGCGAACCCGCTGGGCATCGACCGCTGGGGCACCGCGCTGCTCGCCGTCTCGCTGCTTTCGCTGCTGGTCCCGATCATGGAGGGCCGCGCGCTCGGCTGGCCGTGGTGGACGATCGCGCTGCTGGCGCTGTTCCCGTTCGCCGCCTTCGCGTTCGTGCGCGTCGAGATACGGCTCCAGCAGCGCGGCGGGATGCCGTTGCTGCCGCCTTCGCTGGTGCGGACGGCCAGCGTGCGTCACGGGCTGATGGTCGCGGTGCCGTTCTTCTGCGGCTTCGGCTCGTTCATGTTCGTCTACGCGATGACGCTGCAGGACGGCCTTCACCTCGGCCCGCTCGGCTCTGGGCTGGCGCTGACCCCGATGGCCGTCGCGTACTTCACGACTTCGCTGGTCAGCAGCCGCCTGGTGACCCGGTACGGGCAGAAGATGGTGGCCATCGGCGGCGCGGTGCTGACGCTCGGCCTGCTGGTGCTGGCGGGCTCGGCGCTGCTGGCCTGGCCGGACCTGTCCGTCTGGGACCTGGCGCCCGCGATGGTCCTGATCGGCGTGGGCAACGGCATGGCGTCGACCACGCTGTTCCGCATCGTGCTGTCTCGGGTGCCGACCGACCTGGCTGGCATCGGCGGCGGCGTGCTGACCACGACCCAGCAGACCTCGCTGGCACTGGGCGTGGCGGTGTTCGGCAGCCTGTTCGCCGGGCTGAGCACGTCCGGCCAGTTCGGCTTCGAGGGCGCGTTCGTGCTGGTCATCGGCCTGCTGGCGGTGCTGGCGGTGGTGGTCACGGCGCTGTCGCGGAAGCTGCCCGACCCGCGCTGAAAATTCATCCGGCGGAAAACCCGGCCGCCGGACGACGATGAGGGTGTGACGGAACCTCGGGTGCGACCGGACCCGGCCTTCGCGCTGCTCGGGCTCTACGAGACCGCGCTGCCGGAGGTCTACGGGTACCTGCTCTCGAGGTGCGGCGACCGCACGCTGGCCGAGGAACTGACCTCCGAGACGTTCCTCGGCGCGGTCGCCGCCTGTCGCAAGGACGACGCGCCCGCGGTGAACGTCGCGTGGCTGATCGGCGTGGCCCGGCACAAGCTCGCCGACCACTGGCGGCGCCGGGAGCGCGAGGACCGGGGGCTGCGGCTGGTGCACGACTCCGAACCCGACGCCAGCGACCCGTGGGACGAGCGGCTCGACGCCCTGCGCGCACGGCAGGTGCTCGAGTCGCTCGCCGTGTTTCACCGGGCCGCTTTGACCCTGCGGTACGTCGACGGGCTGCCGGTCGCGGGCGTCGCCGAGCACCTGGGCCGCACCGTCCACGCCACGGAGGCGCTGCTGACCCGCGCCAAGGCCGCGTTCCGGCGCGGCTACCAGGAGAAGGAGGGTCGCGATGCCTGAGCCGTTCGACGCGCTTCGCCGGCCCTCGGCGCCGGTCGACCCCGATCCGGCGTTCGCCGCGGAACTGCGCGACCACCTCAGTCGCCTGATCCTGAACGGAGCCGAGATGACCACCACCGAAACCCCCGCCGACACCAAGGTCCACGCGCTCACGCCGTACCTCATCGTGACCGACGCCCGGGCCGCGCTCGACTTCTACGTCGAGGTCTTCGGCGCGCGACGGCGGTCCGACCCGATCGTGATGGACGACGGCCGGGTCGGGCACGCCGAGCTGGCCATCGGCGACAGCGTGCTGATGCTGGCCGAGGAGTTCCCCGAGCTGGGCAACGTCGTCGCGCCGGTGGGCGGGCCGCTGATCCGCGTCGAGACGGCTGACCCGCGGGAGTCCGCGCGCCTCGCCGTCGAGCGGGGCGCGGAGCTGGTGCGCCCGGTCGAGGACCGCGGGCACGGCCTCGCCGGGGCGATCAAGGACCCGTACGGCCAGCAGTGGCTCATCGGGCAGGCCGCCCATGCCGATTCGCCACCGGTACGCCACGGCGAGGTGGGTTACTTCACCTTCCAGGTCCCGGCGGCCGAGCCCGCGAAGGAGTTCTACGGTGCCGTGCTCGGCTGGCAGTTCTCGCCGGGCCGGGTCGAAGGCGGCTGGGGCGTCGAAGGCGCCGGCCTGATGGGCGGGCTCTGGGGCGGCCCGGGGCGCCGGCCGGGCTGGAAGGTGATGTACGCCGTGGACGACCTGGCGGCCGCGCTCACCCGCGTCCGCGAGCACGGCGGGACCGCGGGCGAGGCGGAACGGCAGCCGTACGGGTTGAGCGCGGAGTGCGTTGACAACCAGGGCATCGAGTTCGGGCTGTGGGAGCAGCCACGCGAGTGAGATGAGCCTCGTCCCGGGGGGTGTTCCACGCCGCCGGGGCGCACACTCGGTCCATGGCCGGGCACTGGACGCCACTCGACGACGCGGAACTCACCGCCGCTTGGCGGCTGTGGCTGGAACTCGGCTCGGGCAGCTGGCCGGGCCCCGACTGGGACGGCACCCCCGCCGACGCCGTCCGCGGCCTGGACCGCCTCTTCGCCACCTGCGACGAAATCCTCTCGGCGTACCAGCG
>DASXYS010000106.1:0-7543 GCA_036502365.1 Amycolatopsis sp.
CTACAGCGCCATCCAGATGGACGGCTTCCGGACCCTCGAGGAGGGCGACCGGGTGGAGTTCGAGACGACAGCCGGTCGTGATGGTCGTAGTCAGGCGGAGGCGGTGCGCCGTCTCTGACGGTACTGACGGGAGAACCGAGGGAGGGGCCGGTCGGCGTGTCGACCGGCCCCCCTTCGCGATGGTGGCCGACCCGCTGCCGACCGGGTCTGTCGCCTTGCACTCGCCGGTGGGGAGTGCTAAACACGGGACTAGCACTTGCTGGCACTCGCCGGCAAAGAGTGCCAAAAGGTCGGGGACGATGAGGCCGGCGCAGGGTTGTCGGTCGTCCGTCGCGGGCATCTCCCCGGACCATCGCGTCATCCCTATCGGAGGACCACACCGCATGGCGAAGATGATCGCGTTCGACGAGGAGGCACGCCGCGGGCTCGAGCGTGGCATGAACACCCTCGCCGACGCCGTCAAGGTGACGCTCGGCCCGCGCGGCCGCAACGTCGTCCTGGAGAAGAAGTGGGGCGCGCCCACCATCACCAACGATGGTGTGTCGATCGCCAAGGAGATCGAGCTCGAGGACCCCTGGGAGAAGATCGGGGCCGAGCTGGTCAAGGAAGTTGCCAAGAAGACCGACGACATCGCCGGTGACGGCACCACCACGGCCACCGTGCTGGCCCAGGCGCTGGTCCGCGAGGGCCTGCGCAACGTGGCCGCCGGCGCCAACCCGATGGCGCTCAAGCGCGGTATCGAGAAGGCCGTCGAGGCCGTCGCGAGCGAGCTGTTGAAGACCGCCAAGGAGGTGGAGACCAAGGAGCAGATCGCTGCCACCGCCTCCATCTCCGCCGCCGACAAGGCCATCGGTGAGCTCATCGCCGAGGCCATGGACAAGGTCGGCAAGGAAGGCGTCATCACCGTCGAGGAGTCGCAGACCTTCGGGCTCGAGCTCGAGCTCACCGAGGGCATGCGCTTCGACAAGGGGTACATCTCGCCGTACTTCGTGACCGACGCCGAGCGCATGGAAGCTGAGCTGGAGGACCCCTACGTCCTGCTGGTCAGCTCCAAGATCTCGACGGTGAAGGACCTGCTCCCGTTGCTGGAGAAGGTGATTCAGGCCGGCAAGCCGCTGCTGATCATCGCCGAGGACGTCGAGGGCGAGGCGCTGTCCACGCTGGTCGTCAACAAGATCCGCGGCACCTTCAAGTCCGTCGCCGTCAAGGCGCCGGGCTTCGGTGACCGCCGCAAGGCCATCCTGCAGGACATCGCGATCCTGACCGGTGGCCAGGTGATCTCGGAGGACGTCGGCCTCAAGCTGGAGAACGCGGACCTGTCGCTGCTGGGCCGCGCCCGCAAGGCCGTGATCACCCGTGACGAGACCACGATCGTCGAGGGCGCGGGCGACGCCGACCAGATCCAGGGTCGCGTCAACCAGATCCGGGCGGAGATCGAGAACTCGGACTCCGACTACGACCGTGAGAAGCTGCAGGAGCGGCTCGCGAAGCTGGCCGGCGGCGTCGCCGTCATCAAGGCCGGTGCCGCGACCGAGGTCGAGCTCAAGGAGCGCAAGCACCGCATCGAGGACGCGGTGCGCAACGCCAAGGCCGCCGTGGAAGAGGGCATCGTCGCCGGTGGTGGCGTGGCTCTGATCCAGGCCGCCGAGGTCGCGTTCGCGGGCCTGAAGCTCGAGGGCGACGAGGCCACTGGTGCCAACATCGTCAAGGTCGCCGTCGAGGCGCCGCTCAAGCAGATCGCGATCAACGCCGGCCTCGAGGGCGGCGTTGTGGCGGAGAAGGTCCGGTCCCTCCCGCAGGGTCACGGCCTGAACGCCGCCACGGGTGTCTACGAGGACCTGCTCGCCGCCGGCGTGCCGGACCCGACCAAGGTCACCCGCTCCGCGCTGCAGAACGCCGCTTCCATCGCGGCGCTGTTCCTGACCACCGAGGCCGTCATCGCGGACAAGCCGGAGAAGGCTTCGGCCGCTCCGGCCGACCCGTCCGGTGGCATGGGTGGCATGGACTTCTGAGTTCGGCTACTGCTTCACCCGGAAAGCCCGGTCCGCTTCGGCGGGCCGGGCTTTTCCTTTGCCCGGACGGTTTTCACGCGGTCAGGAAGACGAAGGCCACAGCCGGGACCAGCAGCCCGGCGGCGAGCAGGCCGAGGCCCCAGCCCCAGGCCGGGCCGGCCCGCCGGGTCCGGCAGACGACCACAATGGCGGCGACGGCCGTCGGCAGCACGGCCCCGATCGGGCTGAGCGCGAACGCGACGGCGCCCGCGCAGTCGCCGGTGTCGCCGTCGTCCGTGCACATCGCGCTGAATCCCAGCAGCAGCAGCGATACCGCGCCGGCCCCGAGAACGAGCAGCCCGCCGAGCGTGCACACCACCGCCCGCGCGGTGACGACGGCAGCCGGAGCCGGCGAGTAGGTCATGACGGTCGGACGCGGGCGCGGCGGTCCCCGTTCCGGCGTGGGCAAGTCCTTCACGGCGTCGGCCCGCGCATGAGGAAGGGCCCGGACGCCTCCCCTGGCATCCGGGCCCTTCCGTCCTCCCCCTTGGGGCGTGCACCCCGTTTCCCCTTGTCCCTCGTCGCGAACCCCCGCTCGCGGTGAGGGGCGGGCGCCGGACCCCCTGCGGCCGGCGCCCGGGTGGGTCAGGCGGCCGCGTCAGTCGTGTCGGCCGGGGCCGTCGCGTCGGCCGAGTCGGGAGTCAGGAAGGCGGCCGCGGCGTAGACCGGGAGGACGACGCCGGCCGAGAGCACCGCGCCGGCCACCGCGGCGATGCGCACCATCGACGGGTCGACGCCCAGGTAGTCGGCCCAGCCGGCGCAGACGCCGGTCAGCTTGCGGTCGGTGCTGCTGCGGAAGAGCTTCTTGGTTTCCGGGGTGTACACGCTGTTCGTCATGTCTTCATCCTGCGGGGTCCGCGGTTGCGCCACATCGGGGAACAGCCCGGAGGCCGACCCTGGACTCCGTCCCTGAGCCCGTCTCAGGGAAAACCGGATACCCGCTGGTCCGCCGAGGCGTGGAAGATGGCCTGATGATCAAAACGAGGGTGGTCGCGCTCGGCGTGGTCCTGCTGGTCGTACTGGGCGTCGGCACGGCGGCAGCGGCACCCGGGCCCAACGGTTCTGGGCGGCTCGGCGAGATCGTCGCGCGCGGCGAGCTGCAGGTGTGCAGCACCGGCGACTACCGGCCGTTCACCTACCTCGGCCCGGACGGCCGGTGGAGCGGCATCGACGTCGACCTGGGCGTGGACCTCGCGCGGCGGCTCGGCACCCGTCTCACACTGGTCCGGACCACCTGGGCGAAGGTGGCCGTCGACGTCGGGAATCGTTGCGACCTGGTGATGGGCGGCGTGTCCGTGACCCCGGCCCGCGCCCGGGCGGCGCTGTTCACCACGCCGTACCTGCGCGACGGCAAGACCCCGATCACGCGCTGCGCGGACGTCTCGAAGTACGCCACGCTGCCGCAGATCGACCGCGCCGGCGTACGGGCGATCGTGAACCCCGGTGGCACCAACGACCAGTTCGCCACGGCGAATCTGCACCACGCGACCATCGTGCGGTACCCGGACAACAACACGATCTTCGAGCAGCTCATCGCCGGGCGCGCGGACCTGATGATCACCGACGCGTCCGAGACGCGCTGGCAGGCACGGCAGCACCCGCAGCTGTGCGCCGTGCACCCGGATCAGCCGTTCACCCACGACCAGAAGGCCTACCTCCTGCCCCGCGGCGAGGATGATTTCCGGCAGTTCGTGGACCGATGGCTGCTGGAGGTGCGCGAGGACGGCACATACGCGCGGGTCACGCGGCCTTGGCTCGGTTGAGCCGATTCAGCGCAGGGCGCGGACGCGGGACAGCCGGTCTTCCCACGCCGCGGTGACGTCCGTCGAGGCTGGGAACTCCGTGCAGCGGTCCGGTTCCGGCGCCTGCGGCAGAACCGGCAGATAACCGTCCACAGGGGACAGTGAGCGGCTGCAGACGTCGCCGGTCAGCAAGGAGATCGTGCCGAGGCCGCAGGCGAAACCGAGTTCGGGCAGTGCCCCGGCGAGCGCGAGCCCGGCGGCCAGGCCAACGCTCGACTCCACCGCGGACGACACCACACACGGCAGCCCGCAGGCCTCGGCCACCTCCAGCGCGCGGCGGACCCCGCCCAGCGGCGCGACCTTCAGCACGGCGATGTCCGCGGCCCCGGCGACGGCGACCTTCAGCGGGTCCTCGGCGCGGCGGATCGACTCGTCGGCCGCGATGCGCACGGAGACGCGACGGCGGACGGCGGCGAGGTCCTCGATCGTCGGGCATGGCTGTTCGGCGTACTCCAGGCCGCCCGCGGCCCGGTCCAGCTCGGTGAGCGAGCGCACAGCGGTGTCGACGTCCCAGGCGGTGTTCGCGTCCACGCGGAGGGCACCGCCGGGGCCGAGCGCGTCGCGGACCGCCTCGACGCGCGCGCAGTCTTCGGCCAGCGTCGAGCGCTTGTCGGCGACCTTCACCTTCGCCGTCCGGCAGCCGGAGGCCCGGACCAGTTCGTGCGCGCGTTCCGGCGTGACGACCGGGACGGTGGTGTTCACCTCGACGCGGTCGCGCACCGGGGCGGGCCAGCCCGTTTCGCTCGCCTCCAGCGCGGCGGCGAGCCACGGCGCGCTCTCGGCGTCCGAATAGTCCGCGAACGGGCAGAACTCACCCCAGCCGGCGGGCCCCTTCAGCAGCAGGCCCTCACGGACGGTGATACCCCGGAACTGGTTGTGCAGCGGCAGTGCGTAGACCTTCATCGCCCCTGATCATGCCATCGCCACCGGGCGCGGAACTCGGATGCCGATCGGCCGGGTACCCACCAGAATGGGAGAGGTGGACGGCCTGGACTTTCGCGTACTCGGCCCGGCCGAGGTCGTGGCCGGGGGCCGAGCCGTGCCGCTGGGCGGCAGCCGTCCGCTGATCGTGCTGGCCGGCCTGCTGCTGCGGGCCAATCGCGTGGTGTCCGTCGACGAGCTGGGCCGCTGGCTCTGGGACGACGACCGCCGCCGGTCCAAGGGCGCGCTCCAGACGTACGTGCTGCGGCTGCGCCGGGCGCTCGGCGACGGGGTGGTGATCCGCACCGAGCGCGGCGGCTACCTGCTGGAGGTCGACGAGGCGCGCGTCGACCTGGGCCGGTTCCGCGCGCTCGCCGCCCGTGCGCGCGAGGCCGCCGAGCGCGGGGAGCACCGCGCCGCGGCCGAGCTGTTCGCCGAGGCGCACGGTGAGTGGCGGGGGCCGGCGCTGCAGAACGTCGAGTCCGAGGCCCTGCACCGAGACGAGGCCGGCCAGCTCGCCGAGGAGCGGACCCGCGTGCGTGAGCTGTGGGCCGACGCGCTGCTGGCGATCGGCGAACACGCCGCCGTCATCCCGGTGCTGACCCGGCTGGCCAAGGAGAACCCGCTGCGGGAGCGGCTGCACGAGCAGTTGGTGCTGGCGCTGTTCCACTCCGGCCGCCAGGCCGAGGCGCTGGAGGTCTACCGGCGGATCCGCGACGTGCTGGCCGACGAGCTGGGGCTCGACCCCGGCGCGGGCCTGCAACTGGCGCACCGGCTGGTGCTCAACGGCGCGGAGCCGGACGACCTCGCGCTCCGCCACCCGGCCGCCCAGCCGCAGGTGCCGCGGCAGCTGCCGGCCGACCTCGGCGCGTTCGCCGGGCGCGAAGCCGACCTCAAGGCGTTGCACGCGCTCCTGCCCGAGGCACTCGACGACGGCACCTCGACCACCATCGCGTCCGTGGAAGGCATGGGGGGCATCGGAAAGACGACCCTGGCCGTGCACTTCGCCCACCGGATCGCGGAGAAGTTCCGCGGTGGACAGGTGTACCTCAACCTGCGCGGTTACGGGCCCGGCGACCCGGTGGAGCCGGTCGCGGCGCTGGAAACGATGATCCTGGCGCTCGGCGTGCCGTGCGACCAGATCCCCGCGGACCTCGACGGGCGCGCCGCCACCTGGCGTACCCACACCGCCGGCCGGCGGCTGTTGCTGGTGCTGGACAACGCGAACAGCACCGAGCAGGTGCGCCCGCTGCTGCCCGGCCCCGGCTGTCTGGTGGTGGTCACCAGTCGCTGGCAGTTGCGCGCGCTCGTGGCGACGCACGGCGCGCGGCGGATCGCGCTGGAGCAGCTCGGCGAGGAGGACGCGGTGGAGCTGCTGGCGTCGACCATCGGCGTGGACCGGGTGAACGCCGACCCGGCGGCGACCGAGCGGTTCGTGCGCTACTGCGGCGGGCTGCCGCTGGCGATCCGGATCCTCGCCGTGCGCGCGGCGCAGTTCCCGGACTTCCCGCTGGGCGAGTTCGTCTCGGCGCTGGACGCGGAGCCGGACCGGCTCGGCTCGTTCGACCTCGGCGACGGCGAGGAGACGAACATCCGCTCGGTGTTCTCGTACTCCTACCGCGCGCTGACGCCGCCGGCCGCGCGGCTGCTGCGGCTGCTCGGCCTGCCCACCGGCCCGGACTTCACGGCCGGGGCCGCGATCGCGCTCGCGGGCCGGGACCCGGCGAGCACCCGGGCGGCGCTCAATGCGCTCGTCTCGGCGCACTTGCTTTCGCAGCCGCAACCCGGGCGGTACCAGTTCCACGACCTCATCCGCGCGTACGCGGCAGAACTCGCGCACCACGTGGACGACGACGAGTGCCGCGCCGCCGCGCTGGACCGCCTGCTGGACTGGTACCTGGGTTCGGCCCTGAACGCCTCGCGCGCGATGCGGCCGGACCGCTTCTACCGCTCGCTCGGTCTCGAGGGCTGGACCGGCGGCGTGGAGTTCGCGGATTACCACGCCGCTCTCGGGTGGTTCGCCGCCGAGTACGGCAACCTCGTCTCAGCTGTACACCTCGCGTTCCGGCAGCGGCGGTACGCGCACTGCTGGAAGCTGACCTGGCTGTTGCAGACGTACTTCGCCGGCCGGGCGCGGATCAACGACTGGCGCGCGGTGTACGAGCTGGCCCTGCGGGCCACCCGGATCTCCGGCGACCGCGACGGCGAGGCGGGCATCCTCAACGGCCTCGGCGTGATCGACGGGGTGATGCGCGACTACGCGTCTTCGCGGAACTATCTGGAGCAGGCGCTGACGATCCAGCGCGAGCTCGGCTCGCGCGAGGGGGAGGCGCGGGCGCAGTACAACCTCGCGATGGCGGCGAACAATCTCGAGGACTTCCCCAGCGCGTACGAGCACGGCACGCAGGCCCTGCAGATCGTCCGCGATCTGCGGCTCGGTGGTTTCGAGGCCAACGTGCTGCGCGCCCTCGGCGACCTCTGCACCACGATGGGCGACCACCCACGTGCGCTCTCCCTGGCCGACGAGGCCCTGGCCCTGACCCCGCCCGACGGCGATCCGCGTGAGGGCCGGTATTCCCTGCACACTCGCGGCCGGGCCCTGCTCGGCCTCGGCCGCCACAGCGAGGGCATCGAGTGCATGTCCGACGCCGTCGACATGTTCTTCGCGATGGGCGAACAGTACGAAGCCGCGGACGTCCTGGCCCAACTCGGCTCGGCCCACCTGCGCCTGGGCCACGTCGCCGCCGCCCGCGACTGCTGGCTCCGCTC
>DASXYS010000107.1:0-27046 GCA_036502365.1 Amycolatopsis sp.
TCCGGACCCGCCGTCACACCTGAACCCATAACCCACGATCAGACCAGCCCGACCCACAACCAACCACACCGCCACGCCCCAACAACCCCACACCACAACAAAGACCAACTTAAGCTACATGGCATTGGGTTAGAACCGGCATAAACACTCACGAGTATCTTCGCGGCATGGGTGACGAGAAGCGTGAACTGCCGCCGATCCCGGACCGTCTGCCCGCCTCGGTCGTGGACGCCCACACCCACCTCGACGCCTGCGGAGCCGTCACGCCGGCCGACGTGACGGCCATGGTCGACCGGGCCGAGCGGGCCGGTGTCGCGCGCGTGGTCACGGTCGCCGACGACCTCGCATCCGCCCGGTGGGCCGTCGACGCGTCCACCTGGGACGCCCGGGTGTTCGCCGCCGTTGCGGTGCATCCCACGCGCACCAAGGACTTCGGCGAGGCCGAACGGTCCGAAGTGGAGCGTCTCGCGACGGCCGCGCGGGTGGTCGCGGTCGGCGAGACCGGCCTCGACTACTACTGGGACTACTCGCCGCACGACGCCCAGCAGGACGCGTTCCGCTGGCACATCGACCTCGCCAAGCGCCTGGGCAAGCCGTTGATGATCCACGACCGCGACGCGCACGAGGACGTCCTGCGCATCCTGGCGGAGGAGGGTGCGCCGGACGACGTCGTCTTCCACTGCTTCTCCGGCGACGAGCACATCGCGCGCCGCTGCATCGACGCCGGCTACGTGTTGTCCTTCGCCGGCACCGTCACGTTCAAGAACGCGCGCGGTCTGCACGAGGCGGCGCGGATCTGCCCGGCGGGCCAGTACCTCGCCGAGACGGACGCGCCGTTCCTGACGCCCCACCCGTTCCGTGGGCGGCCGAACGAGCCGTACTGCGCGGCTTACACCGTCCGGCACCTCGCGGCGCTGAGGGGCGAAGGTGTCCACGAAGTCGCCGAAGCGGTCCGGACCACTGCCGAACGAGTCTTCCGGCTTCCCGGTGGTTTCCCAGCGTGACAACGGGTTCAACACATTGCGACGTTCGGGTTCTCCGGTTCGTCCACCTGATGAGTGACGCGGGTCACGACACTCCGGGGGGTGTTTGCGCAACCCGCCGACCTCCGTTACTGTCCCGTGATCGTGCCGGTCGGTGCCGTCGAAGCGGAACCGGCTGATACGCCCACAGTCACGTCAGTGCACGTCGGGGAAGCGGGACCGAGGTTGGTACGACTCGGACCCGTGACGATGGCGCTGACTGGGGGTGTCGGACTTGAGAGGCGCGCCGCATGGCGCGTCGCGACGAAGGATGGTTGCGGAAACGCGGCCGTCCTGGGAAAGGGAACGACCCAAGTGACTGGTAGTAGGCAGGGTGGCTCGCGCCATAGGGCCGAGGACACCTTCTTCACTTCCGCTGGTTCGGTGGCCGTGCTCGACCGCGAGCTCGAAGACACCGCGTACGGGCACCTGGACTTCTCTGACGAGCTGTACGTGACCCAGCAGGACGTGCTCGCCGCGCTCGGCCCCGACGCCGACACGCTGATGGCCGAGATCGACGTCGACGTCGACGAGCTGATCCGGCTGATCAACGCCGAGACCACGATGCTCCCGCCGCTCGTCCTGCCGGACGAGATCGCCGAGGACCGCACCGCGACGCCGCAGACCCAGAAGGTCGCCGTCGAGGAAGGCCTCATCGAGGCCACCCGCACCTGGAAGCGCCGGTTCCTCAAGGGCGCCGTGCTGGCCGTGCTGATCACCGTCGGCGGTGGCGGCGCCGCCGCGCTGGCCATGAACAAGAGCGTCACGGTCGACGTCGACGGCCAGCAGCGCACGGTGCACAGCTACGGCGACACCGTGGGCCAGGTCCTCGAAGACGCCGGCCTTTCGGTCGGCGCGCACGACTCGCTCTCGCCCTCCCCGCAGGCCGCGGTCGGCGACGGCGGCGTCATCAAGCTCGAGCGCGGCCGCCAGCTGAACCTGGTCGTCGACGGCGTCTCGCGCCCCTCGTGGGTCCGCGCGAGCAGCCTCGGCGACGCGATGACCCAGCTGGGCATGGCCGACCTGGTCGCCAAGGGCGCCTGGACCTCGATGCCGGCCAGCGGCCAGCTGCCGCTCGAGGGCTCCACCGTCCAGGTCAAGACCCTCAAGCACATCACGCTCTACGACGGCACGAACGCCCCGAAACAGGTCACCAGCAACGCGGTGACCACCAAGGAGTTCGTCTCCGACCTCAAGATGAACCTGGGCCCGGACGACGCCGTCGAGGGTGGCCTGAACGTCACGCTCAAGGACGGCGCCGAGGTGCACGTCAGCCGCATGGGCGTCTCGATGGTCAACCAGCAGGAGACCATCGACCCGGACGTGCAGCAGACCGACGACCCGACCCTGGCGAAGGGCAAGACCACGGTCGTGGACCCGGGCACCCCGGGCCAGAAGATGGTCACCTACAAGGTCACCAAGAAGAACGGCGAAGAGGTCTCGCGCGAGCAGGTCTCCGAGCAGATCCTGGTGCAGGCCAAGGCGAAGATCATCAAGGTGGGCACCATGAAGCCCGCCGACCCGGCGATCGGCGACGGCTCCGCCTGGGACCGCATCGCGCAGTGCGAGGCGACCGGCAACTGGGCCGCCAACACCGGCAACGGCTACTACGGCGGGCTCCAGTTCAACAAGAGCACCTGGGACGCCTACGGCGGCGACCAGTACGCGGCCTACCCGCACCAGGCCAGCCGCGCGCAGCAGATCGCGATCGCCCAGAAGGTCCACGACGCCCGCGGCGACTACAGCGCCTGGCCGGTCTGCGGCAAGAAGGCCTGAGTTCCGCTCCCGTACCGAGGGCTCGGTAGGCTCTCCCGGTGGTTGAACTGCTGGGACCTGCCGAGATCCGCGGGATGGCGGCCGAGCTCGACGTCCGCCCGACGAAGAAGCTCGGGCAGAACTTCGTGCACGACCCCAACACGGTTCGCCGCATCGTCGAGCTGGCCGGGGTGGGCGCGGGCGACGTCGTCCTCGAAGTCGGGCCCGGTCTGGGCTCGCTGACCCTGGGGCTGCTGGCTTCGGGCGCGGACGTCGTCGCCGTCGAGATCGATCCCGTGCTGGCCGAGCGCCTGCCGCGGACGGCGGCGGAGCGGGCGCCCGAGGCGGCCGAACGCCTTTCCGTGCTCGGCGCGGACGCGTTGCGCGTGCGGGCCGCCGATCTGCCGGCCGCGCCCGTGTCGCTGGTCGCGAACCTGCCGTACAACGTCGCGGTGCCTGTGGTGCTGCACTTGCTGGCCGAGCTGCCTTCGCTGCGGCGGGGGCTGGTGATGGTCCAGACCGAGGTGGCCGACCGGATGGCCGCCGGCCCCGGCAGCCGCATCTACGGCGTGCCGAGCGTGAAGCTTGCCTGGTACGGCCCGGCCCGCAAGGTGGCCGCCGTGCCTCGCAACGTCTTCTGGCCGGTCCCGAACGTCGACTCGGCGCTGGTCTCCTTCGAACGGGCCGAGACGCCGGTGACCGACGTCGACCGCAAGACTCTCTTCGACCTCGTGGACGCCGCGTTCTCCCAGCGCCGCAAGACTTTGCGCGCCGCGCTGGCGGGCTGGGCCGGGTCCGCCGACCGCGCGGGCGAGCTGCTGACCGCCGCGGGCATCGACCCGCGGACCCGCGGCGAACAGCTGGACGTGCGGGACTTCGCGCGGCTCGCCGCACAGGCCTGAACCGCACAGGCCTGAACCACGCAGGGTCTGAACCGTGCCGGGCGGCTGCCGTCAGGCTCCGGCGGTGCCGAACAGCCGGTCGAGGTGGTAGTCGAGGGTCGCGATGACCTCGTCGGGCCGGTAGCGGTCGTGCAGCACGTCCAGCCCCAGCCCGGTGATGCCGGAGACGAGCAGGTTCGCCTCGTGCCGGGGGTCCGCGCCGGGCACCAGTGAAGCCGCCGACAGCAGGCCGGTCACCAGGTCCTCGATCGGTGTCCCCTCGCCGAGGAAAACCTTCGCCAGCTCGGGATCGCTGTGCGTGCGGCTGAAATACGCGATGTGCACGCGCAGGGACTGCGTGCGCTCTTCGTCCAGCGGCAGCAGCTCCGTGAGCACGGAGCGCAGCGCGCCGCGCGCGCTCTCGTCCGGCAGCTCGGCGATGCGGGCCTGCGCCCGTTGCTCGCCCTGCTCGTGGAGGTAGCGCAGGGCCAGGACGAGCAGGTTGTGCTTCGTCTCGAAGTAGTACTGCACCAGCCGCAGTGAGACGCCGGCCTCGGCGGCCACCTCGCGCATGCTCACCGACTCGAGGCCGCGGGCGGCGGCGATCCGCCAGACCGCTTCGGCGATCTGACGCCGGCGCTGGTCATGGTCCACCCGCTTGGCCATCGCGCTCCTCGATTGTATGGTACGAGTGTATCTGATACGTGTGTATCATCAGGAGGGGACATGAACGAGGGCTGGTACCGGTTGTGGGAGGTGGTCGTCGGCGTGGTGGGCGTCCGCGCGGGCGTCGTGCCGATCCTGTCGAAGGCGTTCGGCGAGGGGAAGCCGACCTGGCTGGCGTTTTCGAACTATCTGGACGCGCCCTGGTGCTACCTGGTGGCCGCCGGCGTGATCGCCGTGGCGTTCGCGGTGCTCGTGGTGCTCGACGAGCGGCGTAAGAAGGCACCGCCCATGAAGGGTTCCTGACCGTCCACAGGGGAATTGCCCCGGCGGTCCGGGTATCGGGGTTCGGCCGGTCGTGTCAAGCGGCCCGACCGGTGAACCGTCCTCACGTTCCGCGATGCAGGACGGAGTGTTCCGGTATCCGGACGCCACCACTCGTGTGATCTGCACCAACGCGCTTGCGTTCACCCAATGGGATCGGCTTTACTCGGTATGTCCATCCCGAGCGACTGAGAGACCTGGCTCGCCGAAGTCGCAGCAACCACCCTCCGCAGGGCAGGTGCTACCGCCAGGACCGATGGAGGCTGTTTCCGATGAAGAGGGTAGCCCGCCCGCTCCTGCTCACCAAGCGGCGCGTAGTCGACGAAGGTCGCCGCACGGTATGTGCGTGTCGACGCTCCATGGTCATCGCCTGATCCTCTCTTCCGCTTGTTCTTGAGCACCGTCCCTTTCGGACGGTAAATCGGTGACGCCCGGCGCGCCCGTGAACGGTGCTGCGCCCCCTGCTTGGAGCCCTTTGTGATCACTGTCGAAAACGTGTCCAAATCCTTTCCCCTCAACGGAAGTCCGGTCGCCGCACTGCGTGACGTGAGCGTCGACGTGCAGGCAGGCTCCCTCTTCGGCGTGGTCGGCCCGGCCGGCTCCGGCAAGTCGACCCTCGCCCGCTGCATCGCGCTGCAGGAGCGCCCCGACCGCGGGGTCGTGCGGCTCGACGGCCTGAACACCGGCACCCTCGACGGCCGCCGGCTGCGTGAGGTCCGCCGTCAGCTCGGCGTCGTCGGCACCAAGCCGGAGCTGCTGGCCGAGCGCACCGTGGCCGGCAACATCGCGACCCCGCTGGAGCAGCTGGGCGTCGACGGCCCGCAGCGCCGCAGCCGGGTCGGCTCGCTGCTCGACCTGGCCGGGCTGACCGCGCGGGCCGGCCAGCACCCGGGTGAGCTGACCGACGGCCAGCTGCGCCGGGTCGCCGTGGCCAAGGCGCTCGCGGCCGGACCGGCCGTGCTGCTCGCCGACGACCCGACCGCGGGCATCGCCCCGGAGGAGGCCGGCGCCGTGCTGGCGGTGCTCGACCGGGCACGCGCCGAGCTGGGTGTCACGGTGCTGGTGACCACGCAGGACGCGGGCGTCGTCCGCCGGGTCTGCGACGACGTCGCGGTGCTCGAAGAAGGCGCCATCGTCGAGCGCGGCACGGTGCTCGACCTGATCGCGTCGCCGGGCAGCTGGACCGCGCAGGCGGTGCTGCCCGCGATCGAGACGACCCGGGCGCAGGCCGCGAAGTACGACCGCGCGGCCGACGTGGTGCTGATCGGCTTCGCCTCCGTGGGCGCGCTGCTGCCCGAGGCGGCCGGCCGGTTCGACGTCGAACTCGCCACCATCGGCGGCGGCCTGACCCGCATCGGCGACACTCCGATCGGCCGCTTCCGCCTCGGCGTCCGGGGCGAGCGCGCCGACGCCGCGCTGGCGTGGATCGCCGACCGCGGCGCCCACGTGACCCACACCGCGCGCGGCCCGCAGAGCGTCGTCGCCGCCTGATCGATTCGCCAGGAAAGGCCGTCCCGGAGCAGGTTTGCGGGGCGGCCTTTCCCGTGTCCGGGGTTTCGGGACGGCTGTCCGGAATCCGGGTACGCGGGTCCGGCCGGGGAGGGTTGCCGAACGCGACGGCCCGGGTACGGAAGGTCCGCGGCAGCCGGGCTTTCCCCCGGGATTTCTCCTGGTGGCCAGCCGATCGGCCCGGCCACGTAGGCTGGATGGGTGCTCGCAGTGGTTCCTCCCCCAGTCACCGTCCGGGTCCCGGCCAAGGTCAATCTGCACCTGGCGGTCGGCGACCCGCGTGCGGACGGTTTCCATGAGCTGGTCACCGTGTTCCAGGCGCTTTCGCTGACGGACGAGGTCACCGTCGCGGCCACCGACGAGCCCGGGCTCGAGGTCTACGGCGAGGGTGAGGGCACGGTGCCCACCGACGCCACGAACCTCGCCTGGCGCGCGGCGCAGGAGCTGGCCGCGTACGCCGGGCGTCCGGAAGAAGATCCGAAGGTGCGCATCGTGCTGCGCAAGGGGATCCCGGTCGCGGGCGGCATGGCGGGCGGCAGCGCGGACGCGGCGGCGACCCTCGTCGGCCTCGCTTCGCTGTGGAAGCTCGACATCACCCGCGACGAGCTGGCCGCGATCGCCGGCAAGCTGGGCAGCGACGTGCCTTTCGCACTGTACGGCGGCACCGCGCTCGGAACCGGACGCGGGGAGCAGCTCGTGCCGGTGCTGTCGCGGCACACGTTCCACTGGGTGCTCGCGTTCGACCACAAGGGCCTCTCCACGCCGAAGGTGTTCGGCGAACTCGACCGGCTGCGGGCCGAGGGCAAGCCGCCGCGGGTCGGCGCGCACACGCCTGTGGTCGAGGCGCTCGCCTCCGGCGACCCGCGGCAGCTCGCGCTGCTGCTGGGCAACGACCTCCAGGCCGCGGCCGTCTCGCTGCGGCCGGGCCTGCGGCGCACGCTGCGCGCGGGCGTCAACGCGGGCGCGCTGGCCGGCTGCGTTTCCGGCTCGGGCCCGACGTGTGCCTTCCTTTGCGCGGACGCGCAGGCGGCCGTGGAGGTGGCCGCCGAGCTGTCCGGCGCCGGGGTGTGCCGCACGGTCCGCGTCGCACACGGGCCGGTGCCCGGCGCCCGGGTGGTCGGCGGCGACGACGCGCCCCGCGGCACGCCGCCGCGCGTGCACGCCTGATCTTCATTGAACTGTCCACTGTGGAAGGGATCGGATGGCCAACCTGGTCAACCTGGAGTCGGTGAGCAAGTCCTACGGGGTGAAGCCGCTGCTGGACAAGGTTTCCCTCGGCGTCGCCGAAGGACAGCGCATCGGCGTGGTCGGCCTCAACGGCGGTGGCAAGACCACCTTGCTGGAGGTCCTCTCCGGACTGAGCGAGCCGGACGACGGGCGCGTGAGCCACGTGCGCGGCCTGCGGATGGCCGTGGTCACGCAGCGCACCGAGCTGCCGGAGGGCAGCACGGTCGGCGATGTCGTGCTGGCCCGGTACGGCGCCGAGCACGAATGGGCCGCCGACGCCCGCGTCCGGTCCATTGTGGATGGTCTCGGGATCACCGCGATCGGGCTGGACAAGGCGACCGCCACGCTTTCCGGCGGCGAGCGCCGCCGGGTCGCGCTCGCGGCCGCGCTGACCGGCGAGCTGGACCTGGTGGTGCTCGACGAGCCCACCAACCACCTGGACGTCGAGGGGGTCCGCTGGCTGGCCGACCACCTGCTGGCCCGCCGGACCGCCGTGGTGGTCGTGACCCACGACCGGTGGTTCCTGGACACGGTCGCGGGCGTCACCTGGGAGGTCGCGAACGGCCGCGTCGAGCAGTACGAAGGCGGTTACGCGGACTGGATCTTCGCGCGCGCCGAGCGGGCGCGGCTGTCCGCGACCGCGGAGGAGAAGCGGCAGAACCTGGCGCGCAAGGAGCTGGCGTGGCTGCGCCGCGGCCCGCAGGCCCGCTCGTCGAAACCGCGGTACCGGGTGGAGGCCGCGGAGGCGCTGATCGCCGACGTGCCGCCGCTGCGCGACACCGTCGAGCTGCACGCGTTCGCGAAGCGGCGGCTCGGCAAGACGGTGCTGGAGCTGGAGGACGTGACGGTCGGCGTCGGCGGCCGCACGCTGCTCGACCACGTCACCTGGCGGATCGGCCCCGGCGACCGGATCGGCCTGGTCGGCGTGAACGGCTCCGGCAAGACCACGCTGCTCAAGCTGCTCGGCGGGGAGATCGAACCCTCGACCGGGCGGCGGAAGCAGGGCAAGACCGTCGCGCTCGCGCACCTGCGCCAGGAGCTGGACGACCTGCCGAAGGACCTCCGGGTGCTGCAGGCGATCGAGCAGGTCGCCGGGCGCGTGGTGTTCGGCAAGCAGGAGATGACCGCGTCCCAGCTCGGCGAGAAGCTGGGCTTCCCGCAGGCCCGCCAGTGGACGCCGGTCGGCGACCTGTCCGGCGGCGAGCGGCGCCGGCTCCAGCTGTGCCGGCTGCTGATGGCCGAGCCGAACGTGCTGCTGCTCGACGAGCCGACGAACGACCTGGACATCGACACCCTGCAACAGCTGGAGGACCTGCTCGACGGCTGGCCCGGCACGATGGTCGTCGTCTCGCACGACCGGTACCTGGTCGAGCGCGTCTGCGACACCACGGTCGCGCTCTTCGGCGACGGCGCGGTGACCGACCTGCCCGGCGGCATCGAGGAGTACCTGAAGCGCCGCCTGAAGATCCGTGAAGCCGCACCGCGCCGTGACCCGGCCGGGGCCGCCCCGGCGAAGGCCGAGGCCAAGCGCGACGCCGCGGAGGTGCGGGCCGCGCGCAAGGAGCTGGGCCGGCTGGAGCGCAAGCTCGACCAGCTCGCGTCGCGCGAGGAGAAGATCCATGTGGCGCTTGCCGAAGCGGCCACGGACCCGGCGAAGCTGATCGAGCTGAACACCGAGCTGAAGACGCTGCAGGCGGAGAAGGACGACGTCGAGGCGCGCTGGCTGGAGACCTCCGAAGCAGCCGAATAACTCGTGAGTGTTTATGACGGTTAGAACCGTCATCGCCACTCACGAGCCCACGGGCGGCGGGCGTTGACAACCAGACAGTAATCTGGCGCCATGAGTCGGTTCGTGGACACGCTCGTCGGCACGGCGGCGGGGCGGGGTCAGCAGCGGGGCATGGTCACCGGGGAGCCCAAGGAGCCGGTGCGCAAGACGTGGGCCGAGGTCCACGAGCAGGCGTTGCGGGTCGCCGGGGCATTGGTGGCGGGCGGGCTGGCTCCGGGCAGCGCGGTCGCGGTGCTGGCCGCGGCGCCGTCGCTGATCGCGCCCACCGTGCAGGCCGTGTGGCTCGCCGGGGGCAGCGTGACGATGCTGCACCAGCCCACCCAGCGCACGGACCTCGCCGAATGGGCGGACGACACGGTCAAGGTGCTGGGCATGATCGGCGCGGAGCTGGTCGTGCTCGGCGAGCCGTTCGACCAGCTCGCGCCGGTGCTCGCGGAGAAGGGCATCGACTACCGGCTGATCACCGAGCTGCGTGACGGCGAGCCGCTGGCCGAGGTCGTGCCCACCGCCGAGGGCGACACCGCGCTCCTGCAGCTCACCAGCGGGTCGACCGCCGAGCCGAAGGCCGTCCGGATCACCTACGGGAACCTCTACACCAACGTCAAGGCGATGGTGGAGCGCGCCGAGTTCGACTTCGACACCGACGTGATGGTGTCCTGGCTGCCGACCTTCCACGACATGGGCATGGTCGGCTTCCTGACCGTGCCGATGACCTTCGGCGTCGAGCTGGTCAAGATCACGCCCGTGGAGTTCCTGTCCGGGCCGCTGATCTGGCCGGAGCTGATCACGAAGTACCGCGGCACCACCACGGCGGCGCCGAACTTCGCGTACGCCATCGTCGGCCGCCGCATGGCGCGGGTGGACGACGACCAGGCCTACGACCTCTCCACGCTGCGCATCGCGCTCAACGGCGCGGAGCCGATCGACGAGACCGCCGTGCAGACGTTCGTCGAAGCCGGCGCCCGCTTCAAGATGCCGGCCGAGTGTGTGTTCCCCGCCTACGGCATGGCGGAGGCGACGCTGGCCGTCTCGTTCGCGCCGCTGTTCACCGGACTGACGCTCGACGTGGTGGAGGCCGAAGCGCTGGAGGCCGGCAACCGCGCGGTGCCGGTGCCCGAGGGCGACCCGCGGCGCGGGACCGACTCGGTGCGCTCGTTCGCGATGCTCGGCCGCCCGCTCGACGGCCTCGAGGCGGAGATCGTCGACGACCAGGGCCACCGGCTCGGCGACCGCGAGGTCGGCGAGATCCGGCTGCGCGGCGAGGCGGTGACGCCGGGGTACCTGACCGTCGACGGCCCGGTCGACACTCAGGACGCCGACGGCTGGCTCGACACCGGCGACCTCGGTTACCTGGTGGACGGCCAGATCGTCATCTGCGGACGGCGCAAGGACGTGATCATCATGGGCGGCCGCAACCTCTACCCGACCGACATCGAGCGCGCGGCCACCTCGGTGGAGGGCGTGCGCGCGGGCAACGCCGTGGCCGTGCGCATCGACGCCGGCAGCCGTCGCGAGCGCTTCGCCGTGGTGGTGGAGTCCAAACTGGCCGGTGACGCGGAAGCCGAGCGGGCACTGTCCAAAGAGGTCGCGGCGCGGGTGCGCGACGCGGTCGACATGCGGCCGTTCGCCGTGGTCGTGCTGCCGGCCGGCAGCCTGCCGAAGACGCCGTCGGGCAAGGTCAAGCGCGCCGCGACGGCCGTCCAGTACGCCGAGAAGATCTCGCACAACGCGGGTTCCTGACCCACGCGAAAAGCCCCCGCCCGCGACGAGGATGGAGTCGCGGGCGGGGGCTTTTCGCTGTCGGGGCTGGGAGTCCGGAGGGCGGGGGAACAACTGCGGGTGCGCGCCGCGGGGGAACGGCGCCGGATTCGGGTGCCGGAGGGACTTTCGCGCTCTGGGCCTGCCGGTCCCGTGCCGTTCCGGAGAACGTCCGGGTGGGCTCGGATCCGCCGGCCGGTCCGGGCCGGAAGGCGGGCTCGCGGGCGCGGGTCACCGCGGGGGACGGGCGTCCCCCGGCACCGGCTCGGTTTACCGGTCCTGGAGGTGTTCGGCCGCTTCCCCGGCCGGGCGTGGGGCGCGCTGGGCGGTGGCCTCGTGCTCGTCGCGGGCGCCCGGGACACTCGGGGCACGCCGTCCGGAGAGGTCGGCCAGCTGGTCCTCGACCTCGTCGAGGAACTGGTCCACCTCACGCTCGTCGTAGCCGCGCTTGCCGATCAGCGGCTTGTTGAACATCACGTGGTGGACTTCCGCGGCGGTCAGGTCGTCCTCGTCGGCGATCGTCTTGGCGATGCGCCGCACGTACTCGTCGACCTCGTTCTTCGCGTATCCGCGGCGGCCGATCGGGGCGTTACCGAAAGCGACCTCGGCGAGGTCTTCGGCGGTGAACGACATGAAAGATTCTCCGATTCAAGGTCGGTGTGCGAACTCCCGTCCTCCGTCCTAACCGGTCATCGGGGCACCCGGAAGGGAAAGCACCCCGGGTCGACTCGATCAGGGAAGCAGAAGCCGCCCATCGAGTGAGCAGATATCGCTGACCGTCACCGATGATCACTCACTGAGAGCAACCGGGTGGTCAGCCCGCGTGGAACTCGTTCCGCGCTTCCGTGAGGCCCTTGGCGACCAGTGCCTCGGTAGCGTCCGCGCAGCGGTCGACCTCGAACGGGAGCTCCTTGCGCTCCACCGTCGAGAAGTCCTTCAACACGAAGTCGGCCGGGTCCTGGCGGCCCGGCGGGCGGCCGATGCCGAACCGCACGCGGTAGTAGTCACGCGTGCCGAGCGACTTCGTGATGGAGCGGAGGCCGTTGTGGCCGTTGTCGCCGCCGCCGAGCTTGAGCTTCAGCGCGCCGAACGGCACGTCCAGCTCGTCGTGCACCACGACGATGCCGGACGGCGGGACCTTGAAGAACCGGGCGGCGCCGACCACGGGCCCGCCGGAGAGGTTCATGAACGAGCGGGGCTTCACCAGCACCACGCGACGGCCGGAGAGCCGTCCCTCGAGCACCTCGGCGCCGCTCTTGTGCGCCTTGAACTTGCCGCCGATGCGCGCGGCGAGCTCGTCGAGCACCATGAAGCCGACGTTGTGCCGGTTGCCGGCGTACTGGGGCCCGGGATTGCCGAGACCGGCGAGCACGATCAGCTCGCCGGCCCCGGGCAGGTCTTCACTCACGGAAGTGAGTTTATTCGGCGGCCTCGGTGGTGGCGGCGTCGCCTTCGGCGGCCTCGTCCTCGGACGATTCACGCTGCTCATTGACGGCCACGACCAGCGCCTCGGGGTCGGTGACCAGCTCCGCGCCCGCGGGCAGGACGACCTGCCCGGCGTTGATCTGCACGCCGGCCTCGATCCCCTCGACGGAGACCTCGACCTGCTCCGGGATGTGCAGGGCCTCGACCTCGACCTGGATGGTGTCGAGGTCCTGGGCGATCAGGGTGCCCGGGGCGGCGGCACCGGTGACGACCACCGGCACGTCCACGGTGATCTTCTCGCCGCGCTTGACGACCAGCAGGTCGACGTGCTCGATGTAGTTCTTCAGCGGGTGCACGACGATGGTCTTGGTCAGCGCCAGCTCGTCGGAGCCCTCGAGGTCGAGGGTGATGACGGCGTTGCTGCCGTTCTCGCGGACCACGCGGGCGAACTCGAGGGCCGGCAGCGCGAAGTGCCGCGGGTCCGAGCCGTGCCCGTACAGGACCGCGGGGATCTTGCCGGCACGACGGGTGCGCCGCGCGGCACCCTTGCCGAACTCGGTGCGCGGCTCGACGGAAAGACGTACCTCGGACACGGTGTAGTACTCCTTCAAATCACGATGCGGTGCAGCAGTGGCGGCGGGGATCGTCGATCTCTGCTCGGGGCGGTTGCGTACGGCGGCGAGTATCCGGGCGTGACCAGTCCACGGAGGCTTCTCAAACCGCCGCGTCGATCACGCTGGGCACCGAACGGTGCACCCGCCTCGCCGAGACAACTCGAGAAGTGTAGACCAGCCTGGGCCGGTGCGGTGACGACGGGGGCGCCCGCGCGCGCCGACCTTGGGCCGGGCGGTGGGTGAGGACACAATAAACGTGCTCCCGGCGCCGGTCGCGGGGATGAGATGATCCCGGCGGAAAGAGGGGCGGGAATGCGGGCTCGATGGACTGCCGTGGCGGTCGTGCTGGTGGGCGGGCTGCTCGCGGGCTGCCAGGTCGCGGTGTCCGGTTCGGCGGGTGTTTCGGCCGCCGACCAGCAGAAAGCCGACCGTCTCGCGGCGCAGAAGACGGCCGTCGACACGGCCCTGGACGCACTGCGGCAGGCGCCGGCCCTGCAGTACGACACCACGGTCAAGGACGCTTCCGGCAACCCCGCGAACCTGACCTTCCGGGTCACGCGCGACGGCGACGGGATCGGCACGCTGCCGTTCGAGGGCCAGGCCGTGCAGATCGTGCAGGTCGGCGGCGAGCTGTACGTCTCCGCGAACGCGGACTACTGGAAGTCGCACGGGCTGGAGGACAGCAGCGCCCAGTTCGGCACCGGCTGGGTGCACACCGTCGGCACCGAGCTGCCGGTGGACCCGGGCGGGAAGCTCGCGCCGGGCAAGCTCGCGGACGAGCTGGGCAAGTCGCTGGCCACGCTGAACCAGACGGCCGAGCCGGTGCGGGAGAAGCAGCCCGACGGCACCGAGGCCTACCGGATCGGCGGCGGCCTCGGCGCCCTTCAGGTGACCACCGCTCAGCCGAACCGCGTGGTGGGCTTCGCGCCGGCGCTGATCGACCCGCTGGGCGGGGCGAAGCTCGGCGCCGGGTTCCAGGTGCGCCCGATCACCGGTGCCGAGCTGAAGAAGTTCCACACCGACTTCGACACCGCCGTGGGCGGGCTGGGCCAGCCGTTCGAGGGGCTCGCACAGGCGAGCGTCTCGGTGCTGAACGACAAGCTCGACTGCAAGGACTTCGTCGGCTCCTGCACCACTTCGGTGGACGTCTCGACCAGCGTGGTGGGCGGCGACTCGGACCCGAAGCCCGTGGTGCACGTGACGCTGATCGTCGAGATGAGCGCCGACACGCTCGGCTCGCAGACCTGCACGACCCAGGGCGACGCGGCGGCGGACGCGACGATCACGATGTCCTGCTCGGTCAAGTTCTCGCTGCCGAACCGCACCGCCAGCTACCAGGTGCTGGCGAAGCCGACGGCCGTCGGCGAGGTGCGGGTGCCGTTCGACGCGAACGCCGTGAAGCAGAAGCTGGCGACGTCGTTCGCCGCGCTCGGCGGCTGACCTGCACGCCTACCCCGGGGTGTGTTGGTTTCGTTGAAGTAGCCGATCACTCGTCCTTACCATCGGCGCCGTTGACACGAAGTTCGTCGGTGAGGAGCGGTCATGACCAAGCTGGTGGTGTTCGGCGCGACGGGGTACGCCGGCGGCCGGATCACGGAGGAGGCGCTGCGGCGCGGTCATTCGGTGGTCGGCGTCGCGCGTAAGGCCGAAGGCCTGCCCGAGGGCGTCGAGGCGCGGGCGGGCTCGATGCACGACGCCGGCTTCGTCGCGGACGTGACGCGTGGCGCCGACGTGATCGTCGTCGCGACGCCGGGCCGTGCGGACGACGAGGGCCGCCGTCTGCTGGACGCCGTGCCGACGCTGGTGGACGCGGCCCGCGCGGCCGGCGCGCGCCTGTCGTTCGTCGGCGGGGCGGGCTCACTGCACGTCGCCGAGGGCGGCCCGCGGCTGATCGACACCCCGGACTTCCCGGATGCGTACAAGGCCGAGGCGGGCAGCCACGCCGACGTCCTCGCGGCGCTGCGCGCGCTGCCCGAGGGCGACGACTGGTTCTACGTCAGCCCGGCGGCCGAGTTCAGCGCCTGGAACGCCGGCGAGCGCACCGGCGAGTTCCGTGTCGGCGGCGACGTCCTGCTGTCGGCCGAGGACGGCCACTCGAGGATCAGCGGCGCGGACTACGCGATCGCCTTCGTCGACGAGATCGACGAGCCGAAGCACTCGCGGGCGCGATTCACCGTCGCCTACTGACACTGCCGCCTACTGACCAGGCTCGTGAGTGTTTATGACGGTTTGAACCGTCATAAACACTCACGAGCCCTGACCCGTCAGCCAGGCGACCCGACCACGCAGAGGAACTTCGTGGCGTGCGCGGGGTCGAGCGCGTTGGTGACCAGGTTCCAGACGTTGAGGTCGTAGGCCTCGCCGATGTGCCCCACCGGGTCGAACGGGCAGGTGTCCTGGACGTACTGGTTGTCCACGCCCGGCTCGCGGACGAACGCGGTGTCGGTGGGCGTGACCAGCTCGTCGGCGCGCGAGGTGATGATCGTGTAGTGCACGCCGGGCTGGGCGATCGGGCCGGTGTTCAGCGTGGTGATGGCCGAGCCGCCGGTGATCAGGTTGTCGCAGGCCGGGCAGCCGAGGGTGGACAGCGCCTGGCCGACGGCGTCGCGCTCGCCCTGGCCCAGCAGGTAGGCGAGCTTGGTCAGCCCGCCGAAGGTGGTGCCGTGCGCGGGCGGCGCGATGGCCACCACGGTGCCGATCTTGTCGGCGATGCCCTGGGTCTTGGTCACGTAGAGGGACTGGAGGCCGCCCTCGGAGTGCCCGACGATGTCCACTTTGGACGCACCGGTCTCGGCCAGCACCTGGCCGATGAACGTCTTGATCTCGGCCGCGGAGTCGGCGATCGGGCGCAGCCCGCCGACCACGGGGAAGCCCGGGTAGGCGCCGTAGGTCTGGCTGAACGTGCAGTACCCCTTGGCCGCGACGGCCGCCTGCATGAAGTTCAGGTCCTCGTAGTAGGTGGCGCCCAGCCCGTGGAGGAAGACCACGGGGTTGGGGTGCGCGGCACCGGGCCGGCAGGTCGGGTCGTTGTTGCCGCCGGTCGCCGCCTGCGCCGGGGCGGCGGTGAACGCCGCCGTCACGAGCGCCGCGGCGGCCAGCACAGCCGCTTTGGTCCGCAATCGCATCCTCATCGAGAAGCTTCCTTCCTCAGGGGCACACCGGCGGCGTTGCCGGTGGATCAGGTGGCCCGTCGCGGGGCGGGGTAGAGCGTTTCGACCAGTCCGGCGTGGCGTCGGGCGACGACGTCGCGCCGGATCTTGAGGGTCGGGGTCAGCTCGCCGGCCGCCACCGAGAACGGGGCCGGCACGATCGCGAAGTCCCGGATCCGTTCGGGCGGAGAATAGCGGGCGTTGACGGCTTCGACCTCTCGGGCGATGAGCGCGCGCAGGCGCTCGTCGCCGGACCAGCCCTCGGCGCCGGGGTCGACGCCGGTCTCGGAGGTCAGCTCGGGCAGCCGGTCCTGGTCGAGGGCGAGCAGCGCGACCGGGTAGGGGCGGCGGTCGCCGAGCAGCACGGCCTCGGCGATCCACGGCGTCCGGCGCAGGTCGGTTTCGATCGCGGCGGGGGACAGGTTCTTGCCCGCCGAGGTGATCACGATGTCCTTCTTGCGCCCGGTGATGGTGAGGAACCCGTCCGCGTCGAGCGAGCCGAGATCGCCGGTGTGCAGCCAACCGTCCACAACGGACTCCGCGGTCGCGGCGGGGTTGTTCCAGTAGCCCGCGAAGACGCCCGCCGAGCGGCCCAGCACCTCGCCGTCTTCGGCGATCGCCAGCTCCACCCCGGGTGCGGCGCGCCCGACAGTGCCGACCCGCCAGGCTCCGGGCGTGTTCGAGGTGAGCACGGCGGTCGACTCGGTCATCCCGTACGCCTCGTACACTGGCACGCCGCAGGCGAAGAAGAATTCGAGGATCTCCGGGGCGATCGGGGCGGACCCGGTGATCGCGTAGCCGAGCCTCCCGCCGAACGCGGCGCGGACGCGGCCGAACAGCTGCGCTT
Organism: Amycolatopsis sp.; assembly: GCA_036502365.1. Classification (GTDB taxonomy): domain Bacteria; phylum Actinomycetota; class Actinomycetes; order Mycobacteriales; family Pseudonocardiaceae; genus Amycolatopsis. Next base: position 16,964 of record DASXYS010000107.1, read on the forward strand.
CCGCGACGGCGAACCGGCGGGTCTCCTCCTCGTCCAGCTGCTCGCCGCGACGCGCGCGCAGACCCAGCTCGACCGTCGGCCCGAGGTCCGGCGCCAGGCCGCTGACCACCGAGTAGACCTTCTCGAACAGCATCGGCGCCGACGGCAGGTAGGTCGGCGCGACCTCGGCCAGCTCGCCGACCACGGCGCGGATGTCGCCGCCGGAGTACGCGATGGTGGCGCCGGTGCGCAGGCAGTAGACCTGCAGCATCCGGGTCAGCAGGTGGGCCAGCGGAAGGTAGGCGAACAGCACGTCGCCGGGGGCGGCTTCGCTGATTTCGCGCAGGGCTTCGATCACCGAGGCGATGTTGTGGTGGGTGAGCACGCAGCCCTTGGGCTCGCCGGTGGTGCCGGAGGTGTAGACGATGGTGAACGGGTCGTCCGGCGCGGGCTCCGGCACTGGGCCGGGGTCGGCCGGCCCGTGGCCTTCGATCACCGCGGTGAGCGGGTGGTCGGTCGCATCGATGCCCAGCACCAGGTCCAGCGCGGGCAGTTCGGCGCGCAACGCCTCGACGTCGGCCAGGTGCCCGGCGGTTTCCACGAGCACGGCCACGGCGCCGGAGTCGTGCAGGATCCAGCGGATCTGGTCGCGTGAGCTGGTGGGGTACACCGGCACGCAGATCGCGCCGAGCCGGGCGATCGCGAGGTCGCAGACTGTCCACTCAGGACGAGTCCGGCAGAGCAGCGCCACCCGGTCGCCTCGCCGTACGCCGCCTTCGCGCAGCAGCCCGGCCACCCGGCTCGCCGCGTGGTCCAGCTCGGTGAAGGTGCGCTCCCGCCAGCCGCCGCCGTCCGGGAAGCGCTGCGCGACCGCCGTGCCGAACGCGGCCGCCGCCTCGGCGGCGAGACCGTACAGGCCACGCTCGGTTGACATTGGATACCTCCGGGTATTGGATACTTGAAGGTATGGAGTTGGGCTCGCAGAAGTCAAGACCCAGATCAGGAGGACCGGCCGATGGCCGCGCTGGAACCCGGACCCGGCCGGACGCGGCCGACGCGGTCCGAAACCCGCCGTCGCATCCTCGACGCGGCGTTCACCGTCTTCGGCGAGCGCGGGATCGCGGCGTCGAAGCTGACCGAGGTCGCCGCGGCCGCGGGTCTGACCAAGGGCGCGGTGTACTCGAGCTTCGCGTCGAAGGACGAGCTGGTGCTGGCGCTGATGGAGGAGCATGCCGCGCACCGGCTGGAGGCGAGCCTGGCCGGTTTCGCGGAGGCCGGTGACGGCGGCGTGGGCCTGGCGAACGTCGCGGCGGTGCTGATGCACGAGATGCGCACGGACGCCGTCTGGCACCGGCTGCTCGCGGAGTTCTTCGCGCTGGCCCACCACGACGAGCACCGGCGCGACGCGTTGAAGCTGCGCCGCCGCGAGGTTCGCACGACCATCGCGCGGGCGCTGGAACGGCTGTCCGAGGGGCTGGAGCTGGACCTGCCGCTGCCGCCGCAGGAGTTCGCCGTGATCCTGCTGGCGCTCAGCAACGGCCTCGCCGTCGAGTCGGACATCGACGACGAGGCCGTCCCGGACGACCTGCTCGGCCGCGTGCTGACCCTGATCGCCGGCGAGGCCGTTGCGAAGGTCCGGTCAGCGGCGGAAAGCGTTACGGAGCAATGAAAACTCGCTACCGACCGCGTAGCTCGGCGACCACCGGGGCGAAGGTCTCCAGCATCGCCTCGAACACGGTGATGTAGGAGAAGCCGTAGCGCTCACGGCGGTCGACGAGCTGCTGGACGATCTCGTCGACCGTGCCGAGGAGCAGTTGCGGCGCGGCCAGCAGCTCGTCGACGCTCGCCGCCGAGCGCTCGTCGGTGTCCGCGTGCCACTCGGCCGCGGCGGCCCGGCGGTCTTCGGTCACGACCACACGCTGGACCAGCATGTTGTACTCGACCTCGCGGTCGCCGGCGAGCGAGCGGAAGAACCGGACGCGCTCGTCCATCGTCTCGGCGTTGTCGAGCACGAAGGTGCCCGGCGGCTTTCCGCGGTCCTGCCGAAGTCCCGCGAAGCCCGCGATGTCGGCGTGCTCCGCGGCGAGGCGCAGCACCCCGTCGCTGTTGCCCGCGATCAGCAGGTGCGGCAGCCCGCCTTCCTCGGCGAGGCGGGTCTTCAGCTCGTCGAGGCCGTCGACCAGGTAATCGATCCGCTCGGGCGCCTTGCGCCACGGCAGCCCTGCGTCGTCGAACTCGGACTTCATATGCCCGGAGCCGAGCCCGAGGTCGAGCCGTCCGCCGGTCAGCGCGTTGGTGGTCGCGACGTCACGCGCGAAGAGCGCCAGGTTGTAGAACGGCACGTTGGACACCAGCGTGCCCACCCGCGGCCGCTCGGTGACGGCGGCCGCGGCCACCAGCGCCGGGAACGGCGCGGGCCGGCCGGGCCCGAGGTGATCGGGCACCGTGATGACGTCGTAGCCCAGTTCTTCGGCCCGGCGGCACTTGGCGACCCACTCGGCCCGGTCGGTCACACCGCGGAGGCTGACGCCGAATTTGAATTTCCCCATGCGGCGAAGCTAGCGCCTGCCAGGCGGGGGCGGAGACGATTTCGCCGCCGGCGGACCTGGCTTCACCGACGGCGAAAGCGCCCCAATGTGGCGTTGGTTGCGTTGAGCGCACCGAACGCCACATTGGGGCGCAACGGGCAGGGAGTCAGGCGGCGCCGTCGAACAGCGAGGTGACCGAGCCGTCCTCGAAGACCTGCTGGATGGCCTCCGCGAGCATCGGCGCGATGGAGAGCACCGTCAGCCCCGGGAAGCGCTTCTCCTCCGGGATCGGCAGGGTGTTGGTGACGATGACCTCGCGGGCCTTGCACTGCGAGAGCCGCTCGGTCGCCGGGTCGGAGAGGATGCCGTGGGTGGTCGCGATGACCACGTCCGCCGCGCCTTCCTGGATCAGCGCCTCGGTGGCCTTCACGATCGTGCCGCCGGTGTCGATCATGTCGTCGATCAGCACGCAGAGCTTGCCCTGCACCTTGCCGACCACGCGGTTGGCCACGGCCTGGTTGGGCTTGTCCGGGTCGCGCGTCTTGTGGATGAACGCGATCGGCCGGTCGCCCAGCTGCTGCGCCCACTTCTCGGCCAGCCGCACGCGGCCCGAGTCCGGCGAGACGACGGTGATGTCCGCGTCGCCGTAGGTGGCCTTGATGTGGTCGGCGAGCACCGACTGCGCCATCAGGTGGTCGACCGGGCCGTCGAAGAAGCCCTGGATCTGCGCGGTGTGCAGGTCGACCGTCATGATCCGGTCGGCGCCCGCGGTCTTGAACAGGTCCGCGATCAGCCGGGCCGAGATCGGCTCGCGGCCTTTGTGCTTCTTGTCCTGCCGCGCATACGGGTAGAACGGCATCACCACGGTGATCCGCTTCGCGCTCGCCCGCTTGAGCGCGTCCACCATGATCAGCTGCTCCATCACGTACTCGTTGATGGGCGTGGTGTGCGCCTGGATCACGAAGGCGTCGGTGCCGCGCACCGACTCCTCGAACCGGACGAACAGCTCACCGTTGGCGAACGTGTGCGCGGTCTGCGGGGTGATCGTCACGTCGAGGTGCGCGGCCACCTCTTCCGCGAGCTCCCGGTGCGCACGGCCGGAGAAGAGCATCAGATTCTTCTTCGGCGTACCTGATTTCGGACTCATGCTGGCGACTCCCCGTCGGTTCCTGCTTCTGCCACGGACACGGCGGTGTCCTGCTGCGCGGCGAGCGCGGCTTCCGCCGCCTCCGCCGCGGGCGTGCCCGGCCTCCGCCGGGTCGCCCAGCCTTCGATGGTGCGCTGCGGGCCCGCCGACACCGCCAGCGCGCCTGGCGGGACGTCGTCGCGGATGACCGCACCCGCCCCACTGTAAGCGCCGTCCCCGATCCGCACCGGCGCTACCAGCGTGTTGTCCGCGCCGAGGCGCACATGGGAGCCGACGACGGTGTGGTGCTTGCCCACGCCGTCGTAGTTCACGAACACGCTGGAGCAGCCGATGTTGCTGTGCTCGCCGATCTTCGCGTCGCCGATGTAGGTGAGGTGCGGAACCTTGGTGCCGGTGCCGATTTCCGCGTTCTTGGTCTCGACGAACGCGCCCAGCTTGCCCCTGGCGCCGAGCTTCGTGCCCGGCCGCAGGTAGGTGTACGGGCCGACGTTCACGCCGTCGCCCAGCTCGGAGCCGGAGCCGTGCACGCGCACGACCGACGCGTGCGCGCCGATGACCACGTCGGTGAGCGTGGTGTCCGGGCCCACCACCGAGCCCTCGCCGACCGAGGTGGCGCCCTTGAGCTGCGTGTTCGGCTCCAGCAGGACGTCACGGGAGAGTGTCACGTCCGCCCCGATCCAGGTGGTGTCCGGGTCGGTCACGGTCACGCCCTCGCGCTGCCAGCGGCGCACGATCCGGCGGTTGTACTCCGCGCCCAGCACCGAGAGCTGCACGCGGTCGTTCACGCCCTCGGTGACCCACGGGTCGTCGACCACCAGCGCGCCGACGCCCTTGCCGTCCTCGCGGGCGATGCCGAGCACGTCGGTGAGGTACAGCTCGCCCTGCGCGTTGTCGGTCGAGAGCCGGGAGAGGCCGTCGGTCAGCACCGCGGCGTCGAACGCGTAGACGCCCGAGTTGATCTCCTTGATTTCGTGCTGCGCCGGTGTCGCGTCCTTGTGCTCGACGATCGCGCTCACCCGGCCCGCGTCGTCGCGCACGATCCGGCCGTAGCCGGACGGGTCGGCGACCACAGCGGTGAGCACGGTGACCGCGTTGCCGGAGCCGGTGTGCTCGGCCAGCAGCGCGGAAAGCGTCTCGGTGTCCAGCAGCGGCACGTCGCCGTAGCTGACGAGCACGGTGCCGGTCAGGCCGTCCGGCAGCTCGCGCAGCGCGCAGGAAACGGCGTGCCCGGTGCCCTTCTGCTCGGCCTGCACGGCGGTGGTGACTTCGCGGCCCAGCACCCCGCCGATGCGCGCCAGCTCGGCTCCGACGGCTTCGCGGCCGTGGCCGATCACCACGACGAGGTGTTCCGGGTCCAGTCCGGCCGCGGCGCGGACAGCGTGCTCCACCAAGGGGCGCCCGGCGATCGGGTGCAGCACCTTGGGGGTGGACGAACGCATGCGGGTGCCCTCACCCGCGGCGAGGATCAGCGTGCTCAGCGGGCCGCTCAACGACACTCCCAATGGTTCACCGGTGTGGTCTCCGTCGGCCAACGATCCTACGTGGGGTCTTCGGAGTCCCACGCGGGGTCGGTCGGGCTGCTCGCGTCGGGCCAGCCGGCGCCCGTGTCGGTGGCCATCGAGTTGGCCGACGCCACCTGGTTGCCGCCGCCGCGTTTTGCCTGGTACATAGCGGCATCCGCGCGCGCGAGCACCTGCTCGGCCCGTTCCTGCGGCCGCAGCGACACCAGGCCGATCGACAGCGTGACGCCGTGTGAAAGGTGATGCGGCAGATCTGCGACGGATTTCACTGCGCGCCCCAGCGCCATCTTCGCCGCCGACGCCGGCGCGCCCGGGAGCAGCACGATGAACTCGTCGCCGCCGTATCGCGCGACAACGTCGTCACCACGCAGCGCATCACGAAGCGTGCTCGCGACGACACGGAGCACGTTGTCGCCCTCGGCGTGCGACTGCCGGTCGTTGACTCCCTTGAAGCCGTCGAGGTCGACCAGTCCGACGGCCAGCGGCTGCGCGTCGGCCGAAGACGCCAGCGTGCGCAGGCGCTCGTCCAGCGCGCGGCGGTTCGGCAGTCCGGTGAGCGGATCCTGCAGTGCCTGCTGGGTGATCGCGCCGTGCTCGGCGGAGAGCCGCTCGTGCTCGCGGCGGGCGTTCAGGGTGGCGATCTGCGACTCGCGCAGCGTCCACATCTCGGATTCGAGCGTGGTGGCGTAATCGATCATCGAAGGGCTGGCGCCGGTCTGGAAGTCCTTCGAGGTGTCCAGGCGCGCGAGCTCACGGGCCACGTTGAGCCGCATCGACGGCTGAGACAGGTCATTGTTCATCGCAGTGCGGACGTCGCGCAGCACCTGGACCGCTTCCTCCCGGCGGTCGGACCGGTCCAGGCAGCGCGCCAGCGCGATGGCGACGATCTCCTGCTCGTGCGGGAAGTGCTGGCCGCTGGTCAGCTCCCGCAAGCGCGCCACGTGGTCTTCATCCGGGTTGTGCAGCGCGAGCGCGGACGCGAGCACGCCGACCTGGTCGACGGCCGCGACGCCGGCCCGGCGCGGGAACAGCGATTCGGCGAACGGGCCTTCGGCCGCCACCGCCATCGACGCGGCCGTGCGGAACTTCTCCCTGGCCTCGTCGTAGCGCTCGATGCGTTCCAGCCGCAGGCCCCAGCCCAGCAGCATCTTCACCCGGTTCATCAGCTGCAGGGTGATCTCGTGCGGGCTCGCACTTTCGCGGATCGCCTGGTGCGCACGGCCGAGGACCTCCTCGGCGGCCTCGTAGACGCCGAGCTGGTTGAGCACGATCCAGCAGTCGATCAGCGCGTTGGACAGCATGCGGTTCCAGTTGCGGATACCGATCTGGCGGTCCGGGATGGTGGAGTCGTCGAGGATCGCCAGCGCCCTGGCGATCTCGGTGAGCGCGGCGTCCTCCTGTGCGGCCAGCACCAGCCGCCGCCCGCGCAGGGCGTGCGCGTCGGCGCGCAGCAGCGAAAGGCCGTGGCGACGGGTGTGCGCGAGCATCTCGTCGAGCCGCGGCTCGGCCTCGGCGGCCAGGCCGCGCGTGACCAGGCGGGCGAAGGCGGAAGCGCGCAGCAGCTGCGCGACCAGCGTCGGCTCGCCGCGGCGCAGGGTCTCTCCGACCAGCTCGTCCATGATCGCGACGATCTCGAGCTGCTGCTCGTGCGGCTGCCGCTGGACCGCCGCGATCAGCTCGCGGCCACGGCCAACCAGCCAGGCGTCGGACATTTCGGCGAGGGTCGGGCGCCTGGCTCCCGTGTCGTCGGTCGCTTCGTCGGTCAGCCGCACCCACCCCCCATCGCCATGGCCGCCAGGTCGTTCCGCTGCTCCGCCGCCAGGATTCGAACCTGAACCGTCAGAACCAAAATCTGAAGTGCTGCCGATTACACTACGGCGGATCGATCCTGGTCAGGATAGCGATGATCGAAGACCCCGGTCGCGGGAGGGTGAGACCCGCGGGCGCTGGGTACCCGGTAAAAGCAGTTGACTGCCCGGGGAACGGGCAAATCGGGTCTCCCCAGGGCGTGAAACCTCCTGTACCGTAACTTACGGCATCGTAGGTAAGGTGACCCTTCGTAAGGGCTCGTAGGAAGAAGTGAACTGTATGACGGCCACCCTTGACCGTTCCCAGCCCGCTGGAGAGCCACCGGCCCCGAAGGGGCCCAAACCGATCATCGAGGGGACCCGTTCGATCGGGGTCCAGTTCTCCGTGTACTTCGGCGTGATCGCGCCGCTGGTGGCGCTGCTGGTCGCCGTCCCGTTCGCCTGGGGCTGGGGCCTGAGCTGGGTCGACGTCGGGCTGTTCGTGGTGTTCTACGGGATCAGCGGGCTCGGCATCACCGTGGCCTACCACCGTTACTTCACGCACGGCTCGTTCAAGGCCGAGAAGTGGCTGCGCGTGGTGCTGGCCATCGCGGGCAGCATCGCCTTGCAGGGCCCGGTGATCACCTGGGTGGCGGACCATCGCCGGCACCACGCGTTCTCCGACCGCGACGGCGACCCGCACTCCCCGTGGGCGTTCGGCACCTCGCCGGTGGCCATCGCCAAGGGCTTCTGGCACGCGCACATGGGCTGGCTGTTCGAGCGCGACACCAGCAACCAGGGGCGGTTCGCGCCCGATCTGGTCAAGGACACCGCCATCCGCAAGGTCGACGACCTGTTCTGGCTCTGGGCACTGGTCAGCCTGCTGCTGCCGGCGCTGCTCGGCGGCCTGATCTCGTGGTCGCTGTGGGGCGCGGTGACCGCGTTCTTCTGGGCCGGCCTGGTGCGCATCTGCGTGCTGCACCACGTGACCTGGTCGGTCAACTCGATCTGCCACATGATCGGCGAGCGCCCGTTCGCCGCGCGGGACAAGTCGGCCAACTTCTGGCCGCTGGCGATCTTCTCCTTCGGCGAGTCCTGGCACAACCTGCACCACGCCGACCCGACGTCCGCGCGGCACGGCGTGCAGCGCGGGCAGATCGACATGTCCGCCCGGCTGATCTGGATCTTCGAGAAGTTCGGCTGGGTGCACGACGTGCGCTGGCCGACCCCGCAGCGGCTGGCGCGGATCGCCGCCGAAGCGAAGCAGGTCTCCGGTTCGGCGTAGTCTGCCCCGGTGGCGGGGAGACGACGGGCCAAGCGAGAGGCGGCCGTCACCGGAGCGCGACCGACCGCTCCGGTGACCCGGGTCCGCATGACGGGCAGCGAGCGCAGACAGCAATTGCTGAACGTGGCGCGGGCCCTGTTCGCGGAGAAGGGTTTCGACGGAACTTCGGTGGAGGAGATCGCGGCTCGCGCCAACGTCTCCAAGCCGGTGGTGTACGAGCATTTCGGTGGCAAGGAAGGCATCTACGCGGTGGTCGTGGACCGCGAGACGCGGGTCCTGCTCGACCGCATGGTTTCGACGCTGCACGGCGGCCACCCGCGGGTGATGCTGGAACAGGCGGCCTGCGCGTTGCTCGGCTACGTCGAGGATTCCCACGACGGCTTCCGCATCCTGGTCCGCGACTCCCCGGTGGCCAGCTCCACCGGCACGTTTTCCACTGTGCTGAACGACATCGCCAGCCAGGTGGAGCACATTCTCGCGCAGCAGTTCGCGGCGCGCGGGTACGAGGAGAAGCTCTCCGCCGTGTACGCCCAGGCTCTGGTCGGCATGGTCGCGCTGACCGGCCAGTGGTGGCTCGACGCCCGCAAGCCGAAGCGGGACGAGGTGGCGGCGCACCTGGTGAACCTGGCGTGGAACGGGTTGTCCCATTTGGAGCACAAGCCCAAACTGCTGGGCTGATTCAAGAGTGCTGGCTCAGCGCAGCAGCCCTTGCGAGTGCAGGTCGTCGAAGATCAGCTGGTCGACGGCGGAGACGCGGGGGCGGTCGCCGTACCCGAGCCACGCGAGTTCCGCGATCTCACTGCTCGGCGTGAGGGTGCCGGTGTATTCGGCGGTGTAGCAGGTCATCCGCACCACCACGCCGGACGCGCGGCCGTGCGCCTGTGCTTCCCACGCGCCGGCCGGGGAGATGGACGCGGGCACCAGCGCCACGGTCAGCTCCTCGGCGATTTCGCGCACCAGCGTCTCGACGTCCGACTCGCCCGGCTCGCGTTTGCCGCCGGGGAAGTACCAGGTGTCCTTGCCCTTCGACAGGGTGCTGAGGACCCGGCCGTCGGCGAGGTGCAGCCAGGCGATCTTGTCGATCACGCGAGCGCCGCCAGTACCTCGTCGGTGGTGGCCACCGTGCCGAGCCGCGTGAAGATCTTCGTCAGCGAAGATTCGTGCGAGATATCGGAAAGGCCGGTCATCGCGTCGGACACCGCGATGGGCGTGTATCCGTGGTCCGCCGCCGCGCGCAGCGTCGACTCCACCCCGAACTCCGTGGCGATTCCGCCGAACACCACCGTGCGCACGCCGGCGTCGCGCAGATGGGCGTGCAGGTCGGTGCCGTAGAAGCCGCCGATGGTCTTCTTGATCACCAGCTTCTCGCCGACGCGGGGCTTGACCTCGGGCACCACCTCGAGGCCATCGGCTTCCTCGCTGCCCGGCGGCAGCGCCTGGATGATCACCACCTGGGCGCCGGCTTCGGAAAACGCGTCGCGCAGGCGCACGGCGTTCGCCACGACTTCCGGGCCGGAGAGCGGGGTCGTCGGCAGGGCCACGATCCGTTCCTGCAAATCGACGAGCACGAGGGCGGCGGAGCCGGGGTCGATCTCGGTCATGTCGCCGATCCTAGGCCTGCCCGGTGATCGAGGTCGGCGAGCAGGAGCCGCAACAGGTCCGCCAGCTGGTCGCGCTGGGCCGGGGTGAGGGCCGAGACCAGCGTCTCCTCGTGTTCGAGCAGGTCGGTCACGGTGCGCTCGATCAGCTCGTGCCCGGCCGCGGTCAGCTCGACGTGCACCGTGCGACGGTCCTCTGTGGACTTGACGCGGCGGACGTGCCCCTCGCGCTCGGCGCG
>DASXYS010000108.1:0-57158 GCA_036502365.1 Amycolatopsis sp.
GAAAAAGGGGACGCTGATACTGCGGCTGGCCCGCACGACGGACCCCAAGCAGATCGGGCTGCTCTACCTGGGCACATCGTTCGCTTTTTTCCTGGCCGGCGGGCTGATGGCGCTGCTGATGCGGGGCGAGCTGGCCCAGCCGGGATTGCAGTTCCTCTCGCCGGAGCAGTACAACCAGCTGTTCACCATGCACGGCACGATCATGCTGCTGCTCTACGCGACCCCGAACGTTTTCGGATTCGCCAACTTCGTGCTGCCGTTGCAGATCGGCTCGCCGGACGTGGCGTTCCCGCGGCTCAACGCGTTCTCCTACTGGCTGTACCTCTTCGGCGGCCTGATCGTGCTCAGCGCCTTCCTCACCCCCGGCGGCGCCCCGGACTTCGGCTGGACGGCCTACACCCCGCTGTCCGACGCCGTCCATTCGCCCGGGGTCGGCGGCGACCTGTGGATCATGGGACTGATCGTGTCCGGGCTCGGCACGATCCTCGGCGCGGTGAACATGGTGACGACCATCGTCTGCCTGCGCGCGCCCGGGATGACGATGTGGCGGATGCCGCTGTTCACCTGGAACATCCTGTTCACCGCGATCCTGATCCTGCTGGCGTTCCCGATCCTGACCGCCGCCCTGTTCGCGCTGGAGGCCGACCGCCGTCTCGGCGCCCACGTGTTCGACCCCGCCAACGGTGGGGCGATCCTGTGGCAGCACCTGTTCTGGTTCTTCGGCCATCCCGAGGTGTACATCGTGGCGCTGCCCTACTTCGGGATCGTCACGGAGATCGTCCCGGTGTTCAGCCGGAAACCGCTGTTCGGCTACCGGACCATGGTGTTCGCGACCATCACGATCACCGGTTTGTCCGCGACCGTGTGGGCACACCACATGTTCGCCACCGGCGCCGTGCTGCTGCCGTTCTTCTCCTTCATGACGTTCCTGATCGCGGTACCCACCGGGATCAAGTTCTTCAACTGGATCGGCACGATGTGGAAGGGGCAGCTGAGCTTCGAGTCGCCGATGCTGTGGTCGGTCGGCTTCATGGTGACCTTCCTGCTGGGCGGCCTGACCGGGGTCATCCTCGCCGCTCCGTCCCTGGACTTCCAGGTGCACGACACCTATTTCGTCGTCGCGCACTTCCACTACGTGCTCTTCGGGACCATCGTGTTCGCCACCTTCGCCGGGATCTACTTCTGGTTCCCCAAGATGACCGGCCGGATGCTCGACGAGGCACTGGGGAAATGGCACTTCTGGACCACCTTCGTCGGCTTCCACACCACGTTCCTGGTCCAGCACTGGCTGGGCGCGGAGGGTATGCCGCGCCGCTACGCGGACTACCTGCCCAGCGACGGGTTCACCGTGCTCAACACTGTCTCGACGATCGGCGCGTTCCTGCTGGGCGCCTCGGTGCTGCCGTTCATCTGGAATGTGGTGAAGAGCTACCGCTACGGCGAGCGCGTGGTCGTCGACGATCCTTGGGGCTTCGGGAACTCGCTGGAGTGGGCCACGTCCTGCCCGCCGCCGCGGCACAACTTCACCGAGCTGCCGAGGATCCGCTCCGAGCGGCCGGCCTTCGAACTGCACTACCCCGGTGCCGTGCAGCGGATGCGCGACGAGCAGCACGTCCGATCCGGGCGGGCGTCGCGCAAACTCCGTTCGGCGCCCGGTTCCTCCAGTGAACGTCCACAGTCTTGAACGGGAGACTCGCACCGGGGAACCGGACTGGCCGTCCGTCCGGGCCGTGGACTGGCTGTTCAGCGAATCCGGAGAACAGGACGCAGGCGGGTCAGCGGCCCAGGGCCTTCTGGAGATCCTTCTTGGTCATACTGGAGCGGCCCTTGATGTTGCGCTTCTTCGCCTCGTTGTAGAGCTGGTCCTTCGTTGGCCCGCCCGGACCTTGCCGGTTGCCGGACCGTTGGCCGCCGCGCTTCTGCGGTGACATGTCCCGGGTCGAACTCTTGCTGGAGGTGCGGGATTCCCCGGACTGAGCCCGGTTCTTGTTGACCGTCCGCGCGGCGATCTCTTCGGCCCGCTCGATGCCGGCGCCCCGCTCCTTCTGCGACGACTTGATGTGCTGGTACTGGCGTTCGCGCTTCTTGCTCCAGTTCTGCTCAGGCATGGCTCCTCCTTCGTCGTGACGTCGGTTACCCGCACCGGCCGACGGCGAAACGACCTCGGTGTTCGCGGATACACGGTCATGCCTCCGCACGAACGTCTTCGTGGCAGGCCACGTCAAGCTGTTTGCGGGCGGTCGCGCCGGGTATCCGGAGTGGGAGAAGCCACAGCGTGAAAGGGGCGCGGACCATGTCCGGTGAAAAGGCGATCGTCCGGCGTCTGCTGGAGCGGGCCGGCCGGACTTATGCCGCCGAAGCCGGAATCCGGCTCGCCGACAAACCGTTGCCGCTGTACCGGCTGCTCGTGCTCTCGACGCTGCTCTCCACCCGGATCAGCTCGGGCATCGCCGTGGCCGCGGCGAAGGAACTGGCTGCCGGCAAGCTCACCACACCGCGGGCGATGGCGGACGCGAGCTGGCAGGACCGGGTCGACGCGCTGGGCCGGGCGCACTACCGGCGTTATGACGAGCAGACGGCGACAGCGCTCGGTGCCAGCGCGGAGACGGTGCTGGAGCGGTATTCCGGCGACCTGCGCAAGCTCCGCGAGGAAGCCGGCCGCGACCGGGAGAAGATGGGCAAGAGGCTGCGGAAGTTCTCCCGGGTCGGGCCGGTCGGAGCTGACATCTTCTGTCGGGAGGCGCAGGCGGTCTGGCCGGAGTTGCGGCCGTACGTGGACAAGAAGGCCCTCGACGGCGCGAAGCGGATCGGTCTTCCCCCGGACGCCGCCAAGCTGGCGCGGCTGGTCGGGGACGAGGACACCGCCAAGCTCGCGGCCGCGCTGGTGCGGGTCGCACTCGACCGGGAGCTGGCCGGAGAGATCGCCGGTAGCTGATCGATGGTTGCCGGCCTCGCCGTTCCATTAGGTGGCGCCCTGGGCCGGGATCGATGAGCCGGTGTCGTTGAGCGCCTGGAACAGGCCGGCGATGATCTTGTGGGTCCGCAAGCTCGCTGCCCTCACTGTAGTTACTATCGGTGCCCTGCCAGGGTTTCCGTAGTGCGGCGACGCAGCTCCGGCCGAGCAATCGCCGGTGGCACGTAAGCCACGTCGATCGGTCCGACGTCGGCGCCCGGCGGGACGATTTCGTCGATGCGGTCGAGCAGGTCGGGGTCGAGGAGGGTGCCGGCGCCGGCGAGCAGGTCGTCGAGTTGCACGGGGGTGCGGGGGCCGAGGATGGCCGAGGTGACGGCGGGGTGGGCGGTCACGAAGGCCAAAGCCAGGTGGGGCAACAAAAGCCCGGCTTCCTCGGCGAGCTGAGCGAGGGCTTCGACGGCGTCGAGCTTGCGTTCGTCGGTCATGTGCTGCCGTGCCCAGTGCAGGCGGCCGGGCGACGGTGTTTCGGTGTTGTCCTTGCGGAGGCGGCCGGCCAGCAGGCCCATCGCCAGCGGGCTCCACACCAGGACGCCCAGGCCGTAGCGTTGGCAGACCGGCAGGATTTCGCGTTCGATGCCGCGGTTGAGGATCGAGTAGTGCGGCTGTTCGGAGCGGAACCGGGCCAGGCCGCGCCGTTCGGCCACCCATTGGGCTTCGACGATGTCCGAGGCCGGCAGGTTGGAGTGGCCGATCGCGCGGATCTTGCCCGCGCGCAGCAGATCGGTCAGCGCGCTCAGGGTTTCTTCGACGTCAGTACCAGGCGAGGGGTGGTGGGCCTGGTAGAGATCGATGTGGTCGACACCCAGGCGGCGCAGCGACCCTTCGACCGCGGACACGATCCACCGGCGGGAGCTGCCGCGCCGATTCGCGCCGGATCCCATGGGGCCGTTGAACTTCGTGGCCAGTACGACGTCATCACGGCGGCCGCGCAGGGCTTTTCCGACGATCTTCTCGGATTCGCCGTCGCCGCCGTAGACGTCGGCGGTGTCGATGAGGTTGATGCCGCCGTCGAGGGCGCGGTGGACGATGCGCGCGCAGTCGTCGGGATCGGGGTTGCCGTACGGCCCGAACATCATCGTGCCCAGGGCGTAGGCGCTGACCTGGATGCCGGTCCGGCCGAGCGGGCGGGTCTGCATGGGGTTTCTCCTGGGTGGTGGAGGAGTGCGGCCGGGGAGCGGCCGCACTCCTCGCGGGTGTCGGTCAGTACGCGGCCGCGACGTCGACGATCCAGGTGACGCCGAAGCGGTCGGCGAGCATGCCGAAGGCGGGCGCCCACTGGGCGGGACCGAACGCCTCGATTACGGTCGCGCCCTTCGCGAGGCCCTCCCACACGGGGGTGACCTCCTCGATGCTCTCGCCGCGGACGGAGAGGAAGAACGGCTCCTTGGTGATCGTGGTGCCGTTTTCGCGCTGCGTGCTGGGCACGCCCGGGGCCGCCGGTGTGTGCTCGCCGGGCACGTCGTAGGCCATGACCCGGAAGCCGTTCTCGGCGACGACCTGGCCGAACACGACGTTGGTGGCGCCGGCCAGCTCGGCGGGCATGCCGAAGTCGGCGTACGTGGCGACGGTGAGCTGGCCGCCGAAGACCGACTGGTAGAACTCCAGGGCTTCGTGGGCCTCGCCGTGGAAGTTCAGGTGGGCGACAGCGTTGAGCGACATAGGTTTTCGGCCCTTCACGAGTGGTTCCTGCTGCCGGAGGCTTCCGGCGACAAGAACCACGATGTCAGCAGTACCGGTCAGGGAACGTCCGCTACTTGTGGCATGGTGAAACCATGCCCATCGCCTCCTCGATGACGACCTCCAGCCGGCTGCTGTCGCTGCTGTCCATGCTGCAGGCCCGCCGGGACTGGCCGGGCGGCCTGCTCGCCGAGCGGCTGGGCGTCAGCGAGCGGACCGTGCGCCGCGACGTCGACCGGCTGCGCGAGCTGGGTTACCCGGTCCAGGCGGTCAAGGGTCCCGACGGCGGCTACCGGCTCGAAGCGGGCAGTCAGATGCCGCCGCTGCTGTTCGACGAGGAGCAGGCGGTCGCGCTGGCCGTGGCGCTGCGGATCGCCGTCGGGACGGGCGCGGGCATCGAGGAGGCGGCCGCGCGGGCGCTGGCCACGGTGCGGCAGGTGTTGCCTTCGCGGTTGCGGCAGCGCGTCGACGCCCTCGAGATCAGCGCGGCCGCGCGCGGCGCGGATCCCCAAGTCGACACCGCGGTCTTACTGACACTCAGCGCCGCCGTCCGCGCCGGGGAGGAGCTGCGGTTCGACTACCGCTCGCCGGGGCGCCCCGACGACGCCGGGCCGCCCCGCCGGGTGCAGCCTCACCACCTCGTCGTGCGGGCCGGACGCTGGTACGTCGTCGGCTGGGGCCCCGACCGCGAAGACTGGCGGACCTACCGTGCCGACCGGATGACGCCGCGGTTCCCGACCGGGCCGCGGTTCGCTCCCCGCGAAGTGCCGGGCGGCGAGGTGGCCGACTTCCTGTCGGCCCGGTTCAAGGGCTCCGGGAGCGCAAACGCCTGGCCCTGCCGCGGCGAGGTGATCCTCGACCTGCCGGTGGCCGAGGTGGCGCCGTTCGCCGGTGACGGTGTCGTCGAGGAACTCGGCGCCACTCGGACCAAGCTGACGTCGGGTTCCTGGTCCTGGGCCGCGCTCGCGGCGGCGCTGGCCCGCTTCGACACCGAGATCGAGGTGGTCGCTCCGCCGGAGCTGCGGGCGGCATTCGCCGAGCTGTCCCGTCGCGCCGGCCGGGCCGCGGGGACCGGATAGGAGTTTGCACGCAACGGCAACGTTTGTGCACAGCGACGGCAGCTGTGGCCGTCCGTCCGGGGCGATAATGGCATCCGCCGCTAGGCCTGCGAAACGGAGTCCGCTGTGTGCTGGAGTGTGGTGGTGCCGATCATCGTCGCGGTGCTGGTGGCGCTCGTCGTGACCAGGTTCCGGGCGGCCGGTCGTAAGCTCGACGAGCTGCTGGCCGAGATCGACGAGCCTCCGCAGGCACGGAAACCTCCGGCGGACGAGGGCCGGGCGTCGGGCCAGGAACACTGACGGATCGCCGCGCCGGGGGATTCACCGGTCCGGCGGCTGCTCGTCCCGGCGGTGCCGCATTTCCCTTGCGGCGGAACGGAAATCGCCCGGGCTCGCGCCGAATTCCTTGGTGAACGCCCGGGTGAAGTGGGACTGGTTCGCGAATCCGGCCTGACGGCTGATGCTGCCGATGGTTTCGTGCGAGCGCCGGGCGTCGATCAGCATGGCCTTGGCCCGGTCGAGCCGGGCGCCGCGCAGGTAGCTCGCGATGCCCTCGCCGCCGAAGATCTCGTAGAGCTTGGTCCGGGAAATGTGGTGCGCGCCGGCGACCTCGTCCACGGTGAGACCGGTGTCGGACAAGCGGTTGTCGAGGTATTCCATGATCTGCTCGCGCCGGGCGTCGCGGGTCATGGCGTGGTCCGGGTCGCGGCCGAGCAGCGACCGCAGCACGAGATCGGCCAGGCCGCTCAGGTAATGCATGGTCCCCACCGCTTCCGCTTCGCCGGAGCGTGCGAGTTCCGTCGCCGACACCGAGAGCAGCCGGCGGAGCGAGGCATCCAGCGGAACCGACTGCATCAGCATCGGCTTGAGTTCGCGGTACGGAACGGTGAGCCGGTCCAGGGGCACCCAGAGCCCGGTGGTCCGGCCACGCTCGCGGCTGAGCGCCTCGTGCGTGCCGGCCCCGGCGACCACCAGTTCGCCGTGGTGGTGGGTGAAGTCGGACCGTCCGTTCCGGACAGTCCACGGGGTGCCTTCGCGCAGGTACAGGGCCGCGGTCTCGCCCAGTTCCTCCTTCAGCACCCGGACCGAGGGCAGTTCGCCGTGCGCGATCGCGAACTCGTCGATCCGGACGACGCCCACGTCCGCGTGGTGGTCCGCCTGCTGGGGGCTGGCCAGCGACACCGAAGTCGTGTCGATCTTGTCGAGCTCGTGCTGGAACTGCGTCCAGGCGAGGCCGCCGGGAGTCCAGCCGAGGGTGTGCCGCTGGACCAGGGGGCGCAGGGGACTGTCCGGCTGGGACACGCCGTCACCTCCGCGGGCCGCCCTGGTCTATTCAGGTGGGATACGCGTGATTCTGGGACTCGCCGGTCCGGAAGTCAAATAAGCGATAACGGCCCATCCCTCTCCTGGGTGAGCAGGAAAAATGCACGCCTCGGCAAAAACCGGTACAGCCGAACCGCCGGGCCCGTTCAGATCTGCCTTACAGTGGCGGCCACCCGAGGTGACCAGGAACCTTTTCCCGTTGCCGGTCCCGTGCTCGCAGGAAGGGACGAAAAAAGATGACCCAAGTCGAAATTCGGGAACCCGCGGCAGGTTTACCGTTCCGGGCGAACGCCCGGGCCGACGCCGGACCCGGCCGGTTCCTGATCGTCTGCCCGTCGCTGTTCGTCCGCGAGGGCATGACCCGGCTGCTGGAGCAGTCGGGCGGCAACGCTGTTGTGCACGCGGCCGCCACCATGGACGCCGGCCTCCAGCTGGACCGGCTGCTCCGGCCCGCGTTCGTCTGGGTGCACGAGGAGGCCGATCCGCATTTCGGCTTCGTGCGGCTGTTCGCGGAAAGCCGTCATGACAGCCGGGTGGCGGTCCTGCTGAAGCCCGGGGAGCGGGTCCGTGAACGGGCCGCGCTCGCCTTCGAGACCGGGGCTTTCGCGGCGTTCGACGCCTCTTCCGCGGTCGATCAGCTCTTGGACGGCCTGCGCCTGGCGGTGCGGGGGCGTCCCCATCCGCCGTCTTCGCTGCGGCCGCCGGACGGCCACGGCGCCGCGGCCCGCCCGGTCCGGCGGCTGCTCACCGGCCGCGAGGTCCAGGTGCTGCACCTGATGGCCGAAGGCCTGCAGAACCGGCAGATCGCGGACATCCTGTTCATTTCGGTGGAGACGGTGCGCACCCACGCGAAGGCGACGATGCGCAAGCTCGGGGCGCAGAGCCGCGCCGACGCCGTTTCGCGCGGTTTCCGGCTGCGTATCCTTTCGCCCGAAACTTTTCCGGCTCCGGTGCTTTTCCCGCGTCCGACGAGAGCGGATTTCCCGCTGCGGAGATAGCTTGCCTGTCCGTTCGCCCTTTTTGCCGATTCGTCCCGGCGGGTTCCCTCCGGTCGCCCGGTCCTCCGACACTGAATGCCGGTGAGGCGAGGGAGAAACCGGGATGGAAGTCTGCCAGGCGCTGCGTCGCCTCCTCGGCAACGTCGAGATCGAGCACGTTTTCCGCGACGCGCCGGCCACGGTGCACCTCGAGGTCCGGGCCGGCGCCGAAACCGCGATCGGGACCGGCACGCACGACCTGCTGCGCGGCACCTGGCAGATCGGCGGTGGCGGGGGCGGAAAGTCGGTGTACCTGGCCGTGTTCGATCAGGTGCGGACCACCGTGCTCACCCGGGGGCGCCGGATCGACGTCCCGGCGGGCCACCTGTTCGCGGGCTCCTCGGAGGTGCCGTTCACGGTGATCCAGGAGGGCGCCTGCCGCTGGCACGTCATCCGGGTCGACGAATCGGTGATCCAGCTGCCGTCCGCGACCGTCGACCGGGTCCTCTACCGGCCGTACGGGCTGAGCCGGCAGTTGCGCCAGCTGATCGAGAACATCATGCCGATCACCGCCGGGCCCGGGGCGGACGGGCAGCCCGCTATCGACGTGGTCGGCCTCGACCACTATCTGAGCGGGCTGGCCGAGCTGATCCTGCGCTCGATCCACGCCGCCGAGCCGGACGCGGGCCCCGGGACCGCGAGGCGGGAGCACATCGAGCGGTACATCCGGCGGAACCTCACCGACGCCCAGCTCTGCGTCGGCACGGTCGCTGCCGCGCACGCAGTCTCCCGGCGCCGGCTGTACCAGCTGTTCGACGGTGCCGGCGTCGCGAGCTTCATCCGGCGGGCGAGAATCGAGAAGGCGAAGGCGCTGCTCGCCGATCCGACGTATCGGGACCACAGCATCCGGCAGATCGCCGATTCGGTCGGCATCCGCAGCGCGCAGCATTTCTCCCATCTGTTCCGCGAGGCGACCGGTGAGTCGCCGCTGGCCTTCCGCCGGAGCGCGGCCGTTCAGCCCGGCGAGCGCAATACGAAATAGCCGGATTTCGTGAACGCGATGACGGCCAAGGCGAACCAGGTGAACGGGCTCCCCGGAAGCCGAAACCCTTCGACCCGTTCTACCGTCGCGTGGCGTGTCATGTCCGGACCGCGGAGCCGGTGAAACCATAGCGGGACCCGGTTACCGGATCCGCCCCCCGCCGGGTCCCGCTCGGCCGGCCGCGTCGTCGAAATCGGGAATCGCGGCTCGGGAGAAACATACCCGAGTTTTCCGCGTCCGGAGATCACCCTTGGTGGGTACTTTCACGAGGAGCCGTGGTCTTCTTCAGAACTCTCCCGTAGGAATTGACCGGAACGGATCACAGGAGTCTTGAGAAAAGGATCACTTGATCATGGTGAACGATTCCGATCGGTACTATTCCGAAAATATGCCACCGCCGAAGCGCGGCCGGAGATTCAAGACCGTAATGGCCGGGATCGGTGTCGCCGTCGGGGCGATGGCCTTGACCGGCGGTGCCCTCGCGGCGTTCTCGATCCAGGGTGGTGGTGACGCGTCCGGCCGGGCCCTCGGCGCGGGCGATCTGAAAGCCCTGGTGTTCACCCAGGTCGCCGACCCCCAGGGCGACCTGTTGCCCGGTGGTACCGGGGCCGCGTCCTTCACCGTGGCGAACGCGAACGGGTTCGCCGTGCAGGTGAACAAGATCAGCCTCGGCGGGCTGACCGTGGAACCGGTCGCCGGGCAGACCTGCGGTCCGGAGAACTTCAGCGTGCCCGCCGGGGCCATCACGCTCGCCAAGCCGCTCACCGTCCCGGCGAACTCGACCGCGCAGACCGGCTCCATCCCCGGCGCCATCAGCTTGTCGGCCGATGCGGGCAACGGCTGTCAGGGCGCGAAAGTGGTCGTGAAGGTCACTGCCGTCGATGCGGTGACGGCAGCCGGGTAGCGAAGGGGCGAGCCGGTGGCCGGGCTCCGGCTCGCTCACTCGTACCGGAATCACTTCGACGGAAATGTGCCGGACATGAAAGACAGATCGTTCTCGGCAACGGGAGGCACGGGCATGAGGCGACCACTGTTGTTGCTGGGCGTGATACCGGCGGTCCTGGTGGTGGGCGGCGCAGGCGACGTCGCGGTGGCCGCGGAACCAGTCTCGCTGAACGCGGTGAGCGAGCCGGTGGCGGACCTCCTGCCTGGGAGAACCGGCGCCGCGCAGTTCACCGTGACCAATCCCAACGGGTTCGGCGTGCGGTTGGTGTCGCTCTTCTTCGGCCGGGTGAAGTCCTCTTCGGACCCGGTGGGCTGCCCGGTCAGCCTGCTCACGGCCCACGACCGGCACCCGGCAGGCGGGCTCTTCGTGCCCGCGTCCGGCAAGGCTTCCTTTGCCGTGCCGGGGGCGTTGACCCTGTCCGCGGAGGCGAGCGACGCGTGTCTCGGCGTGACGTTTGTCGTCGAGACCCGCGCCGAGGGCGTTCAGGATGAAGGGGGTGCGATCGGCGTCCCGCCGACGGGCACCGTGGCCGGTCCACCGGGTCCGGGGCCCGAGGCCGGTCCGACGGCAGCGGCGGGCCACGAGGGCCAGGGGCCGGTTGATGAGCAGAGCGGCTCGGGCGCGGGAAAACTCGCGTTCACCGGGGTTTCGCTCCTCGCACTGGCGGGGAGCGCGCTCGCACTGCTGCTCGCCGGGATCGCGTTGCGGCTGCTCGGTGCCCGGCGTCGTCGCGCGCAGGGGGCGCGGCGATGAGCGGCTGCCGGAGCGTGCGGGTGGTGGGGGTCCCGGCCGTCCGGAAGGCGGTGCTGCCCGGAGTGTTCGCGACGGTGTCCGTGCTGGCTTTGACCCTGACTCTGTCGCCGCCGGCCACGGCCGCCTACGGTCTGGAAGGGGCCGGTGCCGCGAGCGGCCGGGCCGGCACCCTGATCCGGCCGGACGGTCTCGTCTGGACTCTGGCCGACGGGAGCTGCGTCGGGCAGAACTTGCCCGGCGGCATCGTCCGGACCGATTCGCGGATCACGTTCACCCCGCCTCAGCCGGGCGTGACCTACCAGGTCCGGAAGGTCGTCAAGGGGGATCACCCCGACGGGAACTACCATCCGGTCGGGATCGTGGCCACCTTGAGCGGTCCGGTCGTGAACCGGCCGCTGGCACCGCAGACCGCCGATCCGAGGCTGGAATACCTGTTCGTGCAAGCCAAGGTGGGCAACTGGGTCAGCAATTCCCACGTAGTCGGCTGCACCCCCACGAAACCGGGTGTCGTCAAGGAAGAACCGCCTGTGGTCATCCCGATCTGGGGCCTGCCCGGCTATCGCGGGGCCCGCACACCGGACAACCCCAACCCGGTGACGCCGCCGCCGGCGCTCCCCACGCCGGGGAGAAGCGGGGTATAGTCCGATTGACGGTACAGTCGTTCAACGAAAGAGTTGGTGGAGTCATGCCTCTCACCGGGGAGTACGAGCCGGGCGCGTTCGAGTTCAGCCGTAACCAGGTGGACCTCTACGAGAGCTCCGGCGGCACCGAGGGCACCGACAACCAGGGTGCGCCGGTGATCGTCTTGACCTCGCTGGGTGCCAAGACCGGCAAGATCCGCAAGACCGCCCTGCAACGGGTGGAGCATGAGGGTGAATACGCGGTCGTGGCCTCTTTGGGCGGTGCGCCCAAAAACCCGGTCTGGTATTACAACCTGAAGGCGAACTCGCACGTCGAGCTTCAGGACGGGCCGGTCAAAAAGGACTACCGGGCCCGGGAAGTCGACGGGGACGAGTACGCCACCTGGATCGCCCGGGCCATCAAGGCGTGGCCCGACTACGCGGAGTACCAGAAGAAGACCACCCGCAGGATGCCCATCTTCGTCCTGACGCCGTTCGACGCGTAGTAGTGCGGCGGACCCGGGCGGCATGTTCCCAGCAAGCGTGCCGCCCGGTGTCAGGATCGGTGCCGAATCGCCGACGGTCCCGGCCGGCGGATCAGTGAGTGCGGCCGGCCAGCGCGCGGTCGAGCAACGCCGAGGCCGAGGCCATCAACCGCGCCACGTACGCGTCGTCGAATCCCTTGGTCGGCAGGATCGGCTTGCCGAGCCGGTTGAACAGCACACCCGACCGATCCTCCAGTTCCGGGGTGAACAGCAGGGGAACGATCCGCTTCGCGTAGTCCTCCGGCGACTGCAGGAGGAACCCGATGGTGCCCTCCAGCAGCTTGTAGCCTACGTTCCCGTTGCGCCCCAAGTAGTTCTCCCGGATGCCGGTCTTGATCAGGCCCGGTCCGAGGCCGTAGAAACGAGGGCCGGGGAACAGGCCCGCGGCCCCGAGCGCCAGGGCTTCGTTGCCGGCGATCGTGTTGCCGTGCGCCTTCGGGGAGCTGTACCCGGCCTCGGCGTTGAAGTCGTCCGGATCCCCGGTCATGCCCGACCCGGGCGAGCCCATGACGAACACCCGCGGCGCCGGAGCGCCCGACGGCCGCCGGGTGCCCAGCCGGGCCGCGGCCCCGCGCAGAATCGCCACCCGGTTGAGGAAGCTGACCGCGACGTCCCGTTCCACCCCTTCCGGAGTCGACTCCCTGGTCGTCGCCGCGATGATGCCCGTGGAAAAGAAGAGGACGTCGGCGTCCTCCACCGGCAGCTCGGTGCCGAGGCGGAGCGCTTCGTCCATGGAGGACAGATCTGCCCGCACGAAGTCCAGCCGTGGCCCGGGTTCGTCGCGGAGGGTCCGGCCGACGACCGTCACCTCCGCGCCGCGAGCGTGGGCCTGCCGCGCGATCGCCTGCCCGAGCCCATTGGTGCCACCCACGGCGATCAGCTTCTTCCCGGACAGGTCCAGTCGCTCCACCCGTTCGGGATTCAGGCGGATGTCCGGGTTCTTCTTCGTCAAGACCATGGTCGGATCCTTCGTTCTCGGTCGACCGGCGTGCCGAGGTGCGACGCCGACATAAACGGACTTTACCCCGTTTTGTCGGAGGGCGGTAGGCTGGCCACCGTGAAGGAACCTCTGCCGCAGCTCGGCAAGCCACGCCCGGAGCGCGCGGACGCCGTCCGCAACCGGGCGCTGCTGCTGGAAACGGCCCGGATGCTGGTGGCCGAACGCGGTGCGACCGACGTCACGATGGACGAGCTCGCCGCGAGGTCGGGGCTGGGCAAGGGCACGGTCTTCCGCCGGTTCGGCAGCCGGGCGGGGATCTTCCAGGCGTTGCTGGACGAGGAAGAGCTCGCCCTGCAGCAGGCCGTGATGGCCGGCGACCCGCCGCTCGGCCCCGGCGCCCCGGGGCTGGAGCGGCTGATCGCCTACGGGACCGCGCGGATCGGCTTCCTGTTCGACAACCACGAGATCGCCCGCGCCACGCTCGACGGCGGACAGGCGGTCCCGGCCGGCGAATCCCCGTTGTCCCGCATGCACATCCGGATGCTGCTCGGCGAGATCAAGCCCGCGTTCGGGGATCTCGACGTGCTCGCCGCGCAGCTCACCGGCGCGCTCGACGGACCGCTGATGCTCCAGCTGCCTGCCGAAGACCTTTCGTCGGTCAAGGTCCAGCGGCATCGGCAGCGGCTCATGCAGGGCTGGACCGAACTCGTCACCCGGCTGTGCGCCTCGAGTCCCGGCAGGCCTTCAGAAGAGGCAGACGGGGTTCACCGGTGACCCGGTGCCGCCGGGGATGCGCAGGGGTGCGGCGGTGAGGAGGAACTCGGCGGTGCCCAGCTCCGCGCAGGTGCGGTGGAGGCCGGCCAGGCGCGGGCAGTCGAGCAGTACCAGGCCCATGGCGACGAGGCCGATCTGGTGCAGCGGCAGCGGGACCACGCTGCTGGGGAACGGGATCTGCTCGACGCAGTCTCCACTGTAGACGGCGACCTCGTGGTCGTGGAGCCACGGGAGGCAGGTCGCGTCGAGGCCGGCGCGGTGGCCGGGGTCTTCGGTTCCCTGCTCGGCCTCGCGTCGTTCGAGTCCGATGTGGACGAATACCGCGTCGCCGGTGCCGACGGTGGTTCCGGACCGGCGCTCGGCCGCGTCCAGGTCGTCGGCGGTGACCGGTTCACCCGGCTCGAGGAACGGCACGCCGCGGGCCGCCGCGACGTCGAGCAGCACGCCGCGGGTGACGATGCCTTCGCGCTGGGCGAAGATCGAACCGGTGCGAAGCCCTTGGGGGCTCAGCAAATCCGCGGAGGAACGGCCGTTGTAGCCCTGGCCCTGCCAGAAGACGTGGGTGATGGCGTCGAGGTGGGTGACGGCGAACCCGTGGGGCGCGAGCTCGAAACTGTCCAGTGCCGAAACCGGGCTGGTCGAGTCGAACAGCATCCGGTGCCGGAGCGGGTCGGTGTTGAGGCGATCGGGGCTCGTGGACAGGTCCCGCCCGATCGACACGACCCGTCCGTGCCGGACCAGCGCGGCCGCGGCGCGTCGGTTGTCCTCGGTGATGTAGTTCAGGGTGCCGAGTTCGTCGTCCGGCCCCCATTTTCCGGTGTTGGAGCAGCGGTCGAACAGGGCGACGATCTCCTCGTCGGTCACGAGGCTCCTCCTTGCGTGCGGTGGGCGGGCGGCTGGACGAGTTCGAGCACGATCCGGTCCGGGTCTTCGAGGTAACAGGTGAACCCGCCGGTGTTGACGCCGGCGGTGATCGCGTTCGGCGGCGAGTAGAACCGGACGCCGGCGGCGGTCAGCCGGGCGTGCCGGTCGTGGATGTCGTCGACGGTCAGCGCGAGGTGCGCGGCGCCGGGGTTGCAGATCTCGGCATCGCCGCGGGTGCCCCGGGGCTGGACGTACTCGACGAGTTCGAGGTCGTGGCTGGACAGTCCCCGGGGCTGGCCGGGCACCACGAGCTGGGCGATCCGCAGGTGCGCCTCCGGGTACCCGACCAGCTTGCGGGTGTACTCGTTGCTCTGTTCCTGGGTGTGGATCAGTTCGAGGCCGAGCTGATCGGTGTAAAACGCGACTGATTTGTCCAAATCGGACACAGTGAAGCTGAAGTGCCAGACGCCGTGGAGCACGTGATCACTCTCAATTCATTTCGAGGCCGCCGCAGACGTTCACGGCCTGTCCGGTGATGTAGGAGGCCTGCGGCGAGAGCAGGAAGCCCACCGTCTCGGCCACCTCGGCGGGGGAGACGATGCGGCCCAGCGGAATCTGCGCGGCCTGATGGTCGAACGACTGCTGCGGCGTGATGTGCTCGATCTTCGCCTTCGCCTGGTGGATGGCCCGGGTCATGTCGGTGTCGACCACGCCGGGGCAGATCGCGTTGACGGTGATCGTGTGCTCCGCCAGCGCCTGCGCCGCGGAGCGGACGACGCTGATCACCCCGGCCTTGCTCGCCGCGTAGTCCGCGGCCGTCGCGCGGGCGCCCCGGCCGGCGACCGACGACACGGCCACCATCGCGCCGCCGCCGTGCTCGCGGGCGCGCCGGGCGACGGCGCGCAGGACGACGAACGTGCCCTTGAGGTTCACCGCCATCGTGCGGTCCCAGCTGTCCTCGTCGAGGTCGAGGAACGGGCTGTTGCGGATCACGCCGGCCGCGGTGACCGCGAGGGTCAACGGCCCCAGGTCGTGCTGCGCGCTCGTCACCGCTTCGTCGACCGACGCGCCGGACGTGACGTCCACTGTGTAGGCCAGCGCGGTCCCGCCGGCCGAGGTGATCAGCTTGGCCGTGTCCTCGGCCGCTGCCGTGGCGATGTCGGCGACGGCCACGTTCGCGCCTTCGGCGGCGAGCAGCTGGGCGCACGCACGCCCGATTCCGCCCCCCGCGCCACTGATGAAGGCGGCCTTCCCATCAAAACGTCCCACCGGACCTCCTTGTCAGGTTTCGGGTGTGTGCCACAGTTCCAGGGCGGCGTCGACCGTCTCCTGGGGGCGGCCGAGATAGGACTCGGGCCGCAACTGCTCGATGTCGGCGGCGATCTCCGCGGGCAGTGCGCCGCGCAAAGCCGTGGACAGCGGTTCGCCGGTGGCGCGGCACTGCTGCACGGCCGCGTACACCACGTCGTGCGCGTTTTCCCGGCCGAGCCGGCCGGCCAGCCGCATCATGTAGGCCTCGGCCATGACCAGCCCGCCGTCGGCGGCCAGGTTGGCGCGCATGGCCTCCGGGAAGACCTGCAGACCGCCGGCGATCGAGGCGCAGGTGCGCAGGGCCGCCGCGGAGAGGGCGACGACCTGGGGGAGGACCTGCCACTCGGCCTGCCACTCGCCGGCCGCGCGCTCGTGGCCCGCCTCCATCGCCCGGAACAGCGCCGAACTCAGGGCGCCGGTGGTGGCGGACAGCCCGATGACCGCTTCGGACTCGATCGGGTTCACCTTCTGCGGCATCGTCGAGGACGCGCCCCGGTGGTGCCCGGAGGCCTCGCCGACCTCGGCGATCTCGGTGCGCGACAGGTCGACGACCTCCCGCGCGAACCGGGCGCACGTCGCGGCCATCAGTGAGCAGACCAGGCCGAACTCGGCGAGACCGTCGCGAGCCACGTGCCAGGGCACGTCGGTGGTCCCCAGCCCGAGCAGCTCCGCGACCCGGGCGCGCAGCCGGACGGCCTGGTCACCGTAGGCGGCGGACGTGCCGCCCGCGCCGAACAGCGAGACGATCGCGACCCGGCGACGGGCCGCCGCCAGCCGGTCACGGTGGCGCGCGAGCTCACCGAGGAAGGTGGCGAGCTTGGCGCCGAAGGTGGTGGGCACGGCCTGCAGCGCGTGGGTGCGCCCGGCGATCACCGTGCCGGTGTGCTCCCTGGCCAGCCGGGCCAGTGCGTCGCCGAACTCGCCGAGCAGCTCGCCGAGCCGGGCCGCGGCCTCGTCCAGCTGCAGCGCCAGCCCGGAATCCATCACGTCCTGCGTCGTCGCGCCGTAGTGGACCCGGCCGCGGTGCGCCTCGGGCAGCGCGGCGTCGAGCTGGCGGACCAGCGACAGGATCGGGTAGCCGACGGTGCGGGTCTCCTTCCACAGCCGGTCCAGGTCGATGTTCGCCATCGTCGCGGCGCCGGCGACGGCCGTGGCGTCCGCGCTCGTGATCACGTCCAGTTCACCCTGCGCCGCCGCCAACGCGGCTTCGACCCGGAGCCAGGCCCCGACCGTGGCCTCCTCCGACAGGATCCCCGTGATTCGCTCGTCGCCGTACAAGCCGACGAGCATCTCGAAACGCTGCGGGCCCATCACCCTCCCTCACTAGCTGTTGCTGAGACCGATCGGTCAATCGATTGTCTAACCCTACGACGGGACCCACGCGGATTCAATGCCCGGTGCCGTTGCGTGCGCCGAAGCCCTGTGTTTTAGTGAGATCAATCGATTGACTAGATGACCGGAGAGGTGTCGATGACGACGGATCGGCTGGTCGCTGACCTGCGCGCGATGTGGCGGATCAGGGCGTTCGAGGAGAAGATCCAGGCCCTGCACAAATCCGGGGAGGTCCGGGGTTCGGTGCACCTGTGCATCGGGCAGGAGGCCGGGCCGGTCGGCGCGTGCGACGCACTCACGGCGTCCGACGCCCTGTTCGCGACCTACCGCGGACACGGCTGGGCGATCGGCCGTGGCACGCCGTTGCGCCCGCTGTTCGGGGAACTGCTGGGCCGTGCCACGGGCGTGAACGGCGGCCGCGGCGGTTCGGCGTACTTCAGCGCGCCGGAATACGGTTTCTACGGCGAAAACTCGATCGTCGGCGGTGGCGCCTCGCACGCGGTGGGTGCGGCGCTGGCCGGCAAGTACGACGGGACCGGCCGGCTGGCGATGACCGTCTTCGGCGACGGCGCGATGAACCAGGGCGCGGTGCACGAGGCGATGAACTTCGCCGCGGTGTTCGGCCTGCCGGTGCTGTTCCTGTGTGAGAACAACCGGTATTCGGAGCTGACGCCGATCCGTGACATGGTCCGCAACGAGGCGCTGACCGAGCGCGCCGCGGCGCTCGGCATGCCGGCCACCCGGATCGACGGCAACGATCCCGCGGTGGTGCGGGAGACCGTCGCCGACCTCGCCGAGGCCGCTCGCGAAGGCGGTGGGCCGGCGTTCGTGGAGCTGATCACGCAGCGGCTGGTCGGGCACTACATCGGCGATGTGCAGCAGTACCGGACCAAGGACGAACTCGAGGCCGACGGCCTGGTCGAGCCGATCGCGGTCGCCACGGCCAAGGCGGCCGAGTCCGGAGTGGACACCGAAGCACTGGAACGCGAGGTCCGGGCGGAGGTCGAGGCCGCGGCGGAGCAAGCGCTCGCGGACCCGGCCGCCGAGGTCCGGACGGTCAAGGAGCACCTCTATGCCTGAGCTGAACTATTCCGGCGCCGTCAACGCGGCGCTGCGCCGCTGCCTCGAGCAGATTCCGGAAACCCTGCTCTACGGCGAGGACGTGGCCAAGCCGGGTGGTGTGCACGGCGTGACCCGCCGGCTCTGGAAGGACTTCGGGGACCGCGTGTTCGACACGCCGATCAGCGAGTCGGCGATCCTCGGCTCGGCGGTCGGCGCCGCGATGATGGGACGGCGGCCGATCGTCGAGATCATGTGGGCCGATTTCTTCCTCGTGGCGCTGGACCAGATGGTCAACCAGGCCGCCAATATCCGTTACGTCTCCGAAGGACGGCTGAAGGCACCGCTCGTCGTGCGGACCCAGCAGGGCAACTCGCCCGCCGCGTGCGCGCAGCATTCGCAGAACCTCGAAGCCCTCTTCACCCACACCCCGGGGCTGCGGGTCGCGATCCCGTCCACCCCGCAGGACGCGTTCGACGTGATGGTGTCGGCCGTGTACAGCGACGACCCGGTGGTCGTGATCGACAACCGGACGCTGTACTTCGGCGCCAAGGAGGAGGTCGTGATCGACGCCGCGCCGAAGCCGATCGGCGGGAGTCACGTCCGACGCACCGGCCCGGCGGCGACGGTGGTCACCTGGGGTGCGATCACCCACCAGGTCCTCGCCGCGGCCGACCGGCTCGCGGAGGAGGGCGTGCGGCTGACGGTTCTCGAGACACCCTGGCTGAACCCGTTCGACCACGACGCGCTGCACCGGTCCCTTGCGGACACCGGCGGCCGGCTCGCGGTGGTGCACGAGGCCAACACGACCGGCGGCTTCGGCGGCGAGGTGATCGTGCGCGCCCTCGAGGCGGGTGTCCTTTCCGGACGTCCACTGAGGATCGGCACCGACGACTCCCGCATCCCCGCCACTCCCGAACTCGCGGCGGCGCTCATCCCCGGCGCCGACCGGATCCACGCCGAGCTGAAGCAGTTCGCCGCCGGCTGAGCTGCTCCCTGTGTCCCCACCTTCCCGGAGTCAACGATGACCAAGGTCCGCTACCAGGTGTTCGCGATGAACTTCGTCGCCTGCCTGATCAACTACGGGGACCGGATCGCGCTCTCGGTCGCCGCGCCGTTCATCCTGGCGGAGTTCCACTTCTCGCCCGCGCTGTGGGGCGTGATCCTCAGCGCGTTCTTCTGGACCTACTCGCCCTTTTCACTGTTCGGCGGGTTCATGGTCGACCGGATCGGGGTCCGCAAGGCCTACACGGTCTGCATGCTGGTGTGGTCGCTGACGATCCCGCTCACCGCCGGCGCGTGGAGCGCGGGGTCGCTGATCGTCGCGCGGCTGCTGTTCGGCGCGGGGGAAGGGCCGCAGGCGCCGATCAGCACGAAGCTGACCGCGAACTGGTTCCCGATGCGGCAGACCTCGACGATGCTCAACCTCGCCCAGGCGGGCACCACGATCGGCCCGATCATCGCGACCCCGCTGGTGGTCTGGGCGAGCACGACCATCGGCTGGCGCCCGACCTTCGTCGTGCTCGGCGCCCTCGGCCTGGTCTGGTGCGCGGTCTGGTGGTTCGTCGCGCGGGACCGGCCGGCCGAACACCCTCGATCCGACGCCGCGGAACGGGCCTACGTCGTCGCCGACCACGAGGTCGTACCGGGCGAAACGACTGCCGCGCCACGGTTCTGGGCGCTGCTTCGGACCCCGTTCGTCCTCGCACTGGCGATCGCGTTCTTCGCCTACTCGTGGGTGCTCTTCATGTTCCTGACCTGGTACCCGACCTATCTCGTCGACGCCAGGGGCGTGAGCAAGGCGGAACTGGGCGGGATCGCGACCATTCCGTGGGTCGCGGCGACGGCGGGCCTGATCGCCGGAGGGTTCGTCGCCGACCGGCTGGTCAAGCGGACCGGCAGCTTCGTGCGGCCTCGCAAGTGGATGATCGTGGTCAGCCTGATCGCGGTGGCCGTCTGCTTCGGGCCGTCGCCCTTCGTCCGGTCGCCGTCGCTCGCGATCGCGCTCGTCTGCGTCGCGATCTTCTTCCTGCTGGCGAGTTATCAGTACCAGGCACTCATCGTCACGCTGGTCCCGGCGAGCCACCGCGGCCGTCTGGCCGGCCTGATCCAGATGTGCTCGACGCTGGCCGGGATCCTGGCCCCCATCGTGACCGGCGCTGTCGTCGAGTCGACCGGCAGCTACACCCCGGCGTTCCTGATCGGCGGTGTGCTGTCGGTGATCGGGGCGCTCGCGGTAGTGGTGCTGGTGAAGGACAAGACGAGGCTTGACATCCGCTCGCCGGAACATGAGGCTGTACGGAGCCCATCGGTCAATCGATTGTCTGATTGACCTTGACAGTGCAGTCAAACGTTTGATCTCAGAAGGGATCTCATGCGCGGGCAGCTTCGATCAGCACTGCTGGCGGCCGTCGCCGCCATCACCGCGGTCACCGCCGTGACTCCACCGGCGCCGGCGGCCACGGGATCCGCACCCGTCGTCCTGTCGGTCGCCCCGTCCGGGCAGGGCGGTGACTGTTCGGCGCTTCACCCGTGCGGCCTCTTCGACGCCCAGCGTGTGGTGCGGGGTCTCGTCGACCGGATGCGGGGCGACGTGGTCGTCCAGCTCGCCGGCGGCACCTACCGGCTCGACCGTCCGCTGGAGCTGACCGATCGTGATTCGGGGCAGCACGGCCACCGGGTGATCTGGCAGGCGGCGCCCGGTGCGCGGCCGGTGCTCAGCGGTGCCGGCCAGGTCACCGGCTGGCGGCTCGCCGACCCGGCACACGGCGTCTGGTCGGCGCCGGTCCCGAAGGACGCCCGCAGCAGGCAGCTGTACGTCAACGGTGCCCGGGCGCCGATCGCGCAGGGGCCCGCTCCCGTCGCGCTGACCCGCAGCGATGGCGGGTACACCGCCGCGGACACCACGTTCGCGAACTGGCGGAACCCGCAGGGGATCGAGTTCGTCTTCACCCGCGGCAACGGCGACTGGACCGAGTCGCGCTGCCGGGTCGGCGCCGTCGCCGGCACGCACCTCACGATGCAGCAGCCCTGCTGGGACAACGTCACGAACCGGCCCAAGCCGCCGCTGCAGGCCGGTGCCTATTTCCCCGATCTCGCGCCGGCCGCGACGCCGACCCGGCTCGAAAACGCCTACGAGCTGCTGCACCCCGGCCAGTGGTACCTCGACGAGTCTGCGCACCGGCTGGACTACGTTCCCCCGGCCGGGCAGGACCCGAACCGCGCCGACATCGAGCTGCCCCGGCTCCAGACTTTGCTGTCCGGGACCGGGACGCTCGACCGGCCGATCCACGACGTCACCGTGCGCGGCCTGCAGTTCTCCTACGCCACCTGGAACGACCCGAGCGGCCCGGACGGGTTCGCGGAGATCCAGGCCAACCTGCGGATCACCGGTGACCAGCACACCCGGCCGCAGGGCACCTGCACCTTCACCGAGCCGGCCGGCACCTGCCCGTTCGGGGCGAACGCGCAGGAGCCGGCCAACGTCACCTGGCGCGCCGCGAAGGGGGTGAGCGTCGAGGACAACACGTTCACCCACCTCGGCGCCGCCGGTCTCGCCTTCGCCTACGGCAGCCAGGACAACCTGGTGCGGGGCAACGTGTTCAGCGACATCTCGGGCATCGGAGTGATGCTGGGCAGCTCGAACGACCCGCATCCCGCCGACGTCGGGGCGAACGACCGGGAGATCAACCTCGGCAACCGGATCGAGGACAACTACCTGACCCACGTCGGCGCGGACTACTCCGGCGCGGACGGGATCTTCCTGTTCTTCACCCGGCAGACGACGGTGGTGCACAACGAGATCGCGTTCGTGCCGTGGGACGGCATCGACAGCGGCGCGAACGCCGGGCACCTCGATCAGCCGGCCCATCCGGACCTGACCGACAACATCAACGCCGACAACACGATCTCCGCCAACCTGGTGCACGACTTCCACCAGATGCTCGCCGACGGCGGCGCGATCTACCTGGAAGGCCACCAGGGCAAGACGATCCCGAAGGCCGACGGGAGCATCGACGAGGAGGCCAGCTTCGCGCACGGCACCGACCTCGACGGCAACGTCGTGTTCGACGACCTCAACAGCGGGCTGACCCTGTACAACGACATCGGCAGCCAGTGGATCACCTGGACCCGCAACCTGGAGTTCAACAACAGCGCGGGCAACGGCGGTTGTTTCCCCATCGGGCACATCCGCTTCCAGGACAACTACCACGCCGACCCGATCGCCGTTTACCCCTGCGGCGACAGCGCGATCGATCTGCAGTACTCCAATAACCATCAGCTCCCGCTTCGTCCCGCCGCCGCGGACATGCCGCGTGACGTGCTCACCCACGCCGGTCTCGAAGCGGCCTTCCGGCACCTCGCGGCGGCGGACGGCCCGAAGATCGTTTCGGTGACCCCGCGCTCCGGACCGGCGACCGGTCCCACCGAGGTTCTGGTGATCGGCTCCGGCTTCACCACCGACGCGGCCGTCGATTTCGGCGGTACGCCCGCGAACGCGGTCACCGTGCTCTCGCCGTCCTTCCTGGTGGCGACGGCTCCCGCCGGTGCCATCACCGCGGAGGCGACGGTCCGGACACCGCAGGGCGCGTACTCCGGACCCAGCGGCCTTCCGCTGGCGTCGGTGACCGCCGACTCCATGGACGACGAAGCGTTCTGGAACACCAGCTTCTACCCGTACAACCTGCTCGACGGGAAGACCTCGACGTTCTGGTCCTCGGCCGCTTCGCCGATGCCGCACTGGATCGAAGTCCACTTCACCCGGCCGTTGCCGCTGGGGAAGCTGGTCGTCCAAACGCGACGGCTGGCCGGGGCGGTGATCCCGGACCTGACGATCAGCGCGTCGTCCGGCGGCGGCGCACCCCAGGTCGTCGGCACGGTCCGCGGCAACAGCGCGCAGGACATCCCGGTGACCTTCGATCGGCCGGTCGTCGCCGACACCGTGCGCATCCAGGTCGACCAGGAGACCTACAACGGCTCGCCGCGAGCGAACGCGGATCTGGCCGGAGCCGAGTTCTACGACGCGTCCGGCACGCGTCTGGGTCGCTAGGCCGTGGCTGGGAAAGGTGGTCTCTCCGGGTTGCCGCAGGTAGCGGATGACGCTTTCGCTGCACTGAGTGCGGGGGATGCGTCATCCGCGACGAGGGCTGCGCTGTTCGCCGGGCACGCAACGGCCGGTTCCACGTGCAGCGGAAGCCTCTTTCCCTGCACTCAGCGAGGCGGAAGCGTCATCCGCTGCACCCGAACCGCCGCACCCCGGCCGCCCCGGACGAAGGAGCTGTCGGACACGTTCTAGTAACCCCCACCGTGGAGGATTGATGAAAGCCAGAGTTCTCGCCGCCGTCGCGGCCGGTTCGGCGCTCCTGCTGGCCGCGGCCTGCGGCTCGCCCGACGCCCAGTCGTCGGCCGGGTCCGGGCCGCTCACCATCGGGCTGGCGAACCAGCAGGAATCCGTGACCTTCCCGGCTGCCATAGCCAAGGGCGCCAAAGAAAAGGCCGCGCAGCTGGGGGTGAAGCTGGTCGACCTCGATTCGCAGGGCGACCAGCAGAAGCAGGCGGGCCAGGTCCAGGACCTGATCGCCCAGCGGGTCAGCGGGATTCTGCTGGTGCCGCTTTCGCCGGGTCCGGCGCAGGCGCTCGTCGACCAGGCCGACGCCGCGGGCATCCCGGTGGCCACCGTGCACGGTTACGTCGGCGCGAACCGTGATGTGTCGGACCCGTACCAGAAGCTGAAGTTCGTGCTCGACGAGAACGAGGTCGCCGCCGGCGGCACGGCCGGGCAGATGGCGCTCGAAGCGCTGCCACAGGGCGGGAAGGTCGCCGTGATCACCGGTGCGGCGGGATTCGTCGAAAACACCACCAGGGTCACGAAGTTCCGGGCTGCCCTGGACGGCGCCGGAGCGGGGAAGTACCAGGTGGTCGCCACCCAGCCGGGCAACTGGACCAAACAGGACGGTCAGTCGGCCTGCCAGAACGTGCTGGCCGGGAATCCCGGCATCGGCCTGTTCTACGCCATCTCCGACGACATGGCGGTGGGCTGCTCCGCCGCGGTGAAAGCCGCCGGTTCCAGCGCGAAGATCATCGGCGTCGGCGGCTCGGCGAGCGGCATCGCGGCGATCAAGAGCGGTGACCTGTTCGGCACGGTCTGCTACAAGCCGCACGACGAAGGGGCGATGGCGGTGCAGATGATGCACGACGCCCTCACCGGCAAGGCCGCCACGCCGCCGAAGACCACTTTCTACGACACCCCGGGCATCACCTCGGCCAACGTGGGCACCTGCGTGCCGCAATGGTGACCCCGCTGCTGGCGGCCGAAGACGTCCGGAAGGTCTACGCCGGCGGGACCCAGGCGTTGCGCGGGGTTTCGCTCGCGGTCGAGCCGGGCACGG
Source organism: Amycolatopsis sp. (assembly GCA_036502365.1). Classification (GTDB taxonomy): domain Bacteria; phylum Actinomycetota; class Actinomycetes; order Mycobacteriales; family Pseudonocardiaceae; genus Amycolatopsis. Next base: position 24,585 of record DASXYS010000108.1, read on the forward strand.
TGCACGGCCTGATCGGTGCGAACGGCGCCGGCAAGTCCACGCTGATCAAGATCGTGTCCGGCGTCGAGCCCGCCACCGGGGGAACGCTTCGCTGGCGGGGTGAGCCGGCGGCGTGGGCCAGTCCCGCGGGCGCGCTCGCCGCGGGACTGGCCACGGTGCACCAGCACACCCCTTTGGTCGGCTCGCTCAGCGTGCTGGACAACGTTTTCCTCGGCACCCAGACCCGGTTGCGCTGGGACGCCGGGGCACGCGAGGCGGAGCTGGCGCGGCTGTGCGAGCGGGTCGGGTACACATTGGACGCTCGTCAGCAGGTCGACACCCTCTCGGTCGGGGCCCGGCAGATGGTGGCGATCCTTCAGGCCCTGACCCGTGACCCGGCGCTGTTGCTGCTGGACGAGCCGACCGCGGCGCTGTCGCCGACCGAACGCGCGGTGCTCTTCGCCGCGATCCGGCGGCTGCGTGAGCAGGGGACCGCGTTCATCTACGTCTCGCACTTCCTCGACGAGATCCTCGAACTCACCGATCAGCTCACCGTGCTGCGTGACGGGCGGGTGGTCACCGACCGGCCGACGGCAGGTATGTCCAAACAGGACCTCGTCACGGCGATCGTCGGCGCCCGGCTGGCCGCGGTCGAGGAGCCGCCGGAACCCGCGGCGCCCCAAGGCGAACCGCTGCTCGAGGTCGTCGGCCTCGGTTCGGCCGGACGCTTCGGCCCGGTCGATCTGACGGTGCGCGCCGGTGAGGTCGTCGGGCTCGCCGGCCTGCTCGGCAGCGGGCGGACGGAACTGCTCGAAGCGATCTTCGGCGCGGACCGTTCGGCGACCGGCGTGGTGCGGGTCGCGGGCCGCACGCTGAGCGGGCACAGCCCGAGGGCGGGGGTCCGCGCGGGACTGGCGCTGGTGCCCGAGGACCGGGCGCGGCAGGGGCTGCTGCGCGACTGGTCGCTCACCCGGAACGTCTCCCTGCCGTACCTGCCCGGCCTGTCCTGGCGGCGCCTGCTGCCCGACCGGCAGCGGGAGGAGGAGCTCGCCGATCGCGCGGTCGCGGACCTCGGCATCGTCACCGGCTCGACGGAGACGCCGGTGGGAAGCCTGAGCGGCGGCAACGCGCAGAAGGTCGTCTTCGCGAAATGGCTTTACGGGCCGGCGAAGGTCTTCCTGCTCGACGAGCCGTCCGCGGGCGTCGACGTCGGGGCCAAGGCCGACATCATCGGGCTGATCCGGCGGCTGGCCGCCGCCGGCCAGGCCGTGCTCATCGTCGCTTCCGAATTCGAGGAACTCCTCGGCGCCTGCGACCGCGTCCTGGTGCTGCGCCGGGGCCGGCTCACCGCGCAGCGCCGGGCCGCCGACACCTCCCTGCACGAACTCACCGCACTCGCCAGCGGCCTGTGAAAGGACCCGCCCCCATGACCACCCCAGGTCCCGTCCGCGGCTGGCGCCGCACCCTGTCACTGCGCAGCGCCGGCGTGGTCTACGCGCTGGTCGGCCTCATCGCGGTGCTCACGATCACCTCTTCGCTCCAGGGGCGCCCGCCCTACCTGGCGAGTGTCAACCTGAGCAACATTCTGGACCAGGCCTCGCTGATCGCGATCATGGCCGTCTTCATGACCCTGGTACTGATCACCGGCAACTTCGACCTGTCGGTGGCCTCGACGGCGGCACTCTCGGGCACCGTCGCGCTGGAGCTGGTCGACCGGTACGGCGTGGCGGTCGCGGTCGTCGGCGCGCTGGGCACGGGCCTGGTCGTCGGCGTGGTCAACGCGGTGCTGGTGCAGAAAGTCGGCGTGAACGCCTTCATCGTCACGCTCGGCACCCTGACCGCGGTCCGGGGCGTGGTCCAGGTGATCCTCGACGGCCAGTCGATCGCCGCGGTGAACCCGGCACTGCACGGCTTCGCGACGGCGCGGTTCGCCTTGCCGGTGCCGGTCGCGATCATCGTCGGGCTGGTCATCGTGGGGCTGCCGGTGTTCGCCGTGCTGCGATCGCCGGCGCGACGCCGTGCGATGGGCGCGGCCGCCGGCCCGGTGGTCGCGGGGGTGCTGCTCGTGTTCGTGTCCGTCGCGCAGCCGAAGCTGCTGTCCCAGACGACGCCGGTGTGGCTGCTGCTCGTGCTCACGGTGGCGACCAGCGCGGTGCTGCGCTACACGGTGATCGGCCGCAACCTCTACGCGGTCGGCGGAAACGCCGAGGCGGCAAGGCTTTCGGGCATCGACGTCGACCGCTACAAGATGGGCGCGTTCGTCCTCAATGGCCTCGTCGCCGGGCTGGCCGGCCTGCTCTACGCCGGGCGGTTCAACTCCGTCGACCCGACTGTCCTCACCGGAGGGGAACTGACGGTCATCGCGGCCGCGGTGCTCGGCGGCACTTCGCTGCTTGGCGGTTCCGGCTACGTCGCGAAGTCCGTCGCCGGCGCGCTGATCCTGTTCACCCTCAGCAACGGGTTCAACGTGCTGAACATCGGCTCCAACTACCAGAACGTGGTCCAGGGCGGGGTGCTCGTCGCGGCCGCGGCGCTCTACACCGCGACCAGCTCACGAGGCCAGGCCTTCCTGAAGGCGCGGTTCACGAAGGAATCCGCCGAGCCGGAGGACACCACGAAGGAGAGCGCGGTGTCAGGCTCGCGCTGAGGTGCTGTCCCGCACGATCAGCTCGGTTTCGGTGCGCACCACCGTGCGGCCGCTGCCGGAGTCCTCGCCGAAGAGGGCGAGCATGCCCTGGCGGCCCATTTCCGCCAGCGGCATGCGCACGGTGGTGAGCGCCGGAGCCAGGTTCGCGGCCAGCGGGATGTCGTGGATCGTCGCCACCGACACGTCTTCCGGCACCCGCACCCCCAGCTGCCGGGCCGCGCTCAGCGCCCCGACGGCGGCCGCCACGTTCGCCACCAGCACCGCCGTGGGCGGCTCGGGCAGGGCGAGCAGCTCCCGCATCGCCTCGGCGCCGGTCTCGCTGGTGTAGCCGTCCCCGGCCACCAGCGCCGGGTCCGGGGTCAGCCCGCCGGCCCGGAGCGCGCCCCGGTAGCCGTTCAGCCGGCGGCGGGCCGTGTCGCTGTTGCGCGGGCCGCGGATGTGCGCGATCCGCTCGTGTCCCAGCTCGGTCAGGTGCCGCACGACCAGCGCGCTCGCCCGTTCGTCGTCGGCGAGGATCATCCGCTCGACCCCGGGCACCCGCTGGTTGACCGAGACGATGGGGCGGCCGGTGTGGCGCAGCGCTTCGATCGCCTTCGCGGAAAGCTTGTCGGAGGCCAGCAGCAGGCCCTCGACGCGGCCGGACGCGAGCATTCGGACGTACCGTTCCGGGTGGTCCTCGTGCACGGTGCCGGTGAGCAGCACCGTGTCCCGCGCGGCGGCCACCTGCTCCGCGCCCTTGATGATCTCCGCGTAGATCGGGTTCGCGAAATCGGGGATGAGCAGCCCGTAGGTGCCGGACTGGGCCGTGCGGAGGCTCCGCGCGGCGGCGTTCGGGTGATAGTCCAGCTCCTGGATCGCCGCCAGCACGCGGTCGCGCGTCTCCGGCTTGATCACCAGCCGGTCGTCGTCGTTGATCACCCGCGACACCACGGACTTGTCCACCCGGGCCAGTTTCGCGACGTCCGTGAGCGTCACGCGCTTCGCGCTGGTCATCCGAGCTTCTGCGTCTCGCCGGTGGCCATGGCCGCGTAACAGGCCTCGACCAGCCGGACCGTTTCCACCGCGTCCGCGGCGTGCGTCGGCGCCGTGGGGCCGCCGGCGATCGAGGACAGCAAAGCGCGCATCGGCCCGGCGAAGGCGTCCGGGATCCATCGGGAGGTCACCGGATAGGGTACCCACCCGTCGGTCGGGAGCACGGTGCTCTGCACCTCCAGCGTGTCGGGACGGCCGTCCGGATAGTCATACAACAGGCCCACGGTCCCGCGCACGCTGCCCGCCGACCCGTCGATCCGGAACCGGGCCTGGTGGTCGCCGGTGAGGTTCTCGTGGTTGACGTGCACGAGCGCGCGGCGGCCGTCGGGCCAGAGCATGGTCGTCATCGTGCGGGTCTCGCCGGCGGCGGCCTGGCCGGGGCGCTTGGCGCCGGCGCAGAACACCCGTTCCGGAGAGCCGAAGAGCGCGCGGATCGTGTCGAAGTAGTGGATCGAGTGGTAGAAGAGGTCGAGCTTGGGGGAGTTCAGCAGCCAGTCCCAGGCCGACCAGTCGGTGCTGATGTCCACGTCGAAGGTCACGGTGGTGACCTCGCCGAGCCAGCCGGCCTCGGCGATCGCCCGGGCGGCGGCCATCCCTTCGCCGTAGCGCATCTGGTGATTGACCACGAGCGCGCGCCCGGTTTCGTCGGCGATGCCGGCCAGCCGGCTCGCCGTCGCACTGTCTTCGGCGAGCGGTTTCTGTGCCAGCACGTGCTTTCCGGCCCGCAGCGCACGCTCGGCCAGCGCGGGCTGCGCATGCGGGACCACGGCGATGTCCACCACCTCGATGGCCGGGTCCGACAGCAGCTCGTCCACGGTCCGCACGGCGGGCAGGTCGAACCGGGCCCGCACCTCTTCGGCCCGCGCGGGGTCGAGGTCGCAGATCGCGGCCACGGGCACGCCGTAGCGGCGGTAGGCCGGAAGGTGGGCGACCTGGACGATGGCGCCCGCGCCGATCACCCCCACCGGGCGCCGGTGCGCCTCGGGGATGCTCAGCTCGCACGCCGCCGCGATCGGGGTGAACAGGTCCAGCACGGGTCGCTCCCTCGGAATCCGGTCGGTGTCTTCCCCCATGACATCACCACGTGATAGGAACAGTCAAACGATTGAGCGATGGGAGCGGTCATGGCCGGCACAACGGCACTGAAGGTGCTCGGGCGGAAGTTCGACGGGTTCGAGCGCGCGTTCACCGCCCAGCTCGGCGCGATCGCCGAGCCGGCCGGGTTCGAACTCGTCGAGATCGGCGACCTGCAGCGGATCGTGCTCGACGAGGACGGCGCGACCTCCGGGGACTACGACGTGCTGCTGCTCATCACCGACTGGCTGCCCTCGCTGATCGAGTCGGGCAAGCTCGTGCCGCTCGAGTTCGGGGACACACCGCCGGAGGGCTGGCCGTCGGCCTGGGTGGCGTCGTTGCGGGCGTTGCAGACAGGGCCCGACGGGCGGAACTACGGCGTCGCCTATCACGACGGCCCGATGTTGCTGGTCTACCGCAAGGATCTGTACGAGAGCGAAGCCGAGCAGGCGGGCTTCCGCGAGCGGTTCGGCTATCCGCTGGCGCCGGCGACGACCTGGGCCGAGTTCCGTGACCAGGCGCTGTGGTTCGACCGCCCGGTCGAGGGCCTGCGCGGCACTGTCCAAGCGGGATTCCCGGACGAGCACAACAATGTGTACGACTTCCTGACTCATCTGTGGAGCCGCGGCGGGGAGCTGATCGTGGCCGGGAAGTCCGGTTTGGACTCACTCGCCGCGCGCGAGGCGATCGGCTTCCTGCACGACCTCTGGCACGTCAGCAGGGTGGTCGATCCCGCGGCGGCGGGATGGGACAGCGTCGAGTCCGGGGTGCGCTTCGCCGCGGGTGAAGCCGCGATGATGGTGAACTGGTGCGGATTCGCCGCGTTGTCCGCCGATGCGGACTCGCCGACGCACGGCCTCGTCGGCTGCGCGCCGACGCCGAGCGGACCGGCCGGCGCGGTCACCATCAACGCCTACTGGGTGCTCGCGGTCCCGGCCGGTGCCAAGGACCCGCGGCGGTCGGCCGACCTGATCCGCCGGCTGACGACACACGAGATGGACGTGCGGACCGCGCTGGCCGGCGGCTCGGCGACCCGGCGGGATTCGTGGGCGGCGCCCGAGGTCCAGGCCGTCGCGCCGTACTACGCGGTGCTCGAAGCCGCGCACGGCAGCGCCCGCTCCCTGCCCGCCGATCCGCGGTGGCCGAAGATCGCCGCGATCCTCAACGAGATGATGCGCGCGGTTGTCGTCGACGCGGCCGGGGAACGGGCCCTCGACCGCGCCCACGAAGAACTCAACACGCTGCTTGGCTGACCGGGTCACGCCCAGGGCTGGGCCACTTCCCAGGTGGTGTCCTCGGCCCACAACGTCGTGGTGTCCCAAGGGTTGCTGCCACCGTTGTGTGCGATGTAGACGGTGCTTTCGTAGTGCCTGAGGTAGTAGCCCGGATAGTTGTTCGACTGGAACGAGGTGTAGGAGCCACTGTTGCCGGACGCCGGGCAGAAGGTGGCGTCGTTGGTCAGCAGGGCGCTGCCGTCGTCGGGCTGCCGGTGCAGCTGGTAGTTCGAATGGCGGAGGTAATCGCCGGGATAGTTCTTCGATTCGAACGAGAGGCAGGAGTTGTTGGCCAGGCCCCGCCGGACGATCCAGGTGGAGTCGTTCTTGTCCAAGGCGGAACTGTCCGCCGTGATCACCGAAGTGACCGCGTCGCCGCCGGAGTGCCGCAGGTAGCGGGTGGTGCAGCAAGCGGTGGTCGCGCGCAGGGAGATCGACGAGCCGGGGGTGAGCGTGCCGCCGGCGACGCCGTTCGAACCGCCGTAGCCGGCGGAGACGATGCTGGACTGCACGGCGCTGTCGGCGGCGTCGGTCGGCACCCCGGCGGTCATCACGCCTTCGAAGAACGAGCCGACGTCGGCATTGCTGTTGTCGCCGCCGGTGCCGAGGACGATCGAGCCCTCCTGGTGCAGCGGCGAGTAGGTGTTCCGGACGGTCGGCTCGGAGCCCGAGTAGGTCGTGGTCAGGGCACCGGTCTGCGCGTCGCCCCGCTTGAGGGTGAAGTGGTCCTGGCCGTTGTTGCTCAGCATCGCCGTGACGTACGGGGTCGCGCCGGGGCCGGGGTCGCCGGCGTTGCTGCCGGTGTTGGACTGGAAGAGCCCGTTCTCGAGGTCGGCCGCCACCCAGGGGCCGGATCCGTTGCAGTTGCCGAATTCGCAGCGCAACCCGAGGTACACCGCGTCCATGTGGCCGTCGCCGGTGTCCTGGTTGTTCGTCTCGGCGTTGCCGTAGTCGAAGCAGCAGCCGCCGTTCACATGGGTCGCGGAAGCCACCATGTACATGCCTTCGGGCTGGCCGTTGACGGCGACGCCGCTTGTGCTGTTGTCCCGGTAGCCCATGCCCGAGGTGATTTCCACGCCGTACGCGGTGTGCCCGCCGATGCTGATCGGGAGCGCGTCGGCCGGGGCTCCGACGTCGGCCGCACCGGCCCCGCCGGCCGCCTCGATGGTGAGGTCGTTGTGCCGCGGCGACTGGTCGTAGATCTCGGAGATGATGCAGGACGTGTTGGCGCAGAACGAGTCCTGCGCGGCCCCGTTCGCGATGCCGCCCGGCGAGAGCAGCCCGATGTCGGTCGTGGCTCCGTCTGCGCGGCGCACCTGGTAGAGCGGGCCGTTGTAGGCGGCGAAGAGCGCCCGCACGGTGCTGTGTGCTCCCACGCAGGGCGTGCCGGCGGAGCCGTAGATATCGCACGGCAGGGATGACGCGGCGCCCGCCGAGGCCCCGGCGAAAGCCAGGCCGGTGAGCATGAGCGCGACGGACAGCAGGATGTTCCGCAGACGTTTCATGGCAGGCACTCCTGTTCGGCTTGCGCCGCTCGCAGGAACTTCGGCTAGCCGGGTGCCGCGCTGAATGCAGACGTCAGCGTTCGTCCGGCTCGGGGACGGTGGAGGAGTCGGAAAACCGGCTCGACAGACCTGTTCCTTGACCTGCCGATCCGGTGCCCGATGATTTTTACATCGTTGGAACAACGTTGTAAAGGTCCAGATGGGCTCCCGTGCCTAGGTGAAGTTCGACGCGAGGACCGGTCCGGCTCGGCGGGCTGCCGGCGCGCATCGATAGGCGAGGACGTTGCCCGGTTTGGTGGACGCGGCGGACCGCGGGACCGAGGGCCTGAACCGTACCCAGCTTGGCCGAGTGCGCCGCCTTTTACGCCTCGGAGATACAGACGTTTGCAGCGATGAGTCCCAGCTCTCACTTGACTATCGGTCAGCTGGAGCCAGACAATGATGCAAACGATTGCAGACGGAGGTGTTTGTCATGGTGACCTCGAACCCCGGGTCCACCACGGTCGGCTGGATCGGTGCCGGACGGATGGGTGCCGCGCTCGTGCGCCGGCTGCTCGACGCCGGTTACGACGTCGCGGTGTACAACCGCACGCGGGCCAAGGCCGAAGAGCTGGTCGCGGCCGGAGCGGTGGTGGCCGACCGGCCGGTCGACCTCGCCGGACGTGATGTGGTGTTCTCCATGGTTTCGGCTTCGGCGGACCTCGAGCAGGTGACTTCCGGCGAGGGCGGTCTGTTCACCGACCCGGCGCAGGCGCCGAAGGTGCTCATCGATTCGTCCACGGTGTCCGCCGAGGCCTCCGCCCTGGTACGGCTCGAGGCGGCCAAGCGCGGTGCCGCGCTGCTGGCCGCGCCGGTGAGCGGTAACCCGAAGGTGGTGGCCTCGGGGAAGCTGACGCTCGCGGCGTCCGGTCCGCGGGCGGTGTTCGACGAGGTCCGGCCGCTGCTGGACGCACTCGGCTCCGGCGTGACCTACGTCGGCGACGGCGAGGTCGCGCGCCTGGTGAAGATCTGCCACAACGTGTTCCTCGGCGTGGTGATCCAGTCGCTGGCCGAGATCACGGTGCTGGCGGAGAAGGGCGGTGTGAGCCGCGAGGCGTTCATGACGTTCCTCAACGCGTCGGTGATGGGCTCGGTCTTCAGCCAGTACAAAACGCCGGCGCTGGTGAACCTGGACTTCACCCCGACGTTCACCATGCCGTTGCTGCGCAAGGATTTCGATCTCGGCCTCGCGGCCGCGCGCGCACTGGAGGCGCCCATGCCGGTCGCGTCGGCGGCGGCGCAGCTCGTGTCGTCCGCGGTCGGCGCGGGCCTGGTGGAGCAGGACTTCGCCGTGCTGATCGAGGAGCAGGCCCGCCGTTCCGGGCTGAAGCTGGTGTCCGAGGACGCCGACGTCACCGATGGTCTGGCGGCCGCCGATGCCTGACGGACGCCCGATGACCAACAACACCGAGCGCAGTCTGGTGTCCTATGTGTACACCGGCTCGCGGGCTGCGGTTGGCCGAGGCACTGGAATCCGGCATGGTCGGGCTCAACCGTGGCCTGGTCTCGGAGCCGGCGGCGCCGTTCGGCGGGGTCAAGCAGAGCGGGGCCGTGAGGGCGGGGACGAGGGCCTGCCGGAGTACACCGAGTCCAAGTATGTCGCCGTCACCTGGTGACGTGTCTGCTCTCTATGCTGGCCGGATGGACAGGGCACCGACGATCAAGGACGTCGCCGAGCGGGCGGGGGTGCACGCCGCCACCGCGAGCCGGGCGCTGAACCCGGCCACCCGCGCCATGGTGAACGTGCGGACCGCCGGCCGGGTGCACGAGGCGGCGCGGGCGCTGGGCTACGCGCCCAACTCCGCGGCGCGGAGCCTGCGCACCCGCACGTCCTCGGTCGCCGGGGTGATCATCCCCGACCTGCGCAACCCGGTGTTCCCGCCGATCGTCCGCGGGATCGAGGACGGTCTCCGGGAGGCCGGGTACATGGCCCTGCTCGGCAACACCGACGGCGATCCGGAGCGCGAGCGCGAGCTGGTCGCCGCGATGCGCGGCCGCCAGACCGACGGCTTCATCCTGGCCACCAGCCGCCGCGACGACACCCTGCCCGCCTCGCCGGTGCCGACGGTGCTCGTCAACCGCCGCATCGACGGCGGCGGTGCGCCTTCGGTGACCGCGGACAACGCGGCGGGCGTCCACCTTCTCGTGCGGCACCTGGCCGGCCTGGGGCACACCCGGATCGGGCACGTGGCCGGCCCGCGCGAGGCGTCCACCGGCTGGGAGCGCTACCGCGCGTACCTCGACGCCACGACCTCGCTCGGACTCGACCGGGCCGCGCAGTCGGTCGCGTTCGCCGAGGCGTTCACCGAAGCGGCGGGCCACGCCGCGACGCTGGACCTGTTCGCCGCGAACCCCGATCTGACCGCGGTGCTGGCGGGCAACGACCTGATCGCGCTCGGCTGTTACTCCGCGCTGGCGGAGCTGGGCCGCTCGGTGCCGGACGACGTGTCGGTGACGGGCTTCAACGACATGCCGTTCGCCGACCGCCAGCGGCCGCCGCTCACCACCATCCGGATCCCGCACTACGAGATCGGCCGGGAAGCCGCGCGGCTGCTGCTGGAACGCATCGGCTCCCCGGAGGCACCGGCGAAGGCCGTGGTCCTGCCCGTCGAACTGATGGCCCGCGCCTCGGCCGGCCCCGCGAAACCCTAGTCGGCCGAAGACTTCGGGATCGTCGGCCGGCGTCACCGGGTCCTTCCGATGTGGCCGGCCAGGAGGCGTTCCGCGTTACCTCGTCACCGGTCGCACCGCCGGGTTCGGCAAGTAAACGGCGGCGAAAACTCCTGTGTCACGATGGGCCGCATGACTCTCGGTCCAGAAGATCGCACGGCCGCCGAGGCGCTGGACGCCCGCGATCCCTTGGCGTTCGCGCGGGCGCGGTTCACGGTGCCGGAAGGCGTCGTCTACCTGGACGGCAACTCGCTCGGTGCGCTGCCCTCCGGGGTGCAGGCGGCGGTGCTGGACGCGGTGAACCGGCAGTGGGGACAGGACCTCATCGGCTCCTGGAACGGCAACGGCTGGTGGACGTTGCCGGAGCGGGTCGGCGACCGGATCGGCGCGCTGATCGGCGCGGCACCGGGGCAGACGATCTGCGGGGACTCGACCAGTGTGCAGCTGTTCCAGGCGCTCACCGCGGCCGCGCGGCTGCGGCCGGACCGCCGCGTCCTGCTGACCGACGCCGCGAACTTCCCGACCGACCAGTACCTGGCCGACGCCGTCGCGCGCCTGCTCGGGCTCGAGGCCCGCCGGGCCGACCCGGTCGCGCTGGAGGTGGGCCCGGACGTCGCGGTCGTGGCGCTGAGCGTCGTCGACTACCGGACCGGGGAACTGTGGGACGTCGAGGAAATCACGCGCAAGGCGCACGCGGCCGGGGCGGTGGTCGTCTGGGACCTGTGCCACGCCGCCGGTGCGCTGCCGATGGACCTCGACGGCCTGGGCGCGGACGCGGCGGTCGGCTGCACCTACAAGTACCTCAACGGCGGGCCCGGGGCCCCGGCCTGGCTGTACCTCCCGCACCGGCATCAGCCGGCGGCCGATCTGCCCCTGACCGGCTGGATGGGCCGGGCGGACCCGTTCGGCTTGGCCGGGGCCTACGAGCCGGCCGAGGGCGTGGCGCGGGCGCGGATCGGCACGCCGCCGGTGCTGTCGATGGTGGCCGTGGAAGCCGCCCTCGACGTGTGGGACGGGGTGGACCTGGCGGCCGTGCGGGCGAAGTCCCTGGCACTGGGCGATCTCCTGATCACGATGGCGGACGGGCTGCGCGAGTACGGGCTGACCGTGGTGACCCCGCGTGAAGGCGCACGACGGGGTTCGCACGTCTCGCTTCGCCACGAAAAGGCCTACGAACTCGGCCAGGCGCTGATCGCCAGGGGAGTGGTGGGTGACTTCCGGGCCCCCGATCTGCTGCGGCTGGGCCTGGCGCCGCTTTACCTCCGGTACGTCGACGTGTGGGACGCGATGCACGCCTTGGCCGAGATCCTCGCGGCGAACGAACACGAGGCCCCGCGGTACCGCCGTGACCAAACGGCGGTGGTGACCTGAGGCGACCCGGTTACGCTGCGAGCCAGTCCACGATCAGGGGGAAACCGTGTCCGAACTGCCGGCCGGCAATCGTCGCGCCACCGAGCTGTGGCCGCTGGTGCATGCCGAACGGGCCGCGCTGGCCGAGGATCTCGCCGATCTGACCGACGAGCAGTGGGCGACGCCGTCGCTCTGCGAAGGGCTCACCGTTCGCGAAGTGCTGGCGCACGTGAGCGCGGGGGCCGGCCTCGGCCCGATGCGGTGGCTGGCGGGGGTGATCCGCTGCCGGTTCGACTTCGACAAGCAGGTGCTGCTGCGGCTGCGCGAGCAGCTGGGCTCCTCCCCGGCCGAGACGCTCGCCCGGTTCCGCGATCGCGTCGCGAGCACCACGAAACCACCGCTGCCGACACTGGCGATGCTCGGCGAGGTGATCGTGCACGGCGGGGACATCCGCCGTCCGCTGGGCCTCCACCGTGACGTCCCGATCGACACCCTGACCACGGCGGCCGAGTACTACGGGGGGTCCGATCAGGTCGTGCTGGCGCGCGGCCGCGTCCGTGACCTCCGGCTGGCCGCCACGGACGGCCCCTTCACCACCGGCCCCGCCGACGGGCCGCTCGTGTCCGGGCCTACCCTCGCCCTGATCATGGCGATGACCGGGCGGGCCGCCTACTGCGACGATCTCGAGGGCGCCGGTGTGGCGACTCTGCGGTCCCGTAGCTGAGGGGCTCAGGAGCGCGCCGGGCAGTGGCGACCAGGCGCGGCCGTTGTCCTCGCTGAGCCACAGTCCGTAAAGTCCACGGCCCCCGGCTTTCCTGTTCCGGTCCGACGACGGCGGCAAGACCTGGACCCGTGTCAGAGCACGACTATCGAGGCCGGGAGGGGAGCGCGCGCGGTGCGTGCTACATCGGACCGCACGGGAGTCAGCGCCGCTTGATCCGGCGGATGCCGCGCAGGAGCAGCGGGGCGCAGATCGCCGCGAACAGGACCAAGGCGGCCCAGACGCCGAAGCCGCCGAAACCGCTGCCCTGGTACGCAGTGGGCTCGGCGTTGCGCCAATCGGTCGAGCCGCCGTTGGCGTCGGTGGCCTCGGGTGCGGAGGAACTGGGGCCCGCGGAGGCCGGGGGACCGGTCGAGGCGCCCGGCCCGTTGGCACTGGGTTTGGCGCCGCCGGAGCCGCCGTGGGTGAGGGCGTTGACCCCGCCCATGCCGGCGAACGGGTCCTGCGGGGCCGTGGCGCCGGAGCCGAGGCTGCCGTGGAACGTGGGGTTGGCGCAGTTGCCCGCGTTCAGCTGCTTGGCGGGCCGCCCGGTGAGGCGGGCGTTCGCGTTCATCATCTCCTGCGACAGGTTCGGCGGCAGCGGCGAATACCCGATGCGGGCCATGTTGAGCTGGCCGTCGCAGGCGACATGCTCGATGAAGGCGTTCATAGTGTCGGTCTTGGACGCGTCGGAGTAGCCGCCCTTGCAGGTGTCGCGCCCGCTCGCGCACGGCGTCATCAGGTAGGAGTACGCCGAAATCGGGTACGTCAGCGGGTTCGGGTTGGTGTACACCCCGGACAGCTCCTGGCTCAGGTCCGGGCGCAGGTTCGCCTTCGACAGCGCCGCCGCGATGTTCGCGGCGTAGGGCAGGGTGTACTGGCCGGACTGGTTGTCCACCCATGCGGTGGGCGCGTTGTACTTCTTGGCGTAGCCGAATTCGTCGTAGCCGATGGAAAACGGGACGCTGCCGTTGGCGACGGTCTGCGCGATCTGGTCGGAGTCGGCGAACAGCCGGTAGAAGTCCGCGTCCGGGCCCATCGTGGGCAGCTGGATCGGGCGGACGCCCGGCGGCAGCGGGCCGATGCCCTTGTCGGCGTTGCGGCCGACGAAAGCGTTGTACGCGCCGGCCGCGACGTGCGCCACGAAGTCGTAGAACAGCGCCGTGGTGCCGGATTGGCCGCTGCGCCCGATCAGCGTGATCGGCTGGTCCGGCAGCGCGAAGCCGCCGTTGGTGGTCGTGATCGCCGGGTCGTTCCAGCGCGTGATGTCGCGGGAGAAGATCCGCGCGATGGTTTCCCGCGTCAGGTGGAGCGAGTCGACGCGGCGGCCGGCCGCGTCGGTCACGTTGTACATCACCGCGACCGCGCCCGCGACGTCCGGGACGTACTGGTACCCGCGCTGGTTCGCGCTCAGCCCGCCGCCGCCCGCGGCCTGCAGCGAGCTGACTTCGGCTTCGGTGCCGGCGAAGTCGACGGTGCGGTCGCCGTACTGGTTCACGCCCGCGGGCGAGCCCAGCGCGCTGTAGTTGACCGGGATGCCCTGGGAATTGGCGCCGTTCTGCCAGTCGCTCATGGCGAGCCCGACGTAGGTGGACCCGGATCCGTTGACCTGGACGAAGGCCTCGGCGGCGGGGGCCAGCAGCAGCTGCGCCGCCAGCACGAGGGCGGCGCAGCCGAGTACCGGCCAGCTCTTGCGGTGCATCAGAAAAGGCTCCCGGTCAGCCGAAACGGCCGTTGACGTAGTCGTGGGTGCGGCTGTCCTCTGGCTCGCCGAAGATCTGCTCGGTGGACCCGTGCTCGACGACGCGCCCCGGCTCGTTCTCCCCGGCCAGGAAAAACGCGCAGTGGTGTGAAACCCGTTGGGCCTGCTGCATGTTATGCGTGACGATCACGACCGTGACCTCGTCGGAGATCTCGACGATCGTCTGCTCGATGCGCCGGGTGGAGGTCGGGTCCAGCGCGGAGCAGGGCTCGTCCATCAGCAGCACGTTCGGCTGCACCGCGAGCGACCGCGCGATGCACAGCCGCTGCTGCTGGCCGCCGGACAGCGCGCCGCCGGGGGCGTGCAGGCGGTCGCGCACCTCGCGCCACAGCCCGGCCCGCTCGAGGCTCTGCTCGACCAGGCCGTCCTTGTCGCCGCACTTGACGCCGGCCAGCTTGAGCCCCGCGAGCACGTTGTCGCGAATGGACATGGCCGGGAACGGGTTTGGCTTCTGGAAGACCATGCCGATCCGCAGCCGGGCGTGCTGGGCCCGGGTGCCGTCCGCGTAGATGTCGGCGCCGTCCAGCAGCACCTCGCCCGCCAGACTGGCCGAGGGCACCAGCTCGTGCATCCGGTTGAGGATGCGCAGGAAAGTCGACTTGCCGCAGCCCGACGGCCCGATCAGCGCGGTCACCTCGTGCGCGGGCATGGCGAGCGAGACGTCCTCCAGCACCAGCCGGTCGCCGAACCAGGCGTGCACCCCGCGTGACTCCAGGGTGGCCGCGCCGGGTGGCGGCCCGCCGACCACGCGCACGGGCTGGGGGGCGTCGAGGATTTCGGTCACCGGTCACTCCTGGGTTTGGTCCGGCGGGATGACCACCGTTGGCGGCCGATCAGCCGGGTCAGCGCGAACAGCGCGAAGATCAGCAGGATCAGCACCAGCGCGCCGATGTACCCGCGTTCCTGCGCCGAGGCGAGCGGTTCTTTGATGTAGCGGTAGACGAAGCGGGGCAGGCTCTCCTGCGGGTCGCCGAACGGGTTGTAGTTCATCGACAGCGAGCCGAACGAGGTGAACAGCAGCGGGGCGGTTTCGCCGACCACCCGGGCAATGCCGAGGATGATGGCGGTGCTCACGCCGGTGCGGGCGGTCGGCAGCACCACCGACCACACCGTGCGCGCGCGGCTCGCGCCCAGTGCCAGCGAGGCTTCGCGCAGGCCGTCCGGCACCAGCCGCAGCACCACGTCGACGGTCCGGGTGACGGTGGGCAGCATGATCATCGTCAACGCGAGCGTCGCCATGAAGCCGGAGAAGCCGGACTGCACCGGCGGCAGGATCAGGGCCGCGTAGACGAACAGGCCGGCCACCACCGAGGGAAGGCCGCTCATCGCGTCCACGAAGATCCGCACCGGGCGGCGGAACCGCGACCGGGTCTCGTTGAGGAACACCGCGGTCAGCACCCCGAGCGGGACCACGAACACCAGCGCGAGCGCGGTCTGCTCCAGGGTGCCGACGATCGCGTGCAGCCCGCCGGTCGCCGTCGCGGGATCGGTCGGCGCGACCGACGACATGTCGTGGGTGAAGAACGCCAGGCGCAGGCTCGGCAGGCCCTTCGTCACGATGTAGCCGAGCAGGAACAGCAACGGCACCAGCAGGCCGGCGGCGCCGCTGACCACGACGGCCGACACCAGCCGGTCCGTCGCGGCGAGGTGCCCGAGCCGGTCGCGGGTGACCAGGTACAGCATCGCCAGGTACAGCAGGTAGGCGACGACGAGGTCGGCGAGCCAGCCCGGCGAGGTGAGCAGCTCGTGCATCACGAACCAGGTCAGCAGGGTCGCCGACACCGCGCAGCCCAGCGCGACCCAGCGGTCCTGCGGGGTCGTGGCCGAGGTGCGGCGCCGGACCGGGGGCGGCGCGGCCGGCCGCTCGGGAGTGTCCACTGTGTCTGCTGAGCTGAGATCGTCCACAGTGTTCTCGTCCGGGCCGAGCGTGTCTGCGCTGTCCTTGACGGTGGTCATCAGGCGTCCACTCCCACTCCGGAGCGGCTGCGGGAGATGATCACCGAAGCGGTGAAGTTGGTCGCCAGGGTGAAGACGAACAGCACCAGCCCGGCCGCCATCAGCCCGTTCAGCCCGATCCCGGACATGCCCGCGTTGTTGGCGATGAACCCGGAGATCGTCGCGCCGCCGAACTCGAGCAGGTGACTGGTCACCACCGGGACCTGCGGCAGCAGCAGGGAAACCGCGATGGTCTCACCGAGCGCGCGGCCGAGTCCGAGCATCGAGCCGCCGACGATCCCGCCGCGGCCGAACGGCAGCACCACGGTGCGGACCATGCCCCAGCGCGTGCTGCCCAGCGCGAGGGCCGCTTCCTTTTCTCCGGCCGGGGTCTGGGTGAACACCTCGCGGATCACCGAGGTGGTGATCGGGATGACCATCAGCGAGACGACCAGCCCGGCGACGAACATGGAGTTGAACAGGACCGCGCCCGGCTTCGTCGCGAACAGCGGGAACCAGCCCAGGTTCGACGTCATCCACTCCGAGAGCGGCGTGATGTAGGGCCGCAGGAAGCTGAAGCCCCACAACCCGTACAGCAGGCTGGGGATCGCGGCCAGCAGGTCCACCAGCCCGGTCAGGAACCCGCGCATCCGGCCGCTCGCGTAGTCGCTGATGAACAGCGCGGCGAGGATCGACAACGGCACCGCGAACGCCACCGCGATCAGCGCGACCACGATCGTGCCGTAGATCAGGCCGAGCACGCCCAGCTGCCCGGACGCCGCGTCGAACTGGATGGTGGAGAAGAACCCGAACCCGCTGATCCGGAAGGCCGGAACCGAGCGGTAGACGAGGAAGAAGCCGATCACGACCAGGAGGCCGAGAACCGACAGGCCGGCGCCGGTGGTCACGCGACGGAACGCGCGGTCGGCTCTCGACGGCACATCGGCGATCGCCAGTGGCTCCGGGGGCGAGGCGTCCGGAGCGGGTGTCGTGACAGTCACGGAAGCGAGTATTCCGAGCACCGGCCCGCCGAAGTTGGACGAGCAGCGAAGGCCCGACGGCGCGTTCGTGAACCGCTTCGCGCGTTCCCCCTGCTTTGTTGACGGGGCGCACCCGGCTGGGGAGGTTGGGCACCATGAACGGCTTGAGACGGGTAGTACTTGTGTTCGCCAGTGGCCTGCTGGCCGTGCTGGGACTCGCGGTGGTGCCGTCCGCGTCCGCCCAGACCACCACTCCACCGCTGACCTACACGGTCCAGACCAGTGGCGCCGACCTCGCGCACGCGCAGGACGGCGATCCGCTGCACATCACGGTCTCGGGCCTGCCCGCCGCCGCCACCGCGACCTTCTACGTCTGCCCGGCCCAGCTTCGCGACTCGCTGCTGAAGTCGCAGCTGGACCCGGTGACGAAGAAGCTCGTCTGGGTGCCCGACCCGTCGCTCGCGAACCGGGTCAACGCCTACTGCGGCAGCTTCAACGACGAGCTGTCGGGCGCGCCGTTCCAGACACCGCGATCGGAGCGGGGCCGCAGCGCACTGACCCAGTCCGTCGTGTTCGACACCTACGTGCCGCGTGGTTCGTCCGCGCCGAAGAACGTCAGCTTCGACCCGGAGTTCACCACCCTGAACCCGAGCGCGACGATCCCGTGGCCGGCGAACCCGGACAAGAAGCAGTACTCCTACACCTGCGACGAGACCCACCCTTGCGCGATGATGCTGAAGCTCACCGGCAAACCGGCCGGCGCGACGGCCGCGCAGACGGTCTACGACAGCTCGATCACCTTCACCGCGAGCACCCCGGGGCTGAAGATCCAGGGCTGTGGCGGCGTGGGCGCCGGCACGGTCACCGCGAGCATGCCGGAGCGGTTCGGCCGGACGGCGGTGGCCTGGAACCAGTTGCTGTGCGCGCCGACGAAAGCGGCGCAACCGGCCAACATCCTGGCCGAGACCGAGGACACCGGGCTGACGTCGTTCGACAAGGGCGACTCCGACGTGGTGTTCACCGGCTCCGGCGGCACGCTGGCCGCCCAGGACGTCCGGGCCCGCAGCTACGTCCCGGTGGCGCTCAACGCCACCGTGCTCGCCGCCGTCGGCTGGACCCCGACCGACCGCTCGGACAGCGGCGCGGCGCTGGTCGCCCGGCTGGCCGCGAACCTGCAATTCAGCTGGGACGACGTGGCGAACATGCTGAGCAAGGGCGGCGAGCTGCCCGACGCCGGCGGCCGGGGCGGCATCTTCACCAACGGTTCCGCGCTGGTGGCCCGCAATCCCGCGCTGGCCGCGATCAGCGGGCCCACCAGCCCGGTCCAGGCGCCCGATGCCAGGGCCGGCCACTCCGACAGCACGTTCTACGGCGTCACCGGCGAATCCGGCCCCGGCTCCGTCCCGCTGACGCTGAGCGCCAAACTGGCCGGCCTGCCGGCTTGGACGTACGGAAATTTCCGGAGCCCGCAAGGGGATCCGCTGGCCGGCAACGGGAAGCCGGTCGGGGTCGTCAGCGACCTCAACGCGCTCAACCTCGGTGACGACGGCGTGCACAACGTCGACGCCAAGACCGGCCGGATCAACGTCCGCAAGCAGGTCACGAACGTCACCCTCGGCACCGGGGGCGAGTGCGCGAACGGCTGCCTGAACTGGGTGGTCACCGACCTGGCCACGGCGACCGAATACGGCTGGACCCCGGTCGCGTTGCCGAACGGCAAGGGCGGCTACGTCGCGCCCACCCCGGCCACGCTGCAGGCCGCGGCCGCGCACGCCAAGCCGGCCAAGGACGGCTCCCTGCAGCTCACCGGGGCCGCCGACGATCCGAACGCCTACCCGCTCACCTTCGTGGAATCCATGGCCGCGCCGGTGAACCCGCTCGTCGACGCGTCGTGCGCGCCCGAGAAGGCGAAGCAGGACCAGCTCGCGACCTTCCTGAAGGCCGCCACCAACGGCGGCCAGAACGGCATGGGGCCGGGCATGGTGGCGCTGACGCCCGATCTCCTCTCCGCCGCGCAGGATGCCGCGACGAAGGTGGGCGCGGGCACCGCCGCCTCGGCCTGCCACGAGCAGCAGCAGGCGCAGAACCCCGGCGCCGGCGGGCCCGCACCGGGCGCGGCCGGCGGCCCGGTGAGCGGGGACCTCGGCGGCAACGGGCCGGGCTCGGGTGCTTCGGCCGTCAGCCCGGCGCAGGACGCCGCCCTCACGATGAAGGCGCCCACCGCGGCCAGCGTCCAGGCGGCGCGCAACCTGGCCGACGGGGTCCGGATCCCGTTGTTCCCGGGCGCGGGCGCGCTGGCGGCGCTGATCCCGCTGCTGGCGCTCGTGGCGCTGGTGCTGCTGCCGTCCTCGACCGGCTACCTGACCGCGGGGAAACCGTTGCCGCCCTGGGTGAACCGGTTCGCCCGCCGGCTGCGGACACTGCGGGGCCGGGCATGAGCACGCCGACCGTCACCCCGTCCCCGGCCACCCCGGCCACGACGGATCCGGGCCTCCCGCTCCGGTTCAGTCCCAAGTGGACGGTGGTGACCGCGGTGGGCTGGCTGGTCACCACCGCGGTCTGCTTCGGACTGGTCGCGTACGCGCTCGGCCCGATGCTGGCCAACAACGACCAGCGCGCCGCGTTGTCCACCATCCGGGCCGCGATGGCGGAGGCGCAGGGCGCGACCCGGACCCTGCTCGGTGCCGCGCCGGTGACGAAGCCGCCGGAGTTCGGTTCGCCGGTGGCGGTGCTGGAGATCCCGAAGCTGCACGCCCAGCAGGTCGTGCTCGAAGGCGCCGAACCCGGCGAGACTTCGTCCGGTCCCGGGCACATCCCGGGGACCTCGGGGCTCGGCCAGCCCGGGAACTCCGCGGTGGCCGGTCGCTATTCCGGTTACGGGGCCCCGTTCGGGCACCTGGGCGGGCTGGCCAAGGGCGACCAGATCGTGGTGGCGACCACGCAGGGCCGCTCCGTCTACACCGTCACCGGGACCGCGACCCGCGACCTGAACGAGGACCGGGACTACGGCCGCACCGAAAACGACCGGCTCACCCTGGTCACCTCGGCGAGCTGGTGGCCGGGCTCGGCCTCGTCGGCCACGGTGGTCACCGCCGTACTGGAGGGCAAGCCGTTCCGCCCTACGCCCCAGAACGGCCGGGCGGACGCGCAGGACGGCCGGACCGGCGACAGCGGTGCGTGGGCCCAGCTGATCCTGTCCTTCGGCGGGTTCGCCGCCGCGGCCGCGGGCGCGACCGTGCTCTACCGCCGCTGGCGCCCGGTTTCGACCTACGTCATCACCGCTCCGGCGTTGCTGGCGCTGGCCGTGCTGGCGGCGACGGCGGTGTGGCGGTTGTTGCCGGCCTGGGCCTGAATTCGTTGGAGCACAACAGAACCGGCCCGGACGGGAAACCCCGTCCGGGCCGGTTCTCTTGATGGGTGCAGGTCAGCCGAGCGTGCAGGTGACACCGTTGGCGTCAGCGGCCAGCGGCTTGAAGCCGAACTTGATCAGCGTGGCGGAAAGGCTGCCGGAGCACAGCTTGCTCGGGCCGGCCGCGTCGAAGCCGACCACGTTCAGCGCGGCGTCGAACGAGGGCGAACGAGTGTCGAGCACGAAGTACACCGTGCGGGCGCCGAGGAAGCCGTCGGCGAACGCCGGGGCCAGGTTCGGGGCGGTACCCGAGACGGGCGAGCCGTCCGAGCCGGCACCGGTCAGGGTGCCCTCGAAGAAGCCGGCGCGCTTGTCGGTCACCGCGCCGTTGCCCTGCGCGACGTACTGGGCCACCGAGTACGGCGCGATCGCGGTCGCCTGGTCGGCGGCCGGGATGGTGTTGCCCTCGTTCTCCTGCATGCGCTTGATGGTGACCGGCTTCGTGGTCGGGTCGAAGCCGAGCACGGTGCCGGTGAAGAACGCCAGCGTGCCGGAACCGGCCTGGGGCAGGTAAACGGTGATCGGGGCGTTCGCGCCGCCGACCGCGCTCCAGTTGGTGATGACACCGCTGTAGATGTCGCGCAGCTGCTGCAGGGTCAGGGTGACGCCGGCGCCCGAGCCGGTCGACGAGGCGGCCCAGGAGACGCCGTCCTTGCCGAATCCGTAGTAGCGGAAGGTGGACGGGTCGCTGGACGACGGGCCCGAAGAGGAGCGGGCGATGTCGATCGAGCCGCTGCCGGCCGCGGCAGCCGTGTTCAGCGCGGTCTTGCCCGCGCCGGAGCCGTTGGGCGGGAGGTTCCCGGGGTTGGTGTAGGTGGTGCCGCCGTCGAAGGCGTCACCCGGCACCACGAAGGACGCACCGGACGCGAGCACCGGCGGGACGGTGACGTAGTTGTCGGGGTCGGTGTTGGTGGCGGCGTCGGCGTTGGCGGCGTCGAAGATCGCCTTGGTGACGTCGGCGATCGTGTCGGAGCCGACGGCCGCGACGACCTCGGGGAGGCCGTTCGGGCCGGGCACCGCGCCGGCGGTGCCCGGGAGGAGAAGGGCGGCGCCGGCGGCGATGGCGGCGGTGATGCCCACGAACCGGGCAGTACGAGCACGCATGGGTTGTACTCTCTCTGTCTGGTCTAGACCTCGGGATTCCGGGGCCGTGACCCAACCTCGCCGAGCCCGGCAACGCCGGGTGGTTGGTTGCCTTCCGGCCCGACGGCGCGCCGGTTAATGCCCGACGAACGCACGCGCAGTGACCTCAGCCCGGCAGCGGATACTTGGTGCGCCAGTCCATGATCCGTCCGTCCCCGACGGACTCCGCGGCCTCGCCCGCCGCGAGGGAGAACCGGTCGAAGCCCCGCTTCGCCTCGATGCGGCGGCCGTAGGCGTGGCTCGCGGTCGCGATCGGCCCGCTGCCGGCATGCAGCACCCAGCGCCAGTCGATTCCGTGGTCGTGGGTCAGTTCCAGGCGGATGCGGCCGAGGTTCGCGCAGAGCCACTGGACGGCCGCCACGCACTCGTCGCCGCTGCGGTAGTCGACCGTGCCCAGTCCCAGCGACGCGTTGTTGCTGCCGAGCAGCCGCCATCGGGTCGCTTCCCCGCGGCCGCCGATCAGCTGGAATCTCGGTGCCCGGCGTGGATTCGCTGCGCTGTTCATTTGTCGCGTCCCCAGTCCGCACGGAGGCCATCCGGTGAAAGGCCGTCCTAGACACCAGGAACATCGTTTGCCGGGCAGTGGAAAGTTACCGCCCACGTTTAAGGCGTGACGGCGGCCAAGTGAACAACGGCGCACCGAGGGCCGTTCGGTCTAGCGCTTCCGGCGGCGGGCGGCCGGCTGCGCGCGGGCGGTCCGCTTCGGCACGTACGGGATATCGGCGAACCGGAGCGTCGCCTGAAGGCCCCGCACCGCGCGGTCGAGGCGCAGGAGCGCGATCTGCGACAGGGTGAACAGCTCGTCGACGTGCCAGGCCCGCCCGGCGGCGGCGAGCACCACCGTGCGCGGCGCCTCGGTCAGCACCCGGTCCGGGTCGGCGGCCGACACCTTGGCGGCGAGCTGCGCGAGGGCTTCCGGCTCGTCGTGCAGGGCCTCGGCGGACACCAGGGCCTGGGTGTAGAGGTGGCTGGCCGCGGTGGCCCGGCCGAGCCATTTGACGTGGATCAGCTCGTCTTCCGGGCCGAGCAGATCGCACAGCTCGAACCTCGGGTGCAACGGCGTGGTCGCGAAATCCCGGTCCAGGCAGAGGAATCCCGGCTCGGCGGCGACCCGGTGGCAGTACCGGTTCTCGTCGTCGGACTCGCCGCTGGGCCGCCAGGTGACGTCCGGCCACTCGTACTTGCGGGACAGCAGGTCCGCGACCTGGGCGCGCATCTGCTCGACGTAGGTCTCGCCGATCCGGTACCAGCGGCCCTGGTGGAACACGTACCGGACGTGGTCGATGGTCGTCTCGAACACCAGCCAGCGCGCGACCGGCAGCGGGGTGCCGGTCTCCTGCTCGCCGGCCTCGTCGGCGCAGGTGACCACGCGCCCTGCGCGCAGGGCCTTGATCCGCCGGTCCACCGGGATCTCGGCCAGCCGGGCGGTCAGGTGCGCCAGCTCCAGCCGCGCCTCGACGTGCAGCGGCCCGCCCGGCCCGAGTCCGGTGATCCGGAACGAGCCGGCGTTCTCCGCGTCGTGCACCGCGGCCCCGGGCCAGCTCAGGCCGAGCGGTGTGGTGGTCTCGCCGGCATCGCCGTCCAGGGCCTCGGCGAGCCGCCGTTCGAGCGTCGGCAGGAGCCGGTGGTGCCGTTCCAGCGGCCGGGTCTGCGCCACGAACCGCAACGCCGATTCCGCGTCCGGCTCGTCGACGACCGCGCCCACCGCGTCGAGGTCCGCGAGGAAGGCGTCCGGCTCCTTCGCCAGCGGTGCCCAGAGGGAGTTGCCGACGCGGATCCGGTACCGCTTGCCGGTCACGCGCCCGTAGGTGAGGTCGGTCAGGTCGGCCGAGCCGGCCAGCCGGTTCACCAGGTCGCCGTAGGGCTCCAGGCGGAACGCCGACAGCTCGCCGCCGCCGGGGATGGAGATCTGCGTCGCCCGCGCCGAGACGTCCAGCGCCGCGCTCGCCACCAGCCCGAGGTCGAACGGGTCCAGCCGGCGGATCCCGAACAGCAGCCCGAAGCCCTGCTCGACGTATTCGTCGTTCAGCACCAGGTGCCCGGCGCCCCACGCCACCGCGTATGTCCACGGTGGACGCGGGACGAGCAGCACCGCGAACGGCAGCGTCGAGGGCAGCTCCAGCCGGTTGCCGGTCAGCGCGGCGGCGTGCGGGACCCATTGGGGCATCTCGGTGCGGAAGGTGCCGGCGACGAGCCGGGCCGTCGTGCCCGAGAGGTCGACCGCGAGGTCGGTGGTGACCTGCTCGGGGGTCAGCGACACCAGCAGGTCGTGCTCGGCCGCGGTGCCGTCGAGCCGGAAGAGGGAGACCGGTTTGCTCGGGGAGGACGGGGCAGGCATGAGACCACCACCGAAAGGTGTGTATGGGGCCGATGACAATCCAGGATAAGCCGGGCATCCGGCCGTCCGGTTAATCACGCAGAGCGAATGCCGGGCGGAAGGGTGAAATCGGGTTTAACCCGACCCGGCGAAGCCCTCGTTCGTCGGGCAATGGTATCGTTTCAGCAGGGTTTCGGTAGCCGCTTTGTTTGAGCATAGTCGCAGCTCAAGCGTCCGCCAGGTGAGCGGCAAGTGTCGGATTGGGTGCCAGTGAATGGCGTTTTCGGAAATACTGTAACAGTGCTCGAATGGCCGTATTCGGGTCTGGTTCTTGCGCTTACCGGGGTTGTTTCTCCGCTTTTTCGTCACGGATCGTGAGTGTTGATCGTGGCGGCCGCGCCGCCGGATGGGCCAGATGGGCGCGAATCGCCCCGGGTGACGGCTCGCGGTGGCGGGTGCGCGCGTCTAATCTGGCGTAGTCGTTTTCCGGTCGGCCCGCTCCTGGGGGCAGCATGGTGGTAGTCCCGATGTTCGCGCACGGCGACCGTCTCACCCGTCGGGACCTGGAGACGATCTCGGATGAGCGACGTCGGTATGAACTGGTGGACGGGACTCTTCTAGTGAGCCCCTCCCCGCGCCCGCTGCACCAGAGGGTGGTCGCGCGCCTGCTCGCGGCGCTCACCCCGGTTTGCCCTGCGGACTGCGAGGTCCTGCCGGCCCCGGTCGACGTCGTGCTCGACGAGTACACCGTGATGATCCCCGACGTCGTGGTCGGCCGCCGCGAGACGTTCACCGAGCGCGCGCTCGTCGGCGTCCCGGTGCTGGCGGTCGAAGTGATTTCGCCGTCCAGCCGCCACATCGACACGCATCTCAAGCCGGCGCGGCTCGCCGAGGCGGGCTGCCCGTACTACTGGGTGATCGACCCGCGCGCGCCCGGCATCCGCTGCTTCCGCCTGGCCGGCGGCGAGTACACGCTCGACGCCGAGGCGACCGGTGAGGAGGTCGCCCGGCTCGAACTGCCGTACCGGCTGGACCTCAGCCCGGCGGACCTGGTGTCCTCGTACTGAGCTTCATGGCCAGCCTTGTTTCGCGGCCCGTTTGACGGTCCGGATCACCGGTGCCGTCTCGATGTGCGTGACGGCGGGCAGGGCGGCCACCCCGGTGGTCAGGTACCGGTACAGCTCCCGCTGGTCGGCGCAGACCACGCTCGCGTACAGGTTCGTCGGCCCGGTGGTGGCCGCGGCGAACGCGATCTCCGGGTGCCCGGCCAGTGCCTTCCCGGTCTCCTCCAGGTGCGCGGGCGGCACCGAGAGCCAGAGCATGGTCCGGGTGCCGAGGCTGAACAGGCTCCCGTCGACGTCGAGGTCCAGGTACAGCACCCCGGATTCGCGCAGCTCCCGCATCCGGCGCCGGACCGTGGTCGGCGACCAGCCGGTGGCCGCGGCCAGCTGCTCGAACCCGGCCCGGCCGTCCCCGGCGAGGGCGGCGAGCAGCTTCCGGTCGCCGTCGTCGAGCCGCACCGGTCCCGGCCGGTGCGGCAGCTCGGGGTGCCGCCGCAGCAGCTCGACCGCCTCCCGGCTCAGCGAACCGCGCTTGGCGATCAGGCTGTCCGGCCCGCCGTAGAACGCGTGTAGCACGGAATGCGCGGTGACACCCTCGACGCGTTGCGTGCGGGGGAGTTTGGCCAGCAGCAACGCTTCGCTTTCGGCCTCGCTCTCGGTGTCGACCGTGCAAGTGATCTCGGTGCCGCCCGAAGTGAGGCTCACCCAGGACGTGTCGGGGCGGCGGGCCAGCGCTTCGGCGACCGGCACCGCCGCTCCGGGCGCGCAGCGCACCCGGAGGAACCACTGCACCGCGCCCAGTGCGGTCGGGGCGACCCCGCCGAGCACTCGCAGCGCCCCGGCCGACCGTAATTTCGAGTATCGGCGGGCGATGGTGCGATCCGACACGCCAAGCGCCTCGGCAATAGTGCTGAACGGGGCCCGTCCGTCGATCTGCAGGGCGCGCACGAGCCGGCGGTCCAGCTCGTCGTAGTCGGATTCCACCGGAGCGACCGTAGCCCGTGTCGGATACCGGTGCAATCACGTCGGTTTCTGGCTCGGCGAGTCGGCGGGCGGGAATCTTGGCCTGGTCCGGAGCGGACACGAACTCGGGAAGCACAAGGGGAAAACCATGGACACGGACGTACTGATCGCCGGCGCGGGCCCCACCGGATTGACGGTGGCCAACGAACTCCGCCTGGCCGGGGCCTCGGCCGTCGTGGTCGACAAGCTGTCACGGGGCAGCGACCTGTCCAAGGCCGGTGGCGTGCAGTCCCGCACCCAGGAGGCGTTCGACCAGCGCGGCCTGCTGGAGCCGTTGCTGGCCACCGGGGACCACCCGGCCGGCATCGCCCACTTCGGCGGCATCCACCTCCCGCTCACCAAGGCCCGGCACCGCTTTCCGTGGCGGTCCATCCCGCAGGTGGTCGTCGAGGGCTTCCTCGAGCAACACCTTGCCGGACAAGGCATCCACGTCCGGCGTGAGCACGAGCTGACCGGCCTGCAGCAGGACGGCGACGGGGTCACCGCGACCTTCGCCGACGGCACCGCGATCCGCTCCGGCTACCTCGTGGCCGCCGACGGCGGGCGCAGCACGGTGCGCTCGCTGCTGCGGGCCGAGTTTCCCGGCCAGGCCGGCACGTCGACCGTGATCGCCGCCGACCTCCGGCTCAGCGGGGTCGAGCAGACAATGATCCACCGGTGGAACGGGAAAGGGGACTGGGCGCACCTGTTCCCGCTCGGCACCGACCCGGAAGGCCGGCCGATGCTGCGGCTCGCGATGGGCGGCCCGGGCCGGTCGCGGCCCCGGGAGGTCCCGATCACCGAGGACGAGATCCGCGACGGGCTGCGCGCGGTGTTCGGGCTCGGGGTGCAACTGCTCGAACTGCGCTACGCCCGCCGCATCACCAACGCGGCCCGGCAGGCCGCGCAGTACCGGCACGGGCGGGTCTTCCTGGTCGGCGACGCCGCCCACGTCCACCTCCCGCTCGGCGCGCAGGGCATGAACACCGGGATCCAGGACGCGCTGAACCTCGGCTGGAAGCTCGGCGCCGCCGTGCGCGGCCAGGCGGCCGACGGCCTGCTCGACAGCTACCACGCGGAGCGGCACCCGGTCGGCGCGGCGGTGCTGCGCAACGTCCAGGCCCAGAGCCTGCTGATGGACTGGGAAGGCACCCGCGCCCCGGAGGTCACGGCCACCCGGGAGCTGTTCACCGCACTGGCGCAGCTGCCGGAGGTCCAGTACCGGCTTGACGACATGCTGTCCGGGATGGGCATCCGGTACCTGCTGCCCGGCGTCGAGGGCCAGCCGCTCGCCGGGCTGCCCGCGCCGGACCTGGAGCTCGGCCTCGACGCCGGCGCGGCTCGGGTGAACGAGCTGCTGCGCTCCGGCCGCGGCCTCCTGCTCGACCCGGCCGACGCGTTCGCCAAAGTCGCCGGCCTCTGGTCCGACCGGGTCGACCGTGTGGTGGGCGGCACCGAGCCGATGCTCGTCCGGCCGGACGGCTACGTGGGCTGGGCCGGGGGCGTGGACAGCACCGGTGACGGTCTGGAAGCGGCATTCGGCCGGTGGTTCGGCGAGCCCCGCTGAACCTCACACTGTCCTGAGTGGACTTTCCGGTTCGGCGAGCTGCTCAACCAGCCGGCGGACTTGGCGCCGGACGAGGCCGACCAGGCCCAGATCCTGGTCCACACCCCGGAAAAGCTGTTCTACTCCGCGTGACGCGGAGAAGAGTGCGCCTAACCGAGGGTGCCGACGCCGGCCAGGATGAGGTCGACCCCGGCGAGGAACTGATCGCGGTCGTCGTGCCCGACCAGCTGCTTCGCGATCTGATGCACAAACGGGTACTCCGCGGGGTCGAGCTGCACCCACTGGTCGGCAACGCCCGAAAGGAAGGCTGTCCGGTCCCTCCCGGGCGCGACCAGCCGGGCGTTCGCGGCGTTCTGCCCAGCGACGCCTAGGGCGTAGTTCACGAGTGCGGACGCGGCGTCGAACTGCGCCGATCCAGGCACGCCGAGCGCCATGAGCCGGCCGCCGATGCCTTCGAAGAGCTGCAGCATCGCGAACTGCCACGGCTCACCGGCGAGCTGGGCACCCACCCAGGGGTGCGCGTCGATCGCGTCGAACAGCCCCAGCGCCATGGTGCGGATCGCCTCGCGCGGCTCGGTGCCGGCGGGCACGTCGGTCATCACGTGGGCGATGACGTGGCTGGTGGCCGCCGCGAGCAGGTCACCTTTGTTCTCGACGTGCCAGTAGATCGCCCCGGGCCCGGTGGCCAGGCGCTGGGTGAGCGCGCGGAAGGTCAGCGCGCGTTCGCCTTCGGTGTCGAGGATCTCGATCGCCGCCTCGACGATCCGCTCCTTCGAGAGCGCGTCCGCGCGTCGTTCGGTGCGCTGCTTCCTCGTCGCCATGGGCTCCGTCCTGAACTGGCTGGAACTTTGTTCCAACAATACGCATGAAGAAAGGAGAGGGTTTCACGGTGTCACCGGGTTTGCCGGAACGCTTCCGCTTGGCGACCTCCGGGGCGCACACGGACCACGCCCGGCCCGCCGTGCTCTACCGCCGGGACGGCGCCGGTTTCGCCCGGCACCAGGAACGCCTACGCGTGGTGACGGTCAGCCGCGCACCCGGGCCGTGGACCCCAGCGCGTTGCCGATCACACGGAAGGCGCGGGCCACGTCGGCGCGCTGCCGGTCGGTCAGCGTCGCGATGGCCTCGTCCTCGAGCACCAGGCGGCGGGGCATGACCTCGTCGACCGCGGCCGCGCCCTGCTCGCTGATCGTGACCAGCGCGCTGCGCTTGTCCGCCGGGTTCGCCACCCGCTGGACCAGCCCGCGCTGCTCCAGCTTGGTCAAGGTCTTGCTCAGCGCGGCCGCGGACTTGTCCATGGTCTGGGCCAGCCGGCGGGCGATCACCGGGGACGGCGCGTGCCGCAGGTGGAACAGCACGTCGAACTCGGCCGAGCTGATCGGCGAGGTCTCGAATACCGGTTCGAGCAGCAGTTCGAGCATGGCGTGGGCGCGTTTGAGCCCGCCGAACAACGTCATCGGGGCCAGGTCGAGATCGGGGCGTGCCGCTCGCCACTGATCCCAGGTGATCGCGGCTGCCTCGCCGTCCGCCATGGTCAGCTCATTTCGTCAACTAGTAGACTACTCATCTACTATAGCGGGTCCGCGCGGCTGAGGAGCGGGCACGGTTCGAAGGAGAACACATGCCCCAGAACAGAACCGCCGGGTGGCTGGCCCGGGCGGTGGACCGCGTCCAGAGCAAGCTGGTCGGCCTGGAACCCGCCCGGCACCGGTACACCGTCGAGCGCGGCCTCGAAGTGTCCACACGGGACGGCGCCGTCCTGGCAACCGACCACTACGCGCCGGTGGGCGACGCGCTGGGAACGGTGCTCGTCAGGTCGCCCTACGGCCGAGGGGTGCCGGAAAGCCTTTTCCACGGCCGGATGCTGGCCGGGCGCGGGTACCACGTCGTCGTGCAGAGCGTCCGGGGCACCGGCGGCTCGACCGGGCAGTTCCGGCCGATCACCCAGGAAGCATCGGACGCCCAGGACGCGGTGGCCTGGCTGCGGGCGCAGCCCTGGTTCGACGGGCGGCTGGCCACCTTGGGCGGCTCCTACCTCGGCTGGACGCAGTGGGCGCTGCTCCGGGACCCGCCACCCGAGCTGCGCGCCTGCGTCGTCCTGGTGGGACCGCACGACTTCGCCCGGGCGGTCCGCGGCGGCGGCGCCCTCGCGCTGGCCGACTTCCTGGGCTGGAGCGCGGCGGTCGAGGCCCAGGGGGCCGGAGGGTTCCGTGGGCTGCGCGAGATGGTCGCCGCGCGCCGGCGGACGGCGGCCGCGCTCAGCCGCCCGTCTTCGGCCGCCGATGCCGCGGCGGCCGCGCTGAACGGGCGCGGCGCGTGGTTTTCCGAGTGGCTGGCCCACGAAGACCTCCAGGACCCGTTCTGGGATTCGTATCGGGCCACGTCCGTGCTGGCCGGCGTCACCGTCCCGACCCTGCTCATCGGCGGGTGGCGCGACGTTTTCCTCGACCAGACCCTGGAGCAGTATGCCGCGCTCTCGGCGCACAATTCCGAGGTCGGCCTGACCGTGGGACCGTGGACCCACCTCGACACGGCGGTCAAGGCGGCGAAGGTGGCCGACGCGGAGGCACTGGCCTGGTTCGGCTGCCACCTCGGGAAAACGGGCGCGCGCCGGGACTCGAAGGTCCGGGTGTACGTCACCGGTGCCGGCGAGTGGCGCAGCCTGCCTAGCTGGCCGCCGGAAACCGTCGACTGGACGCTGTATCCGAGCGCGGACGGCTCGCTCCCCGAAACCCGCGCCGAGGGCCCGGGTGAATCCCGCCTGGTCGAATTTCATTACGACCCCGCCGATCCCACCCCCGCGGCAGGCGGGCACCACATGTCACCCGGCGCGGGCAGCGTCGACAACCGCGAGCTGGAAGCGCGGGCGGACGTGATCACCTTCACCTCGGCCCCGCTGCCGGCGGACGTGGAGGTGTTCGGCCCGGCGCGGCTGCACCTGGCCCTGCCCGGCCACCACGCGGGCAACGGCGTCTTCGTGCGGGTGTGCGATGTGGACACTCGCGGCCGGTCGTGGAACATCTCCGAGGTTTTCCGCCGGTCCGGCAGCGCCACCGCCGCCACCGACGGAGTGGCCGAGCTGGACCTCGAGACCAGCCCGTGCGCCCATCGTTTCCGTGCCGGGCACCGCATCCGGCTCCAGGTCTCGGGCGGAGCCTACCCCCGTTACGACCGCAACCCGGACGCGGCCGGTTACCTGGTCGACTGTGATCTCTCCGCGCTGCACCTGCCGATCGCCGGTACCGCTGGTATGGTCAACTGATAGTTGAATGGTTAACGATCTGGCGGGACTGCTCGTCCGGGTGAGATTTCACCGGAACGGGCAGGCTGTGAGTCGGCTGTATTCGGTTGACTTGTCCCTCGTCGGCCGCCGTTTTCCGGTACCGCGCAACCCATGTCATCACCAGGAGTCCCTCATGCGATCAGCCAGGCTGTCCCTGGGCGCGCTCGCCGTGGTGGCGGCGCTCGCCGTCGCCGCGTGTTCGGGCGGCTCGACCGGGGCTTCCCCCAGCTCGTCACCGACCGGCCCGTCCACCTCGTCGTCCACCTGCCCGAGCAGCCCGGCGCCGGCCAACCCGCCCGGTGCGGCCGGGGCGGGCCCGGCCGGGGCAGCCGCTCCCCAGGTGAAGCTGGTGGTCCCGGTGGACACCAGCACCAGCACGGTGCTCAAGCCGGACCCGGCCCAGCAGATCCAATGCGGGAAAGTCCAGGTGGACACCACGGAAAACGTCGCGTTCGCCGCGCCGAAGCTCGCCAACGGCCAGACCAAGCAGCTCCTGATGGACATCCAGGTGCCGCGGACCCCCGGGCCGAAGCCGCTGGTGGTCTACGTGCCCGGCGGCGGTTTCGTCCAGGCGGACAAGCAGGGCAACCTCCCGCTGCGCACCTACGCCGCGGACGCCGGGTTCGTCGTCGCGAGCATCCAGTACCGGGTGCAGCCCGACGGCGCGACGTACACCGACAGCATCGCCGACGTGAAGTCGGCCATCCGGTACCTGCGGGCGCACGCGTCGACCTATCGGATCGACCCGGGCAAGGTGGGCGTCTGGGGTGACTCGGCCGGCGGCTACCTGGTCGCGATGGTGGGGGTGACCAACGGCGACAAGCAGTACGACCTCGGGGACAACCTCGACCAGAGCAGCGAGGTGCAGGCCGTGGTCGACAAGTTCGGCGCGTCCGACCTGTCCAAGCTGGAGTCGGACTACGACGCCGCGTCCCAGCAGGCGGCGGCCGGGCTGATGACCGTCGTGGGGAAGTACGTGAACGGGCCGGGCAGCACCCAGCCGGCGTCGGCCACCCCGGCGACCATCGCCGCGGCCGACCCGGTCACCCACATCAAGCCGAACGATCCGCCGTTCGTGATCTTCCACGGCAGCGCCGACACGCTGATCTCGCCCAGCCAGACCCTCATGCTGCAGAACGCTTTGCGGGCGGCCGGGGTGAAGAGCACCCGGTACGTCGTCGAGGGCGCCGGGCACGGCGACCTGTCCTTCACCGGTGACACCAAGAGCGCGCTGCAGTGGACGTCCTCGAACGTCGCCGCGCCGTTGCTCGACTTCCTCAACCAGAGCCTGAAAGGCTGAGCCGTGCGGTGCCCGCCTCACGCGAGGCGGGCACCGGGCGGTCAGAGCGCTGCCGCGGCCTGCTTGACGAGGTCGGCGACGTGGCCCGGCTGCGACTCGTAGATCGCGTGGCTGCCGGGCACCTCGACGACGGTGGCCCCGGCCCGTTCGGCCATCGCGCGCTGGGCCGGCGGCGGGATCATCCGGTCGTCGGTGACGACCAGGTACCAGGTGGGCTTGACCCGCCAGGCCGGCTCGCCCACGACCCCGGCCAGTGCCTCGACGCCCCACGGAACCTGCGCGTCGGCCAGGAACGCCGCGCGGTCCGCGGGCAGGTCCCCGGCGAACGATTCGTGGAACTTCTCCCGGTCCAGGAACAGGAAACCGTCCTGCGGGGGCAGGATCGGCGGGACCGGGGCGCCCGGCGGCGGGTCGGCGATCAGGGTGTTCACCGACTCGCCCTTGTCCGGCGCGAACGCCGTGACGTAGACCAGCGCGGCGACGTT
>DASXYS010000109.1:0-11492 GCA_036502365.1 Amycolatopsis sp.
TCCAGGCCGCCGTGACGGAGCTGGACCCGGCGGCGGGCACGGCGCGGCTGATCGCGGTCCTCGACGTCCGGGTCGGCTCGGCCGGCGCCGCGCCGGTGCCGAAGCAGTCCCGGCTCACGGTGGACTTCGCCCGCGTCGGCGACGCCTGGAAGGTCGGCGCGGTGCAGGCGGTCGGCTCGTGAAAGGCAATGGGCTCGTGAAAGGACGGGCGCTGCCGATCGTCGCGGCCGTCGCGGTGGTGGCGCTCGCGTGCGCGGTGTGGTTCGCCGTGCAGGCCTCGGCTCTGCAGCCCGAGGACAACGCGGCGCTGGTCGACCAGCCCGCCACCGCCGAGCTGTGTGATCAAGTGAATGCGGGCGTGAAAGCCGTGTTCTCCTACGACTACGGCGATCTCGGCCGCACCACCCGCGCCGCCGCCGACGTCCTCACCGGCGCCGCCGTGGACCAGTACCGGACCCAGTTCGCGGCGGCGGGCAAGCGCGCCGCGGCCGGGAAACTGATCCGTACCACCACGATCCGGTCCATCGGCGTCCGCACACTGCACGGCGACGACGCGTCGCTGCTGCTCTTCCTCGACCAGCAGACCATCACCCCGGGCGGCGGGGCACCGCAGTCGGCGGTGGCGCAGCTCGGTGTCACCGCCCACCGCGCCGACGGGAAGTGGAAGATCACCGGCCTGGACGCGCTCTAGCCGTCCCAGACCCCGGCGCCCTGGCGCACCACGACGACCGGCGCCGGGTCCGCGGACGGCCACAGGTCAATGACGTAGCGGAAGTGCGCGCCGTACTCGAAGTCGTTCCACTCCGCGTCCGGCGGGCCACTCTCCACATAGGACACCCGAACCCGGTAGTGCCCGGGTTCGACGGGCAAGTGGTGCTCCTGGCTCCGGTAATCCGAGGGGCCGGCGACGGTAAGGGTGGCGCCGCGGACCTCCAGATCGGCCTCCACCACGTGCTCCGCGCTGTCCGGGACGGCGGGCCGCGCGGCGTGGACCGAGACCGCCGCCTCGACCAGATCGGACCGTGCCGTGGCCACGGCCAGTGAGAACGGCTCGACCGCGATCCGGTGGGAGGTCACCGCTTCACCGGTCCACCCGCCGTCACCCGGCACCCAGGCCGAGGGGTCGCGCACCGAGAACTGACGCTGATCGGCATGAACCATCAGAAGCACGCGCCCCACGCTAGACCCTGGACAGGGGGTCATCGGAAATGATAGTGACGCGCGGTTTAGCGTGGTGTCCATGACCACTGCTCCCGTCGACGTCGACACCGCCCGCCGTGACTACGCGGCGCTCGTCGACCGCGGCCTCTCTCTGGACATTACCCGTGGCAAGCCGTCCCCCCGGCAGCTCGAGCTCTCCGCGGACCTGCTCACGCTGCCCAACGGCCAGTACAAGGCCGAAGACGGCACGGACACCCGCAACTACGGCGGCGGCGCCAAGGGCCTGCCGGAGCTGCGCCGCGTGTTCGCCGAAGCGTTGCAGGTCCCGGTGGACCAGCTGCTCGCCGTGGGCAACTCGAGCCTTGAGCTGATGCACGACGCCGTGGTGCATTCCCTGCTCAGCGTGCTGCCGGGCGGCGAGCGCCGCTGGGCCGACGAGCCGCGCGTCGCGATGCTCTGCCCGGTCCCGGGCTACGACCGGCACTTCCACCTCGCCCAGCGGTTCGGCATCGAGCTGATCCAGGTGCCGATGAACGAGGACGGCCCGGACATGGACGTCGTCGAGCGCCTGGTCGCCGAGGACGCCGGGATCAAGGGCATCTGGTGCGTGCCGAAGTACTCGAACCCGACCGGCATCACCTACTCCGACGACACCGTGCGCCGGCTGGCCACCATGACCACCGCGGCGCCGGACTTCCGGATCTTCTGGGACAACGCCTACGCCGTGCACCACCTGACCGAGGACGAGCCGGTACTGGCCGACGTGCTCGCGCTGTGCACCGAGGCGGGCAACGCGGACCGCGCGTTCGTCTTCGGCTCCACCTCGAAGATCACCTTCGCCGGGTCCGGCGTCGGGTTCTTCGGCGGGTCGCCGGCCACCATCGCCTGGTGGTCCGGCCTGGTCGCCAAGCGCACCATCGGCCCGGACAAGGTGAACCAGCTGCGGCACGCGCTGTTCCTCAAGGACGCCGACGGGGTCCGCGCCCACATGCGTGAGCACGCGGCGATCCTGGCGCCGAAGTTCGCCGCGGTGGACCGCATCCTGACCGAGGAGCTGGGCGACTCGGGCCTGGCGAGCTGGACCCGGCCGGCCGGCGGGTACTTCATCACACTGACCGCGCCCGAGGGCACCGCCAAGGAGATCGTGCGGCTGGCCAAGGAGGCCGGCGTCGCGCTCACCCCGGCCGGCGCCACCCACCCGTACGGCGACGACCCGGCCGACGCGACCATCCGCATCGCGCCGTCGTTCCCCGAGATCGGCGAGCTGGAAGAGGCCGTCCGCGGCCTGGTGGTCTGCCTGCGGCTCGCGGTCGCCCAGCGCGCCTGAGAGCGGGATCCGCACCGCCGCCGTCCGTTACCAATCCGGCCAAAAGTAGGCGGACACGGTCTGCAGCCGAACTGCTCGTCGGAACCGTATCCGCCGTGGCTGCAGTCGGATTGGTAACGATCAGCACAGTAGGGTCGGCGGTGCGGATTTCTCTCGGGGGGTTTGGTCGATGCGGGTTCTCGTCGCCGGCGGCGGCATCTCGGGCACGGTCACGGCGATGGCCCTGCGCCGGGCGGGCCACGAGGCCGTGGTGTTCGAGGCTTACCCGTCCGGCGGAGCGGACGCGGGCGCGTTCCTCACCGTGATGCACAACGGCATGGACGCCCTGCGCGCGATCGAGGCCGACGGCCCGGTGGTCGACGCGTCGTTCGCCGCCCTCGGTGTCGAAATCGTCGGGCCCGATGGCGAGACCGTGGGCGCCCGCGACTTCGACGACGTCGGGCCGGCCGGCCCGCGGACGCTCACCCGCGCCACGTTCTACCGTGTGCTGCAAGCGGAAGCGGGCCGTCGCGGCATCTCCGTGACGCACGGGCGCCGGCTGGTCTCGGCCGAGGCCGGCCCGGACGGGGTGGTCGCCACCTTCGGCGACGGCTCCTCCGAATCCGGCGATGTGCTGATCGGCGCGGACGGCCTGCACTCGGTGGTCCGCACCCAAATCGACCCGGACGCCGACCGGCCGCGCTTCACCGGCCTCACCGTCGTCTACGGCTACACCCGCGCCGGCGGTTTTCCCGCCGCCCCGGGCATTTACCGGATGATCCGGGGCAGCCGGGCCGGTTTCGGCTACACCACCGCGCCGGACGGCGCGACGTTCTGGTTCGCCCGCGTCGAGGAAGCCGAGCGGCCCCGTGACGAGACCACCGCGATGACCCCGGCGCGGTGGCGCGAGTTCGCGCACGAGAAGTTCGACGGCGATCCGTTGCCGTGCGCGGACATCATCGCGGCCACCGGTGACGAGGTCTTCGGCGGCCACTCCTACGACGTGCCGACCACCCGGCTGTGGTCCACCGGGCGGATGGTGCTGGTCGGCGACGCGGCCCACGCGGCGTCCCCGTCGGCCGGGCAGGGCGCTTCGATGGCGCTGGAGGACAGCGTGGTGCTCGCCCTGTGCCTGAGGGACCAGCCGGACGCGCCCTCGGCCTTCGCCTCGTACGAGCGATTGCGCCGCACCCGCGTGGAAAAGCTGGTGGCCGCGAGCGCGGGGGAGGACGTCGGCGAGGAGCCCGGCTGGCTCTACCACCACCACATCGACTGGAACGCGCGGATCACTTCCTGATTAGCCGGTGCGGCGGCCTCGGTCTGGCTACGATCCGTCCATGACACAACCCGCGCCCCCGCAGCAGTTCCCGATCCTGCTGTCCACTATGAACGATCTGCCCGGCTACCGCGTGGTTCGCGTGTTCGGTGAGGTTTTCGGGCTGACCGTGCGCAGCCGCAACATGTTCTCCAACATCGGTGCCGGCTTCAAGTCGATGGCGGGCGGTGAGCTGAAGGGCCTGTCGAAGCTGCTGTCGGACTCGCGTTACGAGGCGCTGCACCGTCTTTCGCAGGAAGCCATGCAGCACGGCGCGAACGCGGTGCTCGCGCTCCGCTTCGACTGCAACGAGATCGCCCAGACGGCCAGCGAGATCGCCGCGTACGGCACCGCCGTGTACGTCGTCCCCGAAGGTGGCCAGCAGCCCCCGGCCGGCCAGCAGCAGGGTCAGCAGCAGCCGGGCCAGCCGCCGCAGCAGCAGCACCCGCAGCCGGGCCAGCCCCAGCAGCAGCCCCAGTTCCAGCCGCCGCAGAACTTCCAGCAGGGCTGAGTCCTGCCGCTCCGAAAACGCCGATGGCCCCCCGGTCCGCGAACCAGGGGGCCATCGGCGTAAGACGGGCTACTTCCGGTACAGCGCTTCGATGTCGCCGGCGTAGTTCTTGCTCACCACGTTGCGCTTGAGCTTCATGCTCGGGGTGATCTCGCCGCCCGCCTCGGTGAAGTCGTTGGCCAGCACGGTGAACTTCTTGATCGCCTCGGCGTGCGAGACCTGCCGGTTGGCCTCGTCGATCGCGGCCTGGACCTCCTTGAGCAGGTCCTCGTCGGAGGCCAGGTCGGCGACGGTGGCCTGCGCCGGCTTGCCGTGCTGGGTCTTCCAGGACGGGAAGTACTCCTCGTCGACGGTCACCAGCGCGCCGATGAACGGCCGCTGGTCGCCCACCACCATGGCCTGGCTGATCAGCGGCGAGGCCTTGATCGTGTCCTCCAGCCCGGACGGCGCCACGTTCTTGCCGCCGGCGGTGACGATGATCTCCTTCTTGCGCCCGGTGATCTTCAGGAAGCCGTCGGCGTCCAGCTCGCCGAGGTCGCCGGTGTGGAACCAGCCGTCGGTGAGCGACTCGGCCGAAGCCTCGGCGTTGTTGTGGTACGCGCCGAAGACGACCCCGCCCCTGACCAGGATCTCGCCGTCGTCGGCGATGCGGACCGAGTTGCCCGCCACCGGCTTGCCGACGGTGCCGACGCGGAACGCCGTCTTGGTGTTCACGTTCGCCGCCGCCGAGGTCTCGGTCAGGCCGTAGCCCTCGAACACCGGCACGCCGATGCCGCGGAAGAAGTGCGCCAGCCGCGCGCCCAGCGGGGCACCGCCGGACACCGCCGCGACGCACCGGCCGCCGAGCGCCGCGCGGAGCTTGCTGTAGACGAGCTTGTCGAACAGCAGGTGCTTGGCACGCAGGCCGAACCCGGCGCCGCTGCCGTCCTGGGCCTCGCTGTACGCGACCGCGACGGCCTCGGCCGCGTCGAAGATCTTGCCCTTGCCTTCGCTGTGCGCCTTCTGCTTCGCCGAGTTGTAGACCTTCTCGAACACCCGCGGCACGGCGACCACGAACGTCGGGCGGAAGGTGCCCAGATCGGGGACCAGGTTCTTGACGTCCGGGGTGTGCCCCAGCGTGACCCGGGCCGAGAGCGCGGTGACGGCGATGGCGCGGGCCAGGATGTGCGCCAGCGGCAGGAAACACAGCAGCGAGTTGCCCTGCTCCATCAGCTCCGGGAAGGCCTCGATGTCGGCCCGGATCTCGGTCAGCAGGTTGCGGTGCGTCAGCTCGACGCCCTTGGGCCGCCCGGTGGTGCCGGAGGTGTAGACGATCGTGGCCAGCTCGCCCGCGGAGACGGCGCGCCGCCGGGCGTGCAGGTCCTCGTCGGAGATCTCGGCGCCCAGCGCGGTCAGCTCGTCGATCGCGGGGGAGGCGCTTTCGATCTGCCAGGTCAGCTCCAGCGCGGTCAGCCGGTCGCGGACCTGGTCGACGGCGCCGCGGTGCTCGTCGGTCTCCACGATCACGGCCTTCGCGGCCGAGTCCGAGAGGATCCACTGGACCTGCTCGGGCGAGGACGTCTCGTAGATCGGGACGGTGACCGCGCCGGCGGCCCAGATCGCGAAGTCGATCAGGGTCCACTCGTAGCGGGTCTTCGACATCAGGGCGACGCGGTCGCCGTGCCCGATGCCGGCCCCGGCGAGGCCCTTCGCGACCGCGGCCACCTGGTCGGCGAAGTCCTTCGCCGTCACGTCGAGCCAGCTGCCTTCGACCTGCCTGCGGAAGCTGACGACGTCGGAGAACCGCTCGGCGTTAGCCCAGACGACATCCGCCAGGTTCTCGTCGTCGGTCACCGGCTTCCCGGCGGGGGCGCTGTATTCGCGCACGTGGACCTCCGTGTTCGACGCGTGCGGTTACCCGCCGGTCAACTTAGCTTGCCGTAGACCTTAAGACCACGCCGCGGCGGCCCGCCGGACGAGGTCATGACATTCTGCGCCTGTGAACCCCGGACCACCTGCACTGGACCTCGTGGACGAGACCTTCATCGTGGTGCCGCCGAGCACCGTCGCCGCGGCGTTCGCCGACCCGGCCGCCTGGCGGCGGTACTGGCCGGACCTGCACCTCAAGGTCTACACCGACCGCGGGGACAAGGGTCTGCGCTGGACCGTGACCGGCGCGCTCGTCGGTACCATGGAGGTCTGGCTGGAACCCGTGCTCGACGGCACCGTGCTGCATTACTTCCTGCGCGCGACGCCCACCGGCCCCGGCGGCGCGCCGCGTGAGCTGAACCTGCGCGAGCTGCGCCGTGAGTTCGACCGCCGCGCCCGCGCGGCGAAGGAGCTCACGCTGGGGCTCAAGGACGTCCTCGAGGACGGGCGCGAGCCCGGGATCCCGCCGCAGTGGCAGCAGGACTCGTGAGTGTCTATGACGGTTCTAACCGTCATAGACACTCACGAGTCCGAGGACTAGGAGGGTCTTGTGCGGGTTCACGTCGTTTCGGACGTGCACGGCAACGCCGACGCGCTGAAGCGGGCCGGTGAGGGTGCGGACGCGCTGGTGGTGCTGGGCGACCTGCTCGACTTCGTCGACTACCGCGAGCACGACAAGGGCATCATGGGCGCCCTGTTCGGCGCGGAGCGGGTCGGCGAGTTCGCGCGGCTGCGCCGGGAGGGCAGCCGGGACGAGACCGTGGCGTACTCCCGCACGCTCTGGGCCACCCTGGACGATCCCGCCGCGGCCGTCGACGAGGCGGTGCGCGGCCAGTACGCCACCCTGTTCGCCGCGATGACCGCGCCCACCTACGCCACCCCCGGCAACGTCGACGCGCCCGCGCTGTGGCCCGAGTTCACCGGCTCCGGCGTCGAGGTGCTCGACGGCGAGGTGGCCACCATCGGCGGCCTGCGGTTCGGCTTCGTCGGCGGCGCGGTGCTGCCCGAGGGCGTCGTGCCACGGCCCCGCAAGGGCGCGGCCTGGCGGCCCTACCTGCGGGCCCGCGAGGAGTTCGACGAGTCCGTGGCGAAGCTCGAGAACGTCGACGTGCTCTGCACGCACATCCCGCCCGCCGTCGCCGACCTGACCTACGACGTGGTCGCGCGCCGCGCCGAGCTGGGCTCGAAGGCGCTGCTGGAGCTGATCCGCGAGCAGCGGCCGCGGTGGTCGGTGTTCGGCCACGTGCACCAGCCGCTGGCCGCGCGGCGGCGGCTCGGGCGCACCGAGTGCCGTAACGTCGGTCACTTCAAGGAGACCGGGCAGCCCTACGTGCTGCGCTGGTGAAGACGCTCTCCGGCTACGCTTCGTCCCATGGCCGAGCAGTCCACGCAGTCCATCGAGGTCGACGCCGAGCCCGCCCGGGTGCTGGCGGTGATCGCCGACTTCCCCTCCTACCCCGAGTGGGCGAAGGCCGTCCGTGAGGCCGAGGTGCTGGGCACCGACGACGCCGGGCGCGCGAAGCAGGTGAAGCTCACCCTGGACGCCGGCCCGATCAAGGACGTCTACACCCTCGAGTACGACTGGGACGCCACCGGTCTCGGGGTCAGCTGGCACCTGGTCAAGGGCCAGATGCAGAAGGCGCAGAACGGCCGTTACGCGCTGGAGGACCTGGCCGGCGGGCGCACGAAGGTGACGTACACGCTGTCGGTGGAGCTGGCGCTGCCGATGATCGGGCTGCTGCGGCGTAAGGCGGAGAAGATGGTCATGGACACCGCGCTGAAGGAACTCAAGAAGCGGGCCGAAGGCGGGGAATAGGGCGAGCGCATGCGGATCCTGCTGTTCACCGGCAAGGGGGGTGTCGGGAAGACCACGCTCGCCGCGGCCACCGCCACCGCACTGGCCGGCCGCGGCAGGAAGACGCTGGTCGTCTCCACCGACCCGGCGCACTCGCTCGGCGACGCGTTCGGCCGCACGCTCGGCGCGGAGCCGTCCGAAGTGGACGTCGCGCCCGGCACCGCCGCGGTGGCGAACCGGCTGTCCGCCGTGCAGGTCGATTCCCGCTCACTGGCCGACCGGACCTGGGACGATCTGCGCGGGCAGCTGCGCTCGACGCTGGCCGGCGTCGGCCTCGACGCACTCGACGCCGAGGAGCTGACCGTGCTGCCTGGCGTCGACGAGCTGCTCGCGCTGACCGAGGTGCAGCGGCTCGCCGAGCACGGCCCGTGGGACACGGTGGTGGTCGACTGCGGCCCGACCGCCGAGACATTGCGGCTGCTCGCGTTGCCCGAGGCCGTTTCGGGGTATCTGAAGCGGATGTACGGCTGGAAGGCGGGCCGGCGCGGCCGCGTGGTGGACTCGGTGGGCCGGCTCGGCGCCCACCTGGAGTCGCTGCGCACGCTGCTCACCGACCCGGCCGTGACCACGGTGCGGCTGGTGCTCACGCCCGAACGGGTCGTGGTCGCCGAGGCGCGCCGCACGCTCAGCGCGCTGGCGCTGCGCGGCATCGCCGTGGACGGCCTGATCGCGAACCGGCTGATGCCCGCGCCCGGCTTCTGGCGCGGTTCGGCGGCCGCCTGGCTGCGCACCCGGCGGACCCAGCAGGACGCGGTGCTGGCCGAGCTGGCGGCCGCGGGCTTCGGGCCCCGCGAGCTGGCGCGCGTCGAGCACCGGGCGAGCGAACCGGTGGGCGCGCGGGCGCTGGCGGAGCTGGCCGAAGAGCTGTACCGCGGGCAAGACCCGTTGGCGGGCAACGGAAAGCCCGTCACCCCGTTGCTTCAGGTCAGCCCGTCCGAGGACGGCTTCCGCCTGCGCGTCGCGATCCCGCTGGAGCGGGACGCGGACGTGGACCTCGCCCGCGTCGACGACGACCTGGCGATCACCGTGGACGGCTTCCGCAGGCTGATCGCCCTGCCCGAGCCGCTGCGGCCGTGCCGGATCACCGGCGCGGAATCCGACGCCGACGGCCTGGTGGTCAGCCTGGCCGGGAACCGGGGACCCGGGTGAGCGACGAGGACGAGCACGGCGCCGAAGGCCTGCGGCTGGCCGAGGAGATCCGCCTGCTGACCGAGATGCTGGTGGAGCGGGCCGCGCCGTGGCTCGACGGGGTGATCTCGGCCGGGCACGGCGGTGACGAGTCCCACGAAGCGGGGGCCGAGGGCGGTTCGACGTGCGGGTGGTGCCCGCTGTGTGCCATCGTCGCCGTCGTGCGAGGTGAGCGGCCGGAGTTCGCCGCCCGGGTGCTGGAACAGCTGGCCCAGCTGGTGGCGCTGCTGCGGGCGGTGCTCGCCGACCGGTGGGAGCCGGACGAGGGTGTGCACATGCCGGGCTTCCGGCCCGCGCCCCGGCCGGCGGCGTCCGAGGCGCCCGCGGAGGGGGCCCGGGTGCAGCACATCGCTGTCCTCAAGCGGGACGACTGGCGGCCGGAGCAGGAGAGCTGAGTGCTGACGATAGGGGTGGACGTCGGGGGCACGAGTGTGCGTGCCGGCGTCGTGGACGAGCGGGGTTCGCTGCTGGACACCGCCCGCGTCGGGACGCCGAGCGAGGAGAACGCGCTCGAGGACGCCATCGCGGGCGTGGTCGAGGACCTGCGCAACCGGCACGACGTCGCGGCCGTCGGGCTGGCCGTGGCCGGGTTCGTGACGCGTGACCGCCGTTCGGTGATGTTCGCGCCGCACCTGGCCTGGCGCGACGCGCCGGTGGCGGACCGGATCTCCAAGCGCGTGGGCCTGCCCGTGACGCTGGAGCACGACGTGAACTCGGCCGTCGTCGGCGAGCACCGCTTCGGCGCCGCACGCGGTGCGCAGGTGGCGGCGCTGGTCGCGCTGGGCACCGGCATCGGCGCCGGCCTGCTGCTCAACGGCGAGATCTACCGCGGCGCGTACGGCGTCGCGCCCGAGCTGGGCCACCTGACCATGGTGCCCGGCGGGCGGGCCTGCCCGTGCGGCAAGTACGGCTGCTGGGAGCGGTACTGCAGCGGCACGGCGCTGGCCGCGACGGCCGTCGAGCTGCTCGCGCGCTACCCCGGCCGTTCGACGGTGCTGTCCCGCGAGATCGCCGGCGACCCGGGCTCGGTCACCGGCCGCCGGGTGGCCGGCGCCGCCCGCGACGGCGACCCGATCGCGCTGCGGGCGATGGCCGAGCTGGCCAAGTGGCTCGGCGAGGGCCTGGCCTTGGTCGCGGACGTGTTCGACCCGGAGATCATCGTGATCGGCGGCGGGGTGTCGGAGTCCGCGCCGCTGTTCCTCGACGAGGCCCGCGAGCATTACGCCGGCGCCATCACCGGCGCTCGCTACCGTCCGCTGGCGCGCATCCGCACCGCGCACCTCGGTGACGACACGGCGATCGTCGGCGCCGCGGCGCTGGCGGTCGACGCCGCGAAGGTTCCCGGAGCCGAAGTCGGTGTGACAGGCTGAAGGCGTGACGCCGAAGACCGCCAACCGCTTCGTGCGGTGCACCACCTGCGGCCGGCTGCACTGGGGCGCGTTCGGCGCGGCCGGGCTCCTGCTCTCGGATCCCGCGCGCGGCGTGCTGCTGCAACGACGGGCCTGGTGGGTGCACAACGGCGGCA
The DNA here is from genome assembly GCA_036502365.1 of Amycolatopsis sp. Lineage (GTDB taxonomy): Bacteria > Actinomycetota > Actinomycetes > Mycobacteriales > Pseudonocardiaceae > Amycolatopsis. Next base: position 10,770 of record DASXYS010000109.1, read on the forward strand.
CCTGGGCCCTGCCCGGCGGCGCGCTGGAAGTGGGCGAGACCGTGCGCGACGCGGCCGCCCGCGAGGCGTGGGAAGAGGCGGACGTGGCGAAGTCCGATTTCCGCGCGCTGTCCGCTTCGGTGCTGGATCACGAAGTCTGGCGCTACACCACGGTGCTCGGCGTCGCCCACAGCTCGCTCGACGCGCGGGTCGCGAACCCGGAGAGCGCGGAGGTCCGCTGGGTCGACCCCGGCGCCGTCGCGGACTTGCCGCTGCACCGGGACTTCGCCGGTTCGTGGCCACGGCTGCGCGCGCAGATCGGCCGTGAACTCGTGCTGGTGGTGGACGGCGCGAACGTGGTCGGCTCGCGCCCCGACGGCTGGTGGCGCGACCGCCGCGGCGCGGCCGAGCGGCTGCGCGACCGGCTGGTGAAACCGGCCGAGTCGGGGATCCCGGACGCGGTCGCGGGCCTCGGCGCCGGGCCGGAGTGGACGTGGTGGCCGCGGGTGGTGCTCGTGGTCGAGGGGCAGGCCCGCGGGGTCGAGCCGGTGCCCGGCGTGCAGGTGGTCTCCGCCGAGACCGACGGCGACTCGAAGATCGTCGAAGTCACCGCGTCGGCCCGCACCCGCCCGGACGACCACGTGGTGGTGGTGACGGCCGACCGTGAGCTGCGCGGCCGCGTCACCGACCTCGGCGCTTCGGTGATCGGCCCGGGAACGCTGCTGCGTCACCTCGACGCCTGAA
>DASXYS010000110.1:0-11778 GCA_036502365.1 Amycolatopsis sp.
TTCCTCTACGACGTCGCCGATTTCGACGCCGAGTTCTTCGGAATCGCGCCGCGCGAGGCGCTGGCGATGGACCCGCAGCAGCGCCTGTTGCTGGAAACCACCTGGCAGGCGCTCGAAAACGCGGGCATCGCGGCGCACACGCTGAAGGGGCGTCCGGCGGGTGTGTTCGTCGGCGCCAGCCACACCCACTACACCGAGACGCTGGGCAGCGCGGCCGCGGACCTGGAAGGGCTCATCCTCACCGGCAACACCTCCAGCGTGATGTCCGGCCGGCTGTCGTACACCCTCGGGCTGGAAGGCCCCTCGATCACGGTCGACACCGCGTGCTCGTCCTCGCTGGTCGCGCTGCACATGGCCGTGCGTTCGCTGCGCAGCGGCGAGTGCGCGATGGCGCTCGCCGGCGGCGTGACCGTGATGGCGACCTCGGACAGCTTCAGCGAGTTCGCCCGCGCGGGCGGCTTGTCCCCGGATGGCCGGTGCCGCGCGTTCTCCGAGCAAGCCGACGGCACCGGTTGGTCCGAAGGCGTCGGCATGCTTGTGCTGGAACGGCTTTCGGCGGCGCGGCGCCAGGGCCACGAGGTGCTGGCCGTGGTCCTTGGCGCGGCGATGAACTCCGACGGCGCGTCCAACGGCCTGACCGCCCCCAACGGCCCGTCGCAGCAACGGGTGATCCGGGCGGCGCTGGCCGACGCCGGACTGTCCACATCGGAGGTAGACCTGGTGGAAGCCCACGGCACCGGGACCAAGCTCGGCGATCCGATCGAGGCGCAGGCGCTGCTGGCCACGTACGGCCAGGACCGTGAACGGCCGCTGAAGCTGGGCTCGCTCAAGTCGAACCTCGGCCACGCCCAGGCGGCGTCCGGCGTCGGCGGAGTGATCAAGACCGTGCTGTCGCTGCGCGCGGGAGTGATGCCGAAGACGCTGCACGCGGACGAGCCGACCTCACACGTCGACTGGGCCGCGGGCGCGGTGGAGCTGCTGACGGAAAAGGCGGTGTGGCCGGAGCTGGACCGCCCCCGTCGCGCGGCAGTGTCCTCGTTCGGCATCAGCGGCACCAATGCCCACGTGATCCTGGAGCAGGCGCCGGCCTCCGCCGAACCGGCGCCTCGGGCCGAGACCACCAGCGTCCTTCCGTGGGTGCTCTCGGCGGCGTCCGAGCCCGCGCTGCGGGAGCAGGCCGCGCGGTTGCGATCCTTTGTGGACGAAAACCCGGGACTGGCGCCGGTCGACGTCGGCTGGTCGCTGGCCACGACCCGCTCACCGCTGGCCCACCGGGCCGCCGTGCTCGGGGAGACCCGGCAGGAGTTCCTCGACGGTTTGGCCGCGCTCGCGGCCGACGGTCCGTCGGCGTCCGTCGTCGCCGGCCAGGCCGGCAGCGAGAGCCGGCCGGTGTTCGTCTTCCCCGGGCAGGGCTCGCAGTGGTGGGGGATGGGCCGTGAACTCCTGGCCACCTCGCCGGTGTTCGGCGAGAGCGTGCGTGCCTGCATCGACGCGCTCGCGCCGTTTGTGGACTGGCCGGTGTACGACGTCGTCGCCGGTGTCGGCGACCCGGCGATCCTGGCCCGGGTCGACGTCGTCCAGCCCGCGCTGTTCACGATCATGGTGGGGCTGGCCGCAGTCTGGCGCGCCCACGGCATCGAACCCGCCGCCGTGATGGGGCATTCGCAGGGCGAGATCGCCGCCGCCTGTGTGGCCGGCGCGCTGTCGCTCGAAGACGCCGCTCGCGTCGTCGCGTTGCGCAGCCAAGCGCTGCTGAGCCTTTCCGGCCTCGGCGGGATGGTTTCGATCGCCGGGTCGGCCGAGCGGGTGGCCGAATTGCTTGCGCCGTGGGGCGACGACGTGTCGGTCGCCGCGGTGAACGGCCCGTCTTCGGTGGCCGTGTCCGGTACACCCGGCGCACTCGACGCGGTGCTCGCGGAATGCGCGCGCCAGGACGTGCGCGCCCGCCGCATCGTCGTGGACTACGCCTCGCACGGCCCCCAGGTCGAGGCCGTCCGCGAGGAACTGTTGCGGGTCCTCGCCCCGATCCGTCCCCGGCCTTCGAGCGTGCCGTTCTACTCCACGGTCTCCGGCGGGAAGCTCGACACTGCCGAACTCGGCGCGGAGTACTGGTTCACGAACCTCCGGCAGACGGTTCAGCTTGAGCAGGCGACCCACTCGCTGCTGGCCGACGGGCACGACGTGTTCATCGAAGCCAGCCCGCACCCGGTCCTGCTGGGCGGCGTTCAGGAGACGGTCGAGTCCGAGGGCGGAGATCCGGGCGCGGTGCTCGGCTCGCTGCGCCGGGAAGAAGGCGGCAGCAGGCGTTTCCTGACTTCGCTCGCCGAGGCGCACGTCCACGGCGTGCCGGTCGACTGGACGGCCGTGTTCGCCGCGGGGGAGCCGCGGACGGTCGGCCTGCCCACCTACGCCTTCCAGCGCCGCCGGTTCTGGGCCGACCGGACGGCGGCCGCACCGGCGGCGACCGCGATGGACTCGGAGTTCTGGAACCTGGTCCGCAGTGGCGACGTGAAATCGCTGGCGGGGGAGCTGTCCCTCGACGGCGAGTTCTCCGCACTCGAGACGGTGCTCCCGGCGATGTCGGCGTGGCACGCGCGGTCGGAGCAGCGTTCGACGGTCGACGGCTGGCGCTACCGCGTCCAGTGGGCCCCGCTGACCGTCGGCGACGCTCGGCTGAGCGGCACCTGGCTGCTCGCCGAGCCCACAGCTACACAACTCGGCGACGAAGTGGCTGCCGCGCTCACTGCGGCCGGGGCGGCTGTCGTGCGTCAGGTGATCACCGCGGACGGCCGTGAACTCGTTGCCGGGCAAGTGAAAGCCGCACTCGACGGGGTCGCCCCGGCGGGGATCGTCTCGCTGCTCGGTCTCGTCGAGGAACCGCCTGCCGACGTGCCACGCGGCCTTGCCGACACCGTCAGCTTGGTGCAGGCACTGGGCGACTTGGAGGTCGAAGCACCGCTGTGGTGCGTGACGCGCGGAGCGGTCGCCGTCGGCTCGGACACGGTGCAGCCGGTCCAGGCCGCGCTGTGGGGCTTCGGCCGGGTCGCGGCCCTCGAACACCCGTCGCGCTGGGGCGGCCTGATCGACCTGCCCGAGGCGTTCGACGGCGCCACAGCGGCCCGATTCACCGCGGTGCTGTCCGGTGTGGACAACGAAGATCAGGTGGCGCTCCGTCCTTCGGGCGTGTTCGGCCGACGGCTGGTCCACGCCCCGGCGATTGAACACCGAGGTGCTGCGCGTCGTTCGCACGGGACCGTGCTGATCACCGGTGGCACCAGCGGTCTGGGCGCTCGCGTGGCCCGATGGGTCGCCGCGAACGGAGCCGACCACGTCGTGCTGGCCGGCCGTCGCGGACCGGCTGCGCCAGGTGTCGAAGAACTGCGTGCCGAACTGGAGAACGAGGGGGCCCGGGTGACCGTGGAAGCTTGCGACGTCGGCGACCGTGCCGCAGTGGCCGAATTGCTGTCGCGGATCCCCGCCGAGTTCCCGTTGACCGCGGTGTTCCACGCCGCGGGCGTGCCCGACGACGACGCGGTCGAGGCGCTGACCCTGGACGGGCTCACGACGGTGCTCCGGGCGAAGGCGGCCGGCGCGTGGAACCTCCACGAACTCACTGAGGATCTCGAAACGTTCGTGTTGTTCTCCTCGGGGGCCGCGATCTGGGGCAGCGGCGGGCAGCCGGGCTACGCGGCGGCGAACGCCTACCTCGACGGGCTGGCCGAACTGCGGGCGGGCGAAGGACTTCCGGCGACCTCGGTGTCGTGGGGTTCCTGGGCCGGGATCGGGATGGCAGCCGAAACCGGGGCCCAGGACCAGTTCCGCCGCGCCGGGGTCGGCGCGATGGACCCGGACCTGGCGATCTCCGCGCTCCGGCGGGCGATCGACGACGCCGAAACCACCCTGACGGTCGCGGACGTCGACTGGGCCCGCTTCGCCCCGCAGTTCACCGCACTGCGACCGAGCCCGCTGCTGGCCGCGCTGCCCGAGGCCGTCGCCGTCCCGGCCACTCCGGACGCCGTCGAAGAGCCGGCTCTCAAACGGCGTCTGCTCGATCTGCCGAACGCCGAACGTGGCCGCGTGCTGCTGGAGGTCGTCCGCGCGGAGGTGGCGGCGGCGCTCGGGCACGGCTCGGCCGCGACCGTCCCCGCCGATCGCGCGTTCCGCGAACTGGGGCTGAACTCGGTGGTGGCGGTGGCCCTGCGCAACCGGCTGACCGGATTGACCGGGCTGGCCCTGCCCGGCGCGCTCGTCTTCGACTACCCGACGCCGCAGGCCCTGAGCAGCCACCTGCTCGCCGAACTGCTCCCGGACGGCGGCGGTGAGCCGGCCGACGACGAGGAAGCCGCGGTGCGGCAGGCACTGGCCGCCATCCCGATCAGCCGCCTCCAGCAGTCGGGGCTGCTGGACATGCTGCTCAGCCTGTCGGGCGAGGGCCCGAACGAGCGCAGCCGCGAGAGCGACCCGGTGCCCGGCGGCTCGGGCTCGATCGACGACATGGACGCCGCGAGCCTGCTCCGGCTGGCCGCCGAGAGCACCACGAACTGACGCAGGAGTTGAACTGATGACGGACGAGCCCTATGTCGAGGCCCTGCGGAAGTCGCTCAAAGAGGTCGAGCGCCTCCGCCGGCAGAACGAGCAGCTGGTCGCCGCCGCGGTGGAGCCGATGGCCATCGTCGGCATCGGGTGCCGGTTCCCGGGCGGGGTGACCTCGCCGGAGGCGCTGTGGAACCTGGTCGAGCAGGGCCGGGACGCGGTCGGCGGCTTCCCCGACGACCGCGGCTGGGACTTCGACGCGCTCGGCGGCGAAGGCCGTGACCGCAGCGGCGCGAGCGAGGGCGGATTCCTCGACCGCGTCGCGGACTTCGACGCCGGGTTCTTCGGGATCTCCCCCCGCGAGGCGGCGGCGATGGATCCGCAGCAGCGCGTCCTGCTGGAGACGTCGTGGGAAGCGCTCGAACGCGCGGGGATCGACCCGCAGTCGTTGCACGGCAGCCGGACCGGCGTGTTCTTCGGCACGACCGGCCAGGACTACGGCGAACTCGTGGCGAACGCGGGGGCGGAAGCGGACGCCCACGCCGCCACCGGCCTGCTCGCGAGTGTGCTGTCGGGCCGGGTTTCGTACTCGTTCGGCTTCGAGGGCCCTTCGGTCACCATCGACACCGGATGCTCGTCTTCCCTGGTTTCGCTGCAGTTGGCGGCGCAGGCCCTGCGCAACGGTGAGTGCTCGCTCGCACTGGCGGGCGGGGTGACGATCATGGCGACCCCGTCCGGGTTCGTCGAGTTCACCCGCCAGGGCGGGCTCGCGCCGGACGGGCGGTGCAAGTCGTTCGCGGACGCGGCCGACGGCACCGGCTGGTCGGAGGGCGCCGGCGTCCTGGTGGTGGAGCGGCTTTCCGACGCGCAGCGCCACGGGCACGAGGTACTGGCCGTGCTGCGCGGCGGCGCGGTCAACTCCGACGGCGCGTCGAACGGTCTCACCGCGCCGAACGGCCTTTCGCAGCAGCGCGTGATCAAGGCCGCGCTCGCCAACGCCGGGCTCACCCCGGCCGACATCGACGCCGTCGAGGGGCACGGCACCGGGACGACCCTCGGCGACCCGATCGAAGCGCAGGCCCTGCTCGCGGTGTACGGGCCCGGCCGCGACCACGATCGTCCCTTGTGGATCGGCTCGGTCAAGTCGAACCTCGCGCACACCCAGGGCGCGGCCGGCGCGGCGGGCGTGATCAAGATGATCATGGCGATGCGGCACGGCGTGCTGCCACCCACCTTGCACGTCGACGCGCCGAGCACCCACGTGAACTGGTCGGGCGGCGGGGTTTCCGTGCTCGCCGAGCGCCGAGTCTGGCCGGAGACCGGCCGCCCGCGCCGCTCCGGGGTTTCGTCCTTCGGCATCAGCGGCACCAACGCCCACGTGATCCTGGAGCAGGCACCCGCCCTCCCGGCCGCCGCGGTCCCAGCAACCGGGGTGCCGGACACTTCCGGGCAAGACGTCGTCCTGCCCTGGTTGCTGTCCGGCCGCACCGACCGCGGCCTGCGGGCGCAGGCGCGGTCCCTCCTCGCCCATCTCGCCGAAGTGCCGGACCAGGCACCGGCCGACACGGCGTTCTCACTGGCCACCACCCGTGCGTCGTTCGACCGCCGGGCGGTTGTCGTCGGCACCGGCCGTGAAGCCCTGCTCGCCGGAGTACGAGCGCTCGCCGAGGGAGACCCGGCGCCCGGCCTCGCTGTCGGCTCCGCTGCCCGCACCCGCGGAGCCGTCCTGGTCTTCCCCGGCCAGGGCTCCCAATGGGCGGGCATGGGTGCCGGGCTCCTCACGGCCTCACCGGCTTTCGCCGCCCGGATCGCGGAGTGCGAAGAAGCGTTGCGGCCCTTCACCGACTGGTCGCTGACCGCCGTGCTGCGGGGCGACGAAGACGCGGCCGACCTCGGTCGCGTCGACGTCGCGCAGCCCGCGCTCTGGGCGATGATGGTCTCGCTGGCCGCGGTCTGGCGCGCTCACGGCGTCGAGCCCGCCGCGGTGATCGGTCATTCGCAGGGCGAGATCGCCGCCGCCTGTGTCGCGGGTGGACTGTCTCTTTCGGACGGTGCGCGGGTCGTTGCCGTTCGCAGTCAGGCCATCGCCCGGACCCTGTCCGGGCACGGGGGCATGGTCTCGGTGACCGCGAGCCACGAAGAGGTTCAGGAGCGCCTGAAGCGCTGGGACGGCAAGGTGTCCGTCGCCGCGGTCAACGGACCGTCCACTGTGGTCGTTTCAGGTGACGTCTCCGCGCTCGACGAGCTGGTCGAGTCCTACCAGGCCGAGGGCGTGCGGGCCAAGCGGATCGCGGTGGACTATGCGTCCCACTCGGCGCATGTCGACGCGTTGAGCGACGAACTGGCCTCGACGCTCGCGCCGATCGAGCCCCGCAGTTCCGAGGTGCCTTTCTTCTCAACCGTCACCGGCGACTGGATCGACACCGCCGAACTCGGCGCCGCGTATTGGTTCCGCAATCTCCGCGGCACCGTCCAGTTGGAAGGAGCGGTGCGTTCGCTGCTCGGCGGCGGGCACGACGTGTTCATCGAAGCGTCCCCGCATCCGGTGCTGGCCGCCGGCTTGCAGGACACGATCGACTCCGCCGGCGCGACCGAAGCGGTGGTCCTCGGTTCACTCCGGCGCGACGACGGCGGCCGCGCCCGGCTGCTCACCGCGCTGGCCGAGGCCCACGTCCACGGTGTGCGCGTCGAGTGGCGCGACCTCGTCGCCGGCGGAAGCCGCGTCGACCTGCCCACGTATGCCTTCCAGCGCGAACGGCACTGGCTCGAGCCGCAGGAAGGCTCCGCGAACGCGGCGGACCTCGGCCTGGAGCCGGCGGACCATCCGATGCTGGGTGCCGCACTGGGCCGGGCCGACACCGAGGGTGTGGTGCTCACCGGCCGGATCGGGCTGAAGTCGCACCCGTGGCTCGGTGACCACGTCGTCCTGGGCTCGGTGGTGGTCCCGGACACCGCGTTCGCCGAGTGGGCGGTGCGGGCGGGCGACGAGGCCGGCTTCGGCGTGATCGACGAGCTGACCGTGCACCGGCCGCTGGTCCTGGACGGACGCGACTCCGTCCAGGTGCAGGTTGTCGCCGGGCCGACGGCGGACACCGAACCGCCCGCGGGATCCGCTCGCCAGGCCGTGGCGGTGTACTCCCGGGGTGACGCCGGCGGGCCGTGGACTTGTCATGCCACTGCGACGATGTCCGCGGTGGGCAGCGGCTCGGCCGGATCGGCACCGTGGCCGCCGGAAGGCGCTCAGCGGGTCGACGTCGACGAGTTCCTGGAGGCGGCTGAAACGGCCGGGCACCAGCCCGGGCCCGCGTTCCGGAACGTCGTCGAGGTGTGGCGGCGTGAGGAAGAATTGTTCGTGCAGACCGAACTCCCCGAGGACTTGCATCCCGCCGCGGCCCGGTTCGCCGTGCACCCGGCGCTCCTGCAGACCGCGCTGGCCGCCGGTCTGGCGACAGCGGGCGACCTCGGCCTGCCGTCGAGCTGGCACGGGGCCGAGGTGCACGCCACCGGCGCGACCGCGCTGCGGCTGCGGCTTTCGCCGGACGGCCAAGGCAGCTTGTCCGTCGCGGCCGAGGATCTCACCGGGGCCCGAGTGCTCACCGTGGCTTCGGTCCGGCGGGGCACGATCTCCGCGGACCAGCTCGCGCCTGCCGGACCCGCCCACCGCGACGCCCTGTTCCGGGTCCAGTGGGTACCGGCCCCCGGCGGAGCCGCGGAACCGGCGGGTCACTGGGCGGTGGCCGGCACCGGTTCCGCGATGTCCACGGTGTCCACAGTGGAACGCGCCGGGGTCCCGGTGTCGGCGGTGCCGGGCCTCGACGAACTCGGTACGGCGGGGGAGCCGGTGCCGGATCTGGTCCTGCTGCCCGTCGCTTCGGAGCCGTCCGGCGATATCGCCGCGGCCGCCCACGGTGCGGTCCGCGACGTCCTGGCTGCGGTGCAGACCTTCCTGCGTGAGCCCCGGTTCGACGACTCCCGCCTGGTGGTGCTGACCCGTCAGGCGGTGGCCGCCGCGCCGGACGAGGACGTCGCCGGGCTGGCCGACGCGGGGGTGTGGGGCCTGGTGCGCTCGGCCCAGTCCGAGAACCCCGGCCGGATCACCCTGGTCGACACCGATGAAGAAGACAGCTCCGCGAAGGCGCTCGTCGCCGCGATCACCGATGCCGTCGCCGCCGATGAACCTCAGCTCGCCCTCCGATGCGGCACCGCAACCGTCCCCCGGCTAGTGCGGGCGGAAGCGGCGGAAGAACCCGCAGGATGGCAGCTCGACCCCACCGGGTCCGGCACCGTGCTCGTCACCGGCGGCACCGGCACTCTGGGCGCGCTGCTCTGCCGTCATCTGGTCGGGCAGCGCGGCGTCCGCCGCCTGCTGGTGACCAGCCGCCGTGGCCTGGACGCCACCGGCGCCCGCTCGCTCGGCGACGAGCTGACCGGTCTCGGCGCGGTGGTCGACATCGTCTCCTGCGACACCGCGAACCGCGAAGAACTGGCCGGAGTGCTGGCCGGGATTCCCGCGGAGCACCCGTTGAGCAGCGTCGTCCACCTGGCCGGCGTGCTCGACGACGGGGTGCTCGACGCACTGACCGGCGAACGCGTCGACAAGGTGCTCGAACCGAAGGTGGACGCGGCGCTCAACCTCCACGAGCTGACCCGTGAGCTGAACCTGTCGGCGTTTGTGCTGTTCTCCTCGTTCTCCGGCGTTTCCGGCGCTGTCGGCCAGGCCAACTACGCGGCGGCGAACACCTTCCTGGATGCGCTGGCCCAGCAACGCCGGGTCAGCGGGCTGCCCGCCACTTCGCTGGCCTGGGGCTTCTGGGCCCAGCGCAGTGAACTGACCGGACAGCTCGACGAGACCGACCTCGCCCGGTTCCGCCGTGAGGGAGTCCTCGCGATGACGGCCGAGCAGGGCCTCGCGCTGTTCGATCTGGCGTCCACTGTGGATGACGCGCTGGTCGTCACCGCGCCGCTTGAGTTGCGGTCGATCGCCCGCGACGCCGTTCCGCCGCTGTTCCGCGGGCTCGTGCGGGCCTCCGTGCGCCGGGCCGCGGGTGGCGAAACCAGCCGGCCGGCCGGACCCCGTCTCCTCGACCGGCTGGCCGGCCTGAGCGCGGCCGAGCAGGAGAACCTGGTGCTGGGGCTGGTGAACCGCCACGTCGCCGCGGTGCTCGGGCACGGTTCGCCGGACGACGTCGAGTCCGAACGCGGGTTCATCGAACTCGGCATGACCTCGCTGACCGCGGTCGAACTGCGCAACCGGCTCGCGGCCGACCTCGGCGTCCGGCTGCCGGTCACGCTGATCTTCGACCACCCGACCCCGCTCGCGCTGGTCCGGCACGTGCGCGCGGAACTGGGTGCGGAACTCAGAGCGGACGCCGGGCCGGTGCCGCTCCTGACCGAACTCGAGAACCTCGAAACGGCGGTTTCGGTGTCCGAACCGGACGCCGCCGTCCGGGCGCAGCTGGTCAAGCGGCTGTCCGCATTGCAGTGGCGGCTGGAGGCCATCGAGGCGCCGGGCACCCCGGAGGCCGGTGCTGCCGAGGAACTCACCGAGGTGAGCGACGACGAGATGTTCGCGTTCATCGACCAAGAACTGGGGCGCGGCTGAGCAAGCCCGGTCCGCGTCAGTCATTCCCTCACCTGGGAGGCAGCACCCGCATGACGAGCAACGAAGACAAGCTCCGCGACTACCTCAAGCTGGTCACCACCGACCTGAGGCAGACCCGTCAGCGCCTGGGCGCGGTCGAGGCGAAGCACGCCGAGCCGATCGCGATCGTCGGCATGGGCTGCCGCTACGCCGGGGGAGCGAACTCACCTGAGCAGCTGTGGCAGCTTCTGCTCGACGGCGGCGACGCGATCTCCGGGTTCCCCGCCGACCGCGGGTGGGACGCGGCCGCGATCTACGACCCCGACCCGGACCAGCCGGGCAAGACCTACGTCGTGGAGGGTGGTTTCCTGCACGACGCGGCGGCCTTCGACCCCGGGTTCTTCGGGATCTCGCCCCGCGAGGCGCTGGCGATGGACCCGCAGCAGCGCCTGGTGCTGGAGTGCTCCTGGCAGGCGTTGGAGAGCGCCGGGATCGACCCGCACACGCTGCGCCGAGGCGACACCGCGGTGATCCTGGGGACGTCCTTCTCCGGGTACGACATCCCCGAGGAGGGCCAGGGCTACGTGCTGACCGGCAGCGCGCCGAGCGTGGTGTCGGGCCGGCTCGCCTACACCCTGGGGCTGGAGGGCCCGGCGGTCTCGGTGGACACGGCGTGCTCGTCGTCGCTGGTGGCGCTGCACTGGGCCGCCCAGGCACTGCGCAGGGGCGAGTGCTCGCTCGCCATCACCGGTGGCGTCACCGTGCTCGCCTCGCCCGGGCTGTTCGGGGAGTTCGACCGGCAGGGCGGCATGGCGGGCGACAGCCGGTGCAAGGCGTTCGCGGACGCCGCCGACGGCACCGCCTTCGCCGAAGGCGCCGGCGTGCTGGTCGTCGAGCGGCTCTCGGACGCCCGCCGCAACGGCCACCCGGTACTCGCGCTGGTGCGGGGCAGCGCTACCAACCAGGACGGCGCCTCCAACGGGCTGAGCGCGCCGAACGGGCCGTCGCAGCAGCGGGTGATCGCCGGCGCGCTGGCGGCGGCGGGCCTCGAACCGGCGGACGTGGACGCGGTGGAGGCGCACGGCACCGGTACCAGGCTCGGCGACCCGATCGAGGCGCAGGCGCTGCTGGCCGCCTACGGGCAGGACCGGGAGACCCCGCTCTACCTGGGCTCGATCAAGTCCAACATCGGGCACACCCAGACCGCGGCCGGCGTGGCGGGCGTGATCAAGATGGTGGAGGCGTTGCGGCGCGGGGTACTGCCGCGCACCCTGCACGTGGACGCGCCGTCCTCGCACGTGGACTGGACCGAGGGCGCCGTCGAGCTGCTCACCGAGGCGCGGGACTGGCCCGAGACCGACCGGCCGCGCCGGGCCGGGGTGTCCTCGTTCGGGGTCAGCGGCACCAACGCGCACGTGATCCTGGAGCAGGTCCCCGAGCCGGTGACCGAGCCGGCGCAGCGGCCGGCCGGGGTTGCCGTGCCGTGGGTCAGCTCGGGTGCCGACCCGGCCGCGGTCACCGAGAACCTCGCCCGGCTGGTCGAGGTCGACGCCGACCCGGTGGACGTCGGCTGGTCGCTGGCGACGACGCGCGCGGCCCTACCGGAGCGGGCCGTACTGGTCGGGGGGAGCGTGGCCGAGCTGGCGGAGTTCGCCCCGGTACGC
>DASXYS010000111.1:0-7921 GCA_036502365.1 Amycolatopsis sp.
GCGCGGGCCAGTAGCGAGGCGACCTCGTCGTCCAGTGCGGCGTCCGGGACCACGCGGTTGACCAGGCCCCATTCGAGGGCGGTCGGGGCGTCCACGACGTCGCCGGTCAGGGCCAGTTCCATCAGGCGTTTGCGGCCGATCGAGCGCGCCACCGGGACCGCGGGAGTGTGGCAGAACCAGCCGCCTTTTCCGCCGGGGAGGGCGAAACCCGCCGATTCCGCCGCGACGGCCAGGTCACACGAGGCCACCAGTTGACAGCCCGCCGCTGTCGCCAGGCCGTGCACCCGCGCGATCACCACCTGCGGGAGCGACTGCATCGTCCGCATCAGCTCGGTGCACAGCGTCAGCAACGAGCGCACGCCCATCAGGTCGCGGGATGCGACATCGCCGAAGTCGTGGCCCGCGGAGAACACCGGGCCGGCGCCGGCGAGCACAATGCCCGTCGCGTCGGTCTCGCCCGCCGAGCGGAACGCCTCGAGCAGCTCGCGCAAGTGGTCGGCGGACAGCGAGTTGCGCCGCGCCGCGCGGTTCATGGTGACGGTGATCGTCTCCCCGTCCCGTTTCACCAGGATGTGCTCGTACTCGCCCATCCCCCGACCGTAACCCCGCGGCGTCAGGAACGGAACGTGCGCCGGTAGGAGTCCGGGCCGACGCCGACCTCGGCGCGCAGCCGGCGCCGCAGGTTCGCGGCCGTGCCGAGGCCGGACCGCTGCGCGACGCGCGCCACCGGCAGCTCCGTGGTTTCCAGCAACCGCTGCGCATAACGGACACGCTGCACTCGCAGCCAGCGCCCTGGTGTCGCACCGGTGGCGGCCGCGAACTCGCGGTGGAACGTCCGCTCGCTCATGCCGGCGTGCCCGACGAGGTCGTCAACGCCGATGTCGTCGCCCAGGCGCGCCATCGCCCAGTCCATAGTGGACGACAATCCGGGCCGGGAGGCCAACGCCGGCAACGGGTTCTCGACGTACTGACGCTGCCCGCCCTCGCGTGCGGGCGGCATCACCAGCCGCCGCGCAAGGCGCGCCGCGACGTCCGCACCGTGGTCGCGGCGGACCAGGTACAGGCAGAGGTCGAGCCCGCCGACCACGCCCGCCGACGTGAGCACGCCGCCGGAATCGGTGTAGAGCACGTCGCGCTGCAGGTCGGCGCCCGGCGCGGCGGCGGCCAGCGCATCGAGGTCACTCCAGTGGGTGGTGGCCGGGCGGCCGTCGAGCAGCCCGGCCGCGGCCAGCGTGAACGCGCCGGAGCACAGCCCCGCCACCGTCGCGCCCGCGCGGTGGGCCCGGCGCAGCGCCGCCCGGGCCGGTCCGGGCACGTCGGCCAGCGGGTCGCTGCGGCCGGGCGCGAGCACGAGGTCGCAGCCGTCGAGGCCGGCAAGTCCGTGCGTGGCCGCGACTTCGCCGAACGGTGCGACCGGCGTGCGCACTCGCCCCGCGGCGCACAGCCGCACGGAAAACGGGCCGATCCCGCTGTCGGTGCGGTCCTGGGCCCACACCTCGGCGATCACGGCGAGGTCGAACATCCGGCTGCCCGGCAGGAGCAGCACCCCGATCGTGCGCATGGCAGGAAAGTACCGCATCGCGCGCCTCCTGCCACTGCCCGCGACGCCGCCGGGAGGCCAGACTCGTCCGTATGACCGCTCTCATCCTCATCGACGTCCAGCGCGGGTTCGACGAGCCCGGGTTCTGGGGCCCGCGCAACAACCCCGGCGCCGAGGCGAACATGAAGGCCCTGCTCGACGCGTGGCAGGAACGCCGACTGCCCGTGGTCCTGGTGCACCACGACTCGCCGAAGCCGGGCTCGCCGCTGCGCCCGGGCCAGCCGGGCCACGACTTCAAGCCCGAGCTCGACGGTGCCCGCCCCGACCTCGTGTTCGGCAAGAAGGTCAACTCCGCCTTCATCGGCGACATCGACCTCGACGCCTGGCTCAAGGCGCGTGGCATCAGCAGCTTCGTGGTCGCCGGCATCCAGACCAACTTCTGCTGCGAAACCACCGCTCGCATGGGCGGCAACCTCGGCTACGACGTCACCTTCGCCCTCGACGCGACGTACACCTTCGACCTGCCCGGCGTCGACGGCGACGTCGTGACGGCCGACGAGCTGTACCGCGTGACCGCGGCGAACCTCGCCAACCAGTTCGCCACCGTCAAGTCCACAAAGGACATCCTGAAGGGACTGGACTAGCCGGTGAGCCCGTGCCGCTCGCGGATCAGGTCGACGATCCCCGCCATGATCCCGGTCAGCTCGTAGTCCTTGGGCGTGAACACGCGGGCGATGCCGCGCTCGGTGAACAGCGCGGCGTCGTCCGGCGGGATGATGCCGCCGACGATCACCGGGATGTCGCCGGCACCCGCCGCGCGCAGGCCGTCGACCACCAGCGGCACGACCTCCAGGTGCGAGCCGGACAGCACGGACAGCCCGACCACGTGCACGCCCTCCTGCACGGCGGCCGCGACGATCTGGTCCGGGGTCAGCCGGATGCCCTGGTAGACCACCTCGAATCCGGCGTCGCGGGCCCGGACTGCGACCTGCTCGGCACCGTTGGAGTGCCCGTCCAGGCCCGGTTTCCCGACCAGGATCCGCAGCCGCTCGCCCAGTTCCGCCTCGGTGGCGCGGATCCGGGCGCGCACGCGCTCCAGCGCCGGGTCGCCCTTCCCGGCGGCCGCGGCCGCGGAGACGCCCGTCGGCGCGCGGTACTCGCCGAACACCTCGCGCAGGGCGCCGGACCACTCGCCGGTGGTCACGCCCGCCCGCGCACAGTCCACAGTGGCATCGAACAGATTGTCCGAAGTCGCCGCCTTTTCCTTCAGCGCCGCAAGGGAAGCCTCGACCGCGGCCGAGTCCCGCCGCTCCCGCCAGTCCTCGATCGCCGACACCGCGGCCTTCTCGACGGCCGGGTCGATCGTCTCGATCGCCTTCGCACCCTCAGCCTGCAGCGGCGACGGCTCGGTGGTGTCGAACTTGTTCACGCCCACCAGCACGCGCTCGCCGTTCTCCATCCCCCGCCGGTATTCGGCGAGCGACGTGACCAGCTGCGACTTCATGTACCCGCTCTCGACGGCCGCGACCGCGCCGCCGAGGTCCTGCACCCGCGCGATCTCCTCGCGCGCACCGGACATGATCTCGTCCACTTTGGCCTGCACGACGTGCGAGCCGTCGAAGATGTCCTCGTATTCCAGCAGATCGGTCTCGAACGCGAGCACCTGCTGCATCCGCAGCGCCCACTGCTGGTCCCACGGCCGAGGCAGGCCGAGCGCCTCGTTCCAGGCCGGCAGCTGGATCGCGCGCGCCCGCGAGCCGCGCGAAAGCGAGACTGCCAGCATCTCCAGCACGATCCGCTGGACGTTGTTCTCCGGCTGCGCCTCGGTGAGCCCCAGCGAGTTCACCTGGACGCCGTAACGCAGGCGCCGCGCCTTCTGGTCCTCGACGCCGTAGCGGTCGCGCGTCAGCTCGTCCCACAGCGCCGTGAACGCGCGCATCTTGCACATCTCTTCGACGAACCGCACGCCGGCGTTGACGAAGAACGAGATCCGCGCGACGACCTTCGCCATGTCCGACGGCTCCACCTGGCCGGAGTCGCGCACCGCGTCCAGCACGGCGATGGCGGTGCACAACGCGTACGCGACCTCCTGCGTCGGCGTCGCGCCGGCCTCCTGGAGGTGGTAACTGCAGATGTTGATCGGGTTCCACTTGGGCACGTGGCGCACGGTCCACGCGATCATGTCGGTGATCAGCCGGAGACTCGGCCCGGGCGGGAAGATGTACGTCCCGCGGGAGAGGTACTCCTTGATGATGTCGTTCTGCGTGGTCCCGGTGAGCTTCGCCAGCACCTCGTCCACGTCGCGGCCCTCGGCTTCGGCCTGCTCGCGCGCGACCGAGACGTACAGCGCGAGCAGCCACATCGCGGGCGCGTTGATGGTCATCGAGGTGTTGGCCTCGGCCAGCGGGATGCCGTCGAACAGCCGCCGCATGTCGCCGATGTGGGAGACGGGCACGCCGACCTTGCCGACCTCGCCGCGAGCGAGCACGTGGTCCGGGTCGTAGCCGGTCTGCGTGGGCAGGTCGAAGGCGACCGAGAGGCCGGTCTGGCCCTTCGCGAGATTGCGGCGGTACAGCTCGTTGGACGCGGCGGCCGAGGAGTGCCCGGCGTAAGTGCGCATCACCCAGGGCCGATCGCGCTCGTGGTCGGATGGATACGGCACGGGCCACCTCCGGCGTTGGGTGGATCGATTGTACCCACCGGTAACTTCCGCCGAGCAGTGCAATCGGACACGTAAGGGTGGTCAGTGCGGGCGCTCGGGACGGCTGTCCCGAGAAACCGGACGCACGATCACCACTCCGCTGTCGAGATCGACGGTGCCCAGCGGCGGCGCCCCCTGCGCGTCCTGGTCGAGCGTCATCTCCACCGAGTCACGGTGCTCCAGCTCGTTTCGCTTGGTGCCGTAGAGGAACGCGGTGACCTCGTCCAGGTAAGTCGAGGACAGCCGCGCCTTCAGCTTCGACGGCTTCCTCTTCGGCCGCATCTCGTACGCCCCGACGGCTACCAGCAAGAAGGTCATGCCGGGCAGCCCCAGGGCCAGCACTGTCTCCACGGCCACCGAACGAACGGCGCCGCGGCGGAGTTCCGAGCGGTTCGTCCCGGTTGCCGAGCCCATCCGGCCAGAACCGGGCCGAACCCGCACGGGTGGTCAGCGGGCGCCGTCCGGACGCGGGCTTTGAGGAACGGGACCCGCGTGCTGGACCCCTTCGATCAGGGCCGCGACCCGTTGTGCGTCCGGGATCGCCCGCAGCTCTGGCAGGAACGCGCCCCCGGCGCCCCGCACCGGCTGGTTCCTCAACCGCCATCGGGTGTACGGCCGCATACCGAACCAGATCGTGCCGGTACCGTCCGGCCGCAGCTTGATCTCCGGCCGCGCGAGCTCGTCCAGCCGCGCCCAGCGGTACTCGGCCCCGGTCGGCCACTGGGCGACGAGGACCAGTCGCACGGTCGTGACCACGTACGTCGTCGCCTTGGCGAGCGCGCGACGGCTCTGCAGCTGATTTACCAGCGGCGCCGCCAACACCGCCGCGGCTGGATACCACGAGAGGAAGAACTCCGGCGGCAAGGCCGTCGTCAGCGGAACCGCGAAGGCCGCCACGAACATCAGCCCCACCAGCACGAGCACAGACAACTCGGAATACCAGCGTGGCAGCCGCGCCGGCCGGCCCCGCCAGAGTTCCTGTTCGCCCTCTTCCCTCGGAAACGCCTGCATGTCATCCTCCCCGGATCTCGGGGGGTACACGCCGGGCGGTTCGTCCCGGTTGCCGGAGCGCTGTGACGGAAATCCGCGAGACTCCGTCCGTCGAGGCCCCTAGGCTCGGAAAACGTGACTTGGAGTGTGTACGGAAGCTACCTGGTGATCGTGGTCCTGATCGTGCTCGCGCCGGGGCCCGACACGATGGTGATGCTGAAGAACTCGCTGTCCGGCGGCACGCGGGGTGGGCTGCTCGCGACGTTCGGCATCTTCGCCGGCAACGCGGTGCAGGGCACCGCCGCGGCGCTCGGGCTCGGCGTGGTCATCGCCCGGTCCCAGCCGGTGTTCCTCACGCTCAAGTGGCTCGGCGCGGCCTACCTGGTGTTCCTCGGGTTCCAGGCGCTGCGCGGCGCGTGGCGCGGGAACTACGCCGCCGTCGAGGAAACCCGGCGCAAGCGCACCAGCGGGTTCCGCCGGTGGCGCGAAGGCTTCCTGTCCAACATCACCAACCCCAAGGTGCTCGTGCTGTACCTGTCCGTGCTGCCGCAGTTCCTCGACCCAGCGCGGACCACGACGTGGGACGCGCTGGTGCTGGCGTACACCGTCGCGGTGCTTGGTGCGCTGTGGTTGCTGGTGCTGCTGTTCTTCGTGCACCGGGTACGGACCTGGTTGGAGCGCCGCAAGGTCCGGCGCGCGCTCGACGGCGTCACCGGCACCGCGCTGCTCGGCTTCGGGGCGGCCCTGGCTTTGGAGTCCTGACCGCAGTTGCCAATCCGACCGAAAGCAGGCGGACACGGACTGCAACCGATCTGCCCGGAGCAACCCTTTCCGCCGTGGCTGCCGTCGGATTGGTAACTAACGGCACAGTACGGTGCGGCCATGACGTGGGGTGTGTACGGCGGGTTCCTCGCCATGATGATGCTGCTCGCCGCCGCGCCGGGGCCGGACAGCATGGTGGTGCTGAAAAACGCGCTGTCCGGCGGCGCCCGTGGCGGCGCGTGGGCGTGCTTCGGGATCGCCGTCGCGAACTTCCTGCAGGGCACTGCCGCCGCGCTCGGGCTGGGCGCGGTGATCACCAGTTCGAGGCCGGTGTTCGAGACCGTGAAATGGCTGGGCGTGGCGTACCTCTGTTACCTCGGCTTCCAGGCCCTGCGCGGCGCCTGGCGCGGGAATTACGAGGCGCTGAACGACGCCCGGCGCCAGCGGCGGACCCCGTTCCGCCGCTGGCGCGAAGGCTTCCTGTCCAACGTGACCAACCCGAAGGTGCTGGTGCTGTACCTCTCGGTGCTGCCCCAGTTCCTCATCCCCGGGGTGACCACCACCGGGGATGCGCTGCTGCTGGCCTACACCGTGGCCGGCGTCGGCGTGATCTGGCAGGTACTGCTGCTCCTGCTCGTGCACCGCGTACGTGCCTGGCTGGAGCGCCGCAAGGTGCGCCGCACGCTCGACGGCGTCACCGGCACCGTGCTGATCGGCTTCGGCGCCGCGCTCGCTTTGGAGAGCTAGCGGATCTCCGCGTTCGCGAAAGTGCGGAAATCACGAGCGGGCCGGCCGGTCACGCGCTCGACGGTGTCGGTCACGCGGTCCTCGGAGCCTTCTCGGATGGCGTCGTCCATCGCGGCGAGGACAGCCGCGAACTCAGCCG
Source organism: Amycolatopsis sp. (assembly GCA_036502365.1). Taxonomy (GTDB): domain Bacteria; phylum Actinomycetota; class Actinomycetes; order Mycobacteriales; family Pseudonocardiaceae; genus Amycolatopsis. Next base: position 6,880 of record DASXYS010000111.1, read on the forward strand.
GGATGCCGGCCGCCGTGTGGCGCGCCGCGAGTTCGGCCGAGGTGACGGCGCGATGTCTGACGGGCCGGCCCAGCCGTTCCGCCACGATCGCCGCGGCTTCGGCGTAGCTGAGCGCCGACGGACCGGTGAGCACGTGTTCGGTGTTGTGTGGTTCGTCGTCGGTCAGCGCGCGGACGGCGACGGCGGCGATGTCGGTGGCGTCGACGAACCCGACGCGGGCGTCACCGGTCGCCGTGACGATCTTGCCGCCCCGCGACGACTGGGCGACGAGATGGTCGCCGGTGAAGTTCTGCATGAACCACGACGGCCGCAGGACCGCCCAGCCCGGCTGCCGCTTTACCAGCCCGTGCAGCTCACCGAGGCCTGGGGTGGCGTCGTCCACGGGCGACGAGCTGAGCAGCACGACCCGGGCGTCCGGCGCGTCAGCGAGGAACGGCTCGACCAGCGCCCGCGGCTCGGCGACCCCGATCGGGGCGACCAGGTACACGGCCCCGACGCCGTCGAGGGCTTCGGCGTGCGTCGTACGGTCGGCCCAGTCGAACCGGACCTGGCCGGGCTGCGTCGGCCTACGGGTGGCGGCCCGGGCCGGAACGCCGCGGTCCCGCAGCTGCCCGAGCACGCGACCGCCGGTGTTCCCGGTCGAGCCGAGCACCAGCACGTCACGCATCCTGGCCCCCGGCGAACGCGGTGAGCAGCTGGTCGGCGCCGCCGAGAACCTCGGCCGCGGCGAGCGGGCTCCAGTAGTCGCGGTAGTGCCGGATCTCGCCGTCGCGGACGGTCAGGACGGCGATGTAGCCGAGCCGGTACGGCTTCCCGGTGGCGACGGCCACCCCGGTCACCTCGAACTCGGCCACGGTCACCTCCGGGTCCGCCGTCTCGTGCACGGTCTTCTCGGTGACCTCGCGGATGTCCAGCAGGTCGGGATAACCGCGCAGGTACTCGGCGATCGCCGCGCGGCCCTCCAGCCGGCGCGGGTAACCGGGCGAGGCGAACGGGAATTCGAGCACCCCGTCCTCGGCCCACAGGTTCGCGAACCCGGCCA
>DASXYS010000112.1:0-9542 GCA_036502365.1 Amycolatopsis sp.
TCGAACTTCTCCTCGGCGAGCCACTGCTGGACCAGGCCCAGCACCCGGGACGACAGCTCGTGCGCCGAAGCGGGCACGTCGGCCGAATCACCGCGGACCGGGACCAGGACGATCTCGGGCACCGCACCGTCCACAAGAGACGCCAGGTCCGCGGCAGCGTGCACGTCGTGACCACTCAGCGCTTCGACGAGCGCGGAACCGTCCGCGCCGAGCACGGCGATCGAGCCGGGAACCACCGGCTCCGCGGCAACGCCGACCCAGTCCAGCTGGAACAGCGCGTCGTCCTCGGCGCTGCGCAACTGGTCGGCGGCGACCGCGCGGACCAGCAGGGAGTCCACCGAGACGACCGGCTGCCCGGAGGTGTCGGCCACCGCGATGGCCATCGATTCGTTCGAAATACGGGTCAGCCGCACCCGCACCGCGGACGCTCCGGAAGCGTGCAGCGAGACCCCTTCCCAGGAGAACGGCAGTCCCCCGCCCTCGCCGTCACCGGTGGCGAGCATCGACGCGTGCAGCGTGGCGTCGAGCAGCGCCGGGTGGACGCCGAACGCGGCCGAATCGGACCCCGCGGCCTCGGGCAGCACGATGTCGGCGAAGATCTCGTCGCCCTGCTGCCAGGCCGCGCGCAGGCCCTGGAACGCCGGCCCATAAGCGAAACCGGCCTCGGCGAACTCTTCATAACAGTTCGCCAGCGGCAGTTCCTCGGCACCGGCGGGCGGCCACACGGTCGCGTCGAACTCGGCCGTGTGGCCCGAGACCGCGAGCACCCCGCTCGCGTTCTGGGTCCACGGCCGCTCGCCGTCGCCGTCGAGTCGCGAGTGGACGGTCATCGGACGGCGGCCGGACTCGTCGGCGTCGCCGACCCACAGCTGGAGCTGCACCGCGCCCGAGGCCGGCAGCACCAGCGGCGCGGCCAGGGTCAGCTCGTCGACGCGGGCGCAGCCGACCTCGTCGGCCGCCCGCAGCGCCAGCTCGACGAACGCGGTGCCGGGCACCATCGCGGCACCCATCACCACATGGTCGGCGAACCACGGCTGGGTCCGCAGCGAAAGCCTGCTGGTGAACAGCATTCCGGCCGTCCCGGCGAGCTGGACGGCCGCGCCGAGCAGCGGGTGGCCGGTCACGCCGAGCCCGGCGGCGGTGACGTCGCCGCCGGAGAAGTCGGGCGCCGGCCAGAAGCGTTCGTGCTGGAAGGCGTAGGTCGGCAGGTCGACGCGCCGGGCGCCGGGCCAGAACGCGGAGAAGTCCGCTTCGGCGCCGTGGACGTGCAGTCCGGCCAGCGCCGAGGCCAGCGACCGCACCTCGGACCGGTCCTTGCGCAGAGCCGGAACGGTGACCTCGGTGCCGGAGAGGGTTTCCCGGGCCATCGCGGTGAGCACCGCGGCCGGTCCGAGTTCGAGGAACACCGTCACACCGTTTCCGGCCAGTGCCTCGACCCCGTCGGCGAAGCGCACGGCCGCGCGCACGTGCCGGACCCAGTAGTCCGGGGTGCACAGCTCCCCCGGCGCCGCGGGGCGGCCGGTCAGGTTCGAGATGACCGGGACCGCGGGCTCGGCGAACGACACTCCTTCGAGCACCTTCCGGAAGCCCTCCAGCATCGGCTCCATCAGCGGCGAGTGGAAGGCGTGGCTCACCGGCAGGCGCTTGGTCCGGCGCCCTTCGCTCTCGAAGCGCCGCGCGATCTCCTCGACCACCTCGGTCCGGCCGGACACCACGACCGACAGCGGCCCGTTGACCGCGGCGATCCCGGCTTCCTTCTCACGGCCGTCGAGTGCGGCGGTAACCTCGGCTTCGGCAGCCTGTAGCGAAATCATCGCGCCGTCGGCCGGGAGCTCCCGCATCAGGCGGGCCCGCGCGGCGACCACCACGCAGGCGTCCTCGAGAGTGAACACGCCCGCGGCGTACGCGGCGGTCAGCTCGCCGATCGAGTGGCCGCCGAACTGGTCGGCGGTGATGGCGAAGGACTCCATCAACCGGAACAGCGCGACTTCGACGGCGAAGAGCGCGGGCTGCGTCCAGCCCGTGTCGTCGAGCATTTCGGCGTCCTCGCCCCAGATCACCTCACGCAGGGGCCGGTCCAGGTGCCGGTCGAGTTCGCCGGCGACCGCGTCGAAAGCCTGGGCGAACACGGGGAATCGCCTGTACAGCTCCCGGCCCATGCCGAGCCGCTGCGAACCCTGGCCCGAGAAGAGGAACGCGGTCTTCCCGCCGAGGACCGATCCTTCGATCAGCCCGGCGTCCGGCTCACCGCCGGCCAGCGCGGTCAGGCCGCGCACCGTTTCGTCGTGGTCTCCGGCGAGTACCACCGCGCGGTGGTCGAAGCGGGACCGGCCCTTGGCGAGTGAGAACCCGACATCGACCGGGCGCAGACCGTCCATCTGGGACAGCAGGCGCCCCGCCTGCGCCCGCAGCGCCGCCGGGGTGCGGGCCGAGAGCACCCACGGCACAACGGCGTTCGGAGCCGGATCGTCGTCCACGCTCACGGCGGATGCGGCGGGCAACTCGATGATCGTGTGGACGTTCGTCCCGCTGATGCCGAACGACGAGATCCCGGCGCGGCGCGGCCGGTCGGTATCCGGCCACGCCGCCGGCTCGGTGACCAGCTCGATGTCACCCGCCGCCCAGTCGACCTCGCCCGACGGCGCGTCCACGTGCAGCGTCCGGGGCACCACCCCGTGCCGCATCGCCATGATCATCTTGATCACCCCCGCGACGCCGGCCGCGGCCTGGGTGTGGCCGATGTTGGACTTCACCGAGCCCAGCAGCAGCGGGGCCGCCCGGTCCTGGCCGTAGGTCGCCAGCAGGGCCTGGGCTTCGATCGGGTCGCCGAGGCTCGTGCCGGTACCGTGCGCTTCGACCACATCGACGTCCGAAGTGGACAGTCCGGCACTGGCCAGCGCCTGGCGGATCACCCGCTGCTGCGACGGGCCGTTCGGCGCGGTCAGCCCGTTCGAGGCCCCGTCCTGGTTCACCGCGGAGCCGCGGAACACCGCGAGAATTTCGTGACCGTTGCGCTCGGCGTCGGACAGCCGTTCCAGCACCAGCATGCCGATGCCCTCGGCCCAGCCGACACCGTCGGCCGCGTTCGCGAACGCCTTGCAGCGCCCGTCGGGCGACATGCCCTTCTGCCGGGAGAACTCGACGAAGGTGCCGGGGGTCGACATCACCGTCACGCCGCCGGCGAGCGCGAGTGAGCACTCATCACTGCGCAGGGCCTGCGCCGCCCAGTGCATGGCCACCAGGGAGGACGAGCACGCGGTGTCGATCGTGACCGCGGGGCCTTCCAGGCCGAGGGTGTAGGAAACCCGGCCCGAGGCAACGCTTCCCGCGCTGCCGTGGCCCTGGTAGCCCTCGTATTCGTCGGCCGACAGCGTCGCGCTGTAGTCGTTGTACATGACCCCGGCGAACACCCCGGTCCGGCTGCCGCGCAGCGAAACGGGGTCGATCCCGGTGCGCTCGAGCGCCTCCCACGAGACCTCCAGCAGCAGGCGCTGCTGAGCGTCGGTGGTCATCGCCTCGCGGGGGCTCATCCCGAAGAACGCGGGATCGAACTGGCCCACGTCGTGCAGGAAGCCGCCGGAACGGGTGTAGGAGGTGCCGTGGTGGTCGGGATCGGCGTGGTAGAGCGACTCCACGTCCCAGCCGCGGTCTTCCGGGAACCCGGAGATCGCGTCCACGCCGTCGGCGACCAGCTGCCAGAGGCCCTCCGGCGAGTCGACGCCGCCGGGGTAGCGGCAGCTCATGCCGACGATGACGATCGGGTCGCCGTCGACCGACGCGAGCGCCACCGGCTCGACCGCTGCCTCACCGCCGAACAACGCTTCGAGCAGGTGCTCGGCCAGCGCACCCGGCGTCGGGTAGTCGAAGACCAGGGTCGCGGGCAGCTTGAGTCCCGCGCCGGTGTTCAGCCGGTTGCGGAGTTCGACGGCGGTCAGCGAGTCGAAGCCGAGGTCGCGGAAGGCGCGGCCGGGATCGATCTCGTCGGTGTTGTCGTGGCCGAGCACGAGCGCGACCTGCGTCCGCACCAGCTCCAGCAGGTCGGCCCGCCGTTCGGCCGCGCTGAGGCCGGAGAGCCGCCGGATCAGCCCGGCCGCGGTGGCCGAGCCGGCCGAGCGGCGGGCCGGGACCCGGATCAGGCCGCGGAGCAGGGCCGGGATCTCGTCCTGGGCGCGCAGCACCGGCAGGTCGAGGCGGACCGGGAGGACGAGGGACCCGCCTCCGGCGAGCGCCGCGTCGAACAGTTCGACCCCGCGTTCGGCCGGCAGTGGCGGGATACCGGAGCGGGTGATGCGCTCCAGGTCGGCCGCGCTCAGCTCGCCGGTCATGCCGCCGGTCCGGGCCCACGGTCCCCACGCGAGCGAAACGCCCGGCAGGCCTTCCGCGTGCCTGCGCCGCATCAGCGCGTCGAGGAAAGCATTGCCGGCGGCGTAGTTTCCCTGTCCGGCGCCGCCGAACACCCCGGCGATCGAGGAGAACACCACGAAGGCCGACAGCGGGAGATCCCGGGTCAGCTCGTGCAGGTTCCACCCGGCGTCGACCTTCGGCCGCAGGACGGTGTCCATCCGCTCGGGCGTCAGCGAACCGATCACTCCGTCGTCGAGGACACCCGCGGTGTGCACGACCGCCACCAGCGGATGGTCCCCGGGGATCGCGTCGAGGGTGTGCGCGAGGGCTGCGCGATCCGAGACGTCGCAGGCCTCGACGCGGACGTCCGCACCTAGGTCGGTGAGTTCCGCGGCCAGTTCGGCAGCGCCCGTGGCCGCCGGGCCGCTGCGGCTCAGCAGCACCAGGTGCCGTACTCCTCGTTCGGCCACGAGATGCCGGGCGAGGACAGCGCCGAGCCCGCCGGTGCCGCCGGTCAGCAGCACGGTGCCTTCGCTGTCCCAGTTCTCGGCGGGTGCTTCCGCGGCGACGCGGACGAGGCGTGCCGCGAGCACTGCTCCGTCACGCACCCGGAGCTGGGGTTCGTCGGAACTCAGCGCTCGCGTGAGTCGGTCGGCCGGGTCCTCGTCGAGGTCGATCAGGCCGAACCGGCCCGGGTTCTCCGACTGCGCCGAGCGGACGAGGCCCTGTACCGCGGCCGCGGTGCCGTCCTCGCCGGAGTTCGCGCCCCGGCTGACGAAAACGAGCCGGGATTCAGCGAACCGGTCCTCGGCGAGCCACTCCTGGAGCAGCGCCAAGGCCTGGGAAGTCGTCGTGTGCACCGACTCGGGAACGTCGCCAGGCGTGCCAGTCAGGGAGACGAGCACCGGTCCGGCCGGTGTGCCGATCGAAGCCAGATCGGCGTACAGCTCGGTCCGCAGTGTGTCGGCGAGCCCGAGGGGGTCGGCGCCGAGCACGATCGGGGTGCCGAGGTCGGCCGTTTCCGCCTGCACCGGGACCCAGTCGAGGCCGAACAGCGAGTCACGATCGGTGGTGCTGAGCTGGTCGGCGGACAGGGCCCGGACTCGCAGCGCACCGACCGACACGACGGGCGCGCCCGACTGATCAGTGGCGGCGATCGTCATCTGGCCTTCGGCGTCCCGGCCGAGTTTGACGCGGATTTCCTTGGCACCCTTGGCATGCAGCGACACGTCGGTCCACGAGAACGGCACCGCCTGCCGGTCGCCGCCCGCCCGGCCGTCGAAGGCACCGGCGTGCAGGCTCGCGTCCAGCAACGCCGGATGCAGGCCAAACGCTTCAGCACCGGAGCCTTCGGGCAGCGCCACTTCGGCGAACACCTCGCCGCCCTTGCGCCAAACCGACTGCAAGCCTTGGAACACCGGGCCGTACTCGAAGCCGTCCGCGGCGCGTTGCTCGTAGAAGTCGGCCAGTTCAACCGGTTCCGCTCCAGCGGGCGGCCACACCTCGGTGCCGAACTCGGCGCTGTACTCGCCGACGGCCAGCGCACCGGTGGCGTGGCAGGTCCACGGTCCGTCTTCCTCGCCTTCGGGTCGCGAGTAGATGGTCACCGCGCGGCGGCCGGACTCGTCGGACTCCGCGACCGCGACCTGCAGCTGCACACCGCCCTGTTCGGGCAGGACCAGTGGGGCCGCGAGCGTCAGCTCCTCGACGCGGTCGCAGCCGACCTCGTCGCCGGCGCGGATCGCCAGCTCCAGCAGCGCCGTGCCGGGCAAGAGCGCCGAGCCGAGCACGACGTGGTCGGCCAGCCACGGATGCGTCCGGGTGGACAGGAGGCCGGAGAACAACACGGCGTCGGACCCGGCGACCCGCACGGCCGCGCCGAGCAGCGGGTGGGCCGGGGCACCGAGCCCGGCGGCGCGGACGTCGCCGGTCGGGGTTCCTCCGCCGGACGGCCAAAAGCGCCGACGCTGGAAGGCATAGGTGGGCAAGTCCACCCTGCGCGCCTCCGGGAACAACGACGCCCAATCCACGGTGACCCCGTGAACGTGCAGCTGAGCCAAGGCGCTCAGTGCAGCGAGTTCCTCCGGTCGGTCCTTGCGCAGCACCGGAACCACTACCGCGTCTTCCGGCGCCGACAGCTGCGCCATCGCCGACAACACACCATCCGGACCCAATTCGACGAACTTCGTGACGCCCTCGCTCGCCAAAGCCCGCACACCATCAGCAAAGCGGACCGGCTCACGCACCTGCCGGACCCAATACTCCGGCGACTCCCACTCAGCCGTTTGGCCGGTCACGGTCGACACCGCCGGAATCCGCGCGGCGTCGAAGGAAAGTCCTTCCACCACCGCACGGAACCCATCCAGCATCGGATCCATCAACGGCGAATGAAACGCATGACTCACCTTCAACCGCGACGACTTACGCCCGGCCAGCTGAGCAACCAGCGCCGTGACCTCCGCCTCAACCCCGGACACCACCACCGACTCCGGACCATTGATTGCCGCGATCGAGACGCCAGCCGTCAGTAGTGGCGTCACCTCATCCTCGGTCGCCTGAATAGCGACCATCGCGCCGCCAGCAGACAACTCACCCATCAACCGCGCACGAGCCGACACCAAAGTGCAGGCGTCCACAAGCGACAAAACACCCGCCACATGCGCCGCCGCGACCTCACCAATCGAATGCCCGGCAACAAAATCAGGCCGCACACCCCACGACTCCACCAACCGGAACAACGCCACCTCAATCGCGAACAACGCAGGCTGCGCCAACGCCGTCTCATTCAGAGCCGAGGCGTCCTCACCCCACATAACCTCCCGCACCGAACCGCCAAGCAGCCCCACAACAGCGTCCAACGCCTCCGCGAACACACTGAACCGCGTGTACAACTCCCGCCCCATACCGAGCCGCTGCGAACCCTGACCGGAGAACAGGAAAGCCGTCCGGCCCGCCAGCACCGAACCCTCGATCACGGAAGCGTCCGGCTCCCCCGCGGCCAAGGCGGAAAGACCTCGCCGCTCATCCGGGGAAACCAGGACCACCGCGCGGTGGTCGAACGCGGCCCGGCTGGTGGCCAGCGAGAAGCCGATGTCCGGCGTTGATCCGTCGAGCTCGAACTCGCGGAGCCGCGCGGCCTGGGCGCGCAGGGCGTCCGGGGTCTTGCCCGACAGGACCCACGGGACCACGTCCGGTTCGGCGATCGGCGCGGGCGCGGGCGTCGGCGGAGCCTGTTCGAGGATGGCGTGGACGTTGGTGCCGCTGATGCCGAACGCCGAGACCCCGGCGCGGCGGGGGCGGCCGGTTTCCGGCCACGGGATCTGCTCGGCCAGGAGCGTCACCTCGCCGCTCTCCCAGTCCACGTTGGACGAAGGCGTCCCCGCGTGCAGGCTCTTCGGCACCACGCCGTAGCGCATGGCCTGCACCATCTTGATCACCCCGGCCACCCCGGCCGCGGCCTGGGTGTGGCCGATGTTGGACTTCAGCGAGCCCAGCAGCAGCGGGGTTTCCCGGTCCTGGCCGTAGGTGGCCAGGACTGCCTGCGCCTCGATCGGGTCGCCCAGCGTGGTGCCGGTGCCGTGCGCCTCGACGACATCGACGTCCGAAGTGGACAGTCCGCCGCTGGCCAGAGCCTGGCGGATCACCCGCTGCTGCGACGGGCCGTTCGGCGCGGTCAGCCCGTTCGACGCCCCGTCCTGGTTGATCGCGGAGCCGCGGAGCACCGCGAGGATTTCGTGACCGTTGCGCTTCGCGTCGGAGAGCCGCTCGAGGACGACCATGCCCGCGCCCTCCGCCCAGCCGACGCCGTCGGCGTCGTCGGAGAAGGACTTGCACCGGCCGTCAACAGCCAGCCCACGCTGACGTGAGAACTCGACGAACGTGCCCGGGGTGGACATGACCGTGACCCCGCCGGCGAGCGCGAGCGCGCATTCACCGGACCGCAGGGCCTGCGCGGCGAGGTGCAGTCCGACCAGCGAGGACGAGCACGCCGTGTCCACGGTGACCGCGGGACCCTCGAAGCCGAAGGTGTAGGACACCCGGCCCGAAGCGACGCTGCCCGCGCTGCCGCTGCCCTGGTAGCCCTCGAACTCCGCACCGTCGAGCAGGGAGCTGTAGTCGTTGTACATCACCCCGGCGAAGACCCCGGTCTGGCTGCCGCGCAACGATTTCGGGTCGATCCCGGCGCGTTCCAGTGCCTCCCACGAGGTTTCCAGCAGCAACCGCTGCTGGGTGTCGGTGGTCAGGGCCTCACGCGGGCTCAGCCCGAAGAAGCCGGGGTCGAAGCCGGCCGCGTCGTGGAGGAATCCGCCCGAGCGCGTGTACGAGGTGCCGAGGTGGTCCGGATCGGCGTGGTACAGGGCGTCGAGGTCCCAGCCGCGGTCTTCCGGGAACCCCGAGATGGCGTCGGCTCCACTGGCGACGAGCCGCCACAGGCTTTCCGGGGAGTCCACGCCACCCGGGTAGTGGCAGCCCATGCCGACGATCACGATCGGGTCGTCGGCGACCGGCGGGAGGGCTCGCACCGGCACGGCGGTCTCGGCGGCCGAGCCGACGAGCTGGTCCAGCAGGTGCGCGGCCAGCACGGAGGCCGTCGGATAGTCGAAGACCAGCGTGGCCGGGAGCCGCAGCCCGGTGGCGGCGTTGAGCTTGTTGCGCAGTTCGACCGCGGTCAGCGAGTCGAACCCGAGGTCGGTGAACGCCCGGTCCGGATCGATCTCGGCGACCCCGGCGTGCCCGAGCACCAGCGCGACCTGGGTGCGCACCAGGTCGAGCAGCGCCTCGGCCTGCTCCTCGGCGCCGAGCCCGGCCAGGCCGTGCGCGAGGGCCGAGCCCGTAACGGTCGCGGCCGCCCGGCGGTTCGAGCCGCGGATCAGGACCCGCAGCAGCTCCGGGATCGGGCCCTGGGCGCGCAGCGCGGCGAAGTCGAGCCGGGCCGGCACGACGACGGCTTCCGCACCGTTCAGCCCGGCGTCGAAGAGCGCCATGCCCTGCTCGACGGTCAGTAGCGGCATGCCGGACCGCGCGATGCGGTCCAGCTCGGCTTCGGTGAGGTCGCCGGTCATCCCGCCGGTGCGGGTCCACGGGCCCCAGGCCAGGGACACCGCGGGCAGGCCGAGGCTGTGCCGCTGCCGGGCGAGCGCGTCGAGGAACGCGTTGCCGGCGGCGTAGTTGCCCTGGCCGGCGGAGCCGAAGGTCGC
>DASXYS010000113.1:0-26504 GCA_036502365.1 Amycolatopsis sp.
CGCCTGGTGCCCGAAGACGCGGACCAGCGAGTGACCGGTGTAGGTCTCCTCGATCGTCGCGTTCAGCCGCCCGGTCTGGGCCCACTGCGTGACGAACAGCGGCTGGGACCGCTTGGCGATCAGCCGGGTGACGACTACCGACAGCGGCACCGAGACGAGTGCCACGATCGCCAGCAACGGCGAGATCCAGATCATCATCGCCAGGACGCCGACCAACGTGAGCACGGAGTTGAGCAGCTGGCTCAGCGTCTGCTGCATCGTCTGCTGGACGTTGTCGATGTCGTTGGTCACCCTGCTGAGCAGCTCCCCGCGCGGCTTCGAGTCGAAGTAGCTCAGCGGCAACCGGTGCAGCTTGTCCTCCACGTCGCTGCGGAGCTCCATCACGGTGCGCTGCACCACCCCGGCGAGGACATAGCCCTGCAGCCACATGAACACCGAGGACACGACGTAGAGACACAGGACCAGCAGCAGCACGTGGGCCAGCGCCGTGAAGTCGATGCCCACGCCGGGCGTCACGTGCATCCCGGACAGCAGGTCGGCGAAGCCGTTGTCGCCGCGCGCGCGAGCTGCGTTGATCGCCTGCTGCTGGGTGATGCCGGCCGGGAGCTGCTGGCCGATCACGCCGGCGAAGATGATATCCGTCGCGTGACCGAGGATCCGCGGCCCGACGACCGAGAGCCCTACACCGCAGACCGTGATGACGAGCACTGCCATCACGGCGATGCGCTCCGGTGCTAGCCGCCCGAGCACCCGCTTGGCCGACGGCCAGAAGTCCATCGACTTCTCGGCGGGCATGCCGGCCGACATCATCATCGAGCCTGGGCCGCGCATCGGCGGGCGCTGCGGGTTGCGTGGCGGCGCCGTCTGGTCGGTCGTCATGCGACAGCCCCCGCCGGGCGCTGGGACTCGACGATCTCGACGTACGTCGGACAGGTGTCCAACAGCTCGTCGTGCCGCCCCCGACCCACGACCTCGCCGTCCTCGAGGACGACGATCTGGTCCGCGTCGATGATGGTCGACACCCGCTGGGCGACGACGACCACCGCCGCCTTTCGCGTGATCGGGCGCAGCGCGATGCGCAGGCGGGCGTCGGTCGCCAGGTCGAGCGCGGAGAAGGCGTCGTCAAAGAGGTAGATCTCCGGTCGACGTACGACGGCACGGGCGATCGCGAGCCGCTGCCGCCGACCCCCGGAGAAGTTGGTCCCGCCCTGTGCGACCGGTGCGTCGAGTCCCTCGGCCAGCGCCGCGACGAAGTCATCAGCCTGCGCGACCCTCAGGGCTGCCCACAGGTCGTTGTCGGTCGCGTCGGCGTCGCCGTACCGCAGGTTGCTCGCTATCGTGCCGGTGAAGAGGTACGACGTCTGCGGCACCAGGCCGATCGCGTGGTGCAGCACGTCGGGGTCGAGCTCGCGCACGTCGACGCCATCGACGAGCACGGACCCGGCGGTCGCGTCAACCAGCCGGGGCACCAGCGACAGCAGGGTGGTCTTGCCCGAGCCGGTGCTGCCGATCACCGCAGTCATCTCGCCGGACCGCGCCGTGAGGGACACGTCGCACAGGACCGGGACATCGGCTCCGGGATAGCTGAACGACACACCGCGCAGCTCCACCGTCGCGCGCAGCGGGCGCTCGGTCACCGGTGCGGTGGGCGGCACCACGGACGGCTCGGTGTCGAGCACCTCGGTCAGCCGCTCGGCGCACACGGCCGCCCTGGGCACCATCACCAGCATGAAGGTGGCCATCATGATCGACATCAGGATCTGCAGCAGGTAGGCCAGGAACGCGGTCAGCGCGCCGATCTGCATCTCGCCGCTCTCGATGCGGTGCCCGCCGAACCACAGCACGGCGACGCTCGAGACGTTCACCACCAGCATCACGGTCGGGAACATCAGCGCCATCAGCCGGCCGACCCGCAGCGAAACGGTGAGCAGCTCGTCGTTCGCGCGGCCGAAGCGCTCGCGCTCGTGCTTGTCGCGGACGAACGCGCGGATCACCCGGATGCCCATGATCTGCTCGCGCATCACCTGGTTGATCTTGTCGATGCGCACCTGCATCTGCCGGAACGCCGGGCGCATCCGGGCGATGATGACGCCGACCGCGATGGCGAGCACCGGCACGGCCACCAGCAGCAGGCTGGAGAGCGGCACGTCCTGGTTCAGCGCCAGCACGATGCCGCCGACGCACATGATCGGCGCGGACACCATCAGCGTCAGCGTCATCAGCACCAGCATCTGGACCTGCTGGACGTCGTTGGTGGTGCGGGTGATCAGCGACGGCGTGCCGAAGTGGCCGACCTCTCGCGCGGAGAAGTCCTGCACGCGGTGGAACACCGACGCGCGGACGTCGCGGCCTAGCGCCATCGCGGTGCGCGCGCCGAAGTAGACGGCGCCGACCGAGCCGGCGATCTGCACGAGGGTGATCAGCAGCATCACCCCGCCGATCCGCATGATGTAGCCGGTGTCGCCCTTGATGAGACCGTTGTCGACGATGTCGGCGTTCAGCGTCGGGAGGTACAGCGCGGCGATGGTCTGCACCAGTTGCAACAGGACGACGAGCCACAGGGTGGCTTGGTAGGGGCGCAGATGATTGCGCAGCAGACGGATTAGCACGGGCGTGTTCTCCCCCAGGTGGTGGTTGTCCGGTTCGGTGACTCTGATGTTGCGTGACTCGGGTGTCGGCGCGGGCGCCGGGTGCTGGCCCCCGCTACGACGCGGCCGCGGTGGTCCGGGCGGCCGTCGCGGTCAGGTCGGGCATCCCGGCCGCGGCCTCGCGCAGGAGCTCCGCGAACAGCGGCAGGAACGACCGGTCGTCGTGGTTCTGGAGCCAGGTCTGGAAGGCGATCCGGGAGGCGCTCTGTACGATTCCCGCCAGCATGCGCGCGTGCAACGGGTTTGCGCCCTCACCCGCGCGCTCGGCCAGCGCGTCGGCCAGCATGCGCTCGGCATCCGCGTGCGCGCGCAGCATCTCCCCGAACAGGCCGTGGTTGTGCATCATGTCGCGGACCCGGTGCACGTCCTCCCGTCGCGGCTGGTCCTCCCGCGCGGACTGGTCGACGGCGGAGTTGATGATGGCGTCCCAGATCGGCTCGCCGGCCGGGCGGGCGAGCAGCGCGTCGCGGACGTGCTCCTGCCGCTCGACGATGAACGCACAGACCGCTTGCTCCTTGCTCGAGAAGTAGTTGTTGAAGGTGCGCGGCGACACCCCTACTTCGTTCGCGATGTCCTCGACTCGCAGCTGGTCCATGCCATGCTCCATCGCCAGGCGCAGGGCCGTGTTCGCGAGCGCCTTGCGCGCGGCGCGCTTCTTGCGCTCGCGCAGACCCATGACCGGAGCGGGTTCGGGGGACATGCGCGCCAGCCTAGCGAAAAGTTGCGCGGCACGCAAAAATATGCGCGCCACGCAACTTTTCGGACACGGTCCCGGACCCGGATCCGGGACGCCGCGGCGCGGGGTCTGTCCGGTTGGTCCTCGCGCGACTGTCGTGACCGGGCGATCCGGGCTACGGTTGTTACCGAGCGTGAGTACGTTCCGGCCAACGGCGGAGGTGCGCGGCATGCGGGCGATGTGGAAGGGCTCGGTCTCGTTCGGCTTGGTGAGCATCCCGATCCAGCTGTACGCGGCGACCGAGAACAAGAACGTCTCGCTGCGCCAGGTGCACGAGGCCGACGGCGGGCGGATCCAGTACAAGCGGTTCTGCACGGTCGACGGCGAGGAAGTGCCCTACGCCGAGATCGCCAAGGGCTACGAGCTGCCCGACGGCGAGATGGTGGTGCTCACCGACGCCGACCTCGCCGCGCTGCCGCTGTCCACGCAGCGCACCATCGACGTGCTCGAGTTCGTGCCGCTGGAGTCGATCGACCCGATCCAGTTCGACAAGACCTATTACCTGGAGCCGCAGAAGAACGCGGTGAAGCCGTACCTGGTGCTGCGCGACGCGTTGCAGAAGGCGAGCCACGTGGCGGTCGCCAAGGTGGCCGTGCGGCAGCGGGAGAGCCTCGCGCTGCTGCGCGTGCACGGCGACGTGCTGGTGATGACCACGATGCTGTGGCCGGACGAGGTGCGCACGCCGGACTTCCCGTTCCTGCGCGAGGATCCGCCCCAGGTGCGCCCGCAGGAGCTGACCATGGCCGGCTCCCTGATCGACTCGCTGGCCGAGCCGGTCTTCGAGTCCGAGAAGTACTCCGACCACTACCGCGAGACCCTCGAGGCGATGATCGAGGAGAAGGTGGCCGGCAACGAGACCGCGAAGCCCGGCGCCGTCGGCGCGAAGGCCGACGTGCTCGACCTGATGGCCGCGCTGGAGGCGAGCGTCTCGGCCGCCAAGAAGACGCGCAAGCCCGCGAAAGCCAACGCCGGCGACGACTCCGACGAGGGCAAAGGCAAGACCGCCGCGAAGAAGCCGGCCACCCGCACCCGGCGGCCGAAGAGCGCCTGACTGCCGGGGCACGCCCTTCTGTTGTCAGGGCACCGGACCGGGTGACGGCGACACGCCGCCGGTATGCCAGACTCCGGCGCTCGCTGGTGGTACCAAGAAAAGCGTCCGGCGAGAACCCCAGTATCTGCGCGGAAGGCGGCATGAGCATGGAGTGCGCGTTCTGCACCAGCGGCATCGACCACTGTCACGGCACCTTGATCGTTCATCCGGACGGCGGGTTCGCCGAGTGCGCCGACCCCGGCTGCACGGATCCGGACCGGATCCGGCACGGCCTGATCATCGACTGCCACACCGTCGACGGCGGCTGCGAGTGCACGCTGCCCGCCGAACGCGAGACGACGGTGCTCCGGCAGGCATCCTGAGCCCTCCCGCGGCCCAGTGACCGTGAAGGCCTCCTAATCCGCGTCGCGCGCGGTGAAGGAGGCCTTCACGGTGTCCGGCCCCGGTTACCCGGCCTGGCCGGTGATCCTTACCCGATCGTGTATGCAGCTGTGTACATTCGGCTTGGCAATGTGCTAACACTAACGGGGTCCTTCGGCTCTCCCTCCCCCTCGGAGCCGGAGGACCCTTTACTTTTCGCCGGTTTCCGGGCCGGTGCAGCTGCGGGCTCAGTACCAGTGCGCGCGGCCGCCGATGCGGCGGCCGGTGCTGCCGGCCACTGCCAGCACGGCCCCGGCCGCGGCGAGGATGATCCCCAGGGTCCAGAGGACCGGGATACCGGCCAGGAAACCGATGACGAGCAGGATGATCCCGAGAACGATCACGGTTCGCACTCTCCTTCGTGGTTACGCGGTCCCGGCGAGCTGCCGGGTTTTGCGTGCGCACTCCAGGAGGATGGCCGCTGCCTCCTGGCCCGAAACGGGGACGATCGGAGCAGCCCGGCTCGCGTTCGGCCCAGTACCGGACCCGCAGTGCCGGGCCCGCGCGGGCCCGGCACCGGCGCGGGCCTCAGTACCGGTAGTGGTCCAGTTTGTACGGGCCCTCCACATCCACGCCGACGTACTCGGCCTGGGCCTTGGTGAGCTTCGTCAGCCGGACGCCGAGAGCGGCCAGGTGCAGGCGCGCGACCTTCTCGTCGAGGTGCTTCGGCAGGCGGTGCACGGCCACCGGGTACTGGCCCGGCTTGGTGAACAGCTCGATCTGCGCGATCGCCTGGTTCGCGAACGAGTTCGACATGACGAAGGACGGGTGCCCGGTCGCGTTGCCGAGGTTCATCAGCCGTCCCTCGGAGAGCACGATGATCGAATTGCCGGCAGGGAAGCGCCACTCGTGCACCTGCGGCTTGATCTCGATCTTGGTGATGCCCGGCGTCTTCGCCAGCCCGGCCATGTCGATCTCGTTGTCGAAGTGGCCCACGTTCGCGACGATCGCGTTGTGCTTCATGCGCGCCATCTGGGCGGCGGAGATGATGCCGAAGTTGCCCGTGGTGGTGAGGAAGATGTCGCCGCGCTCGACGACGTCGTCCAGCTCGACCACGTCCAGGCCCTCCATCGCGGCCTGGAGCGCGCAGATCGGGTCGATCTCCGTGACCACCACGCGCGCGCCCTGCCCGCGCAGCGCTTCGACGGCGCCCTTGCCGACGTCGCCGTACCCGCAGACCACGGCGAGCTTGCCGCCGATCATCACGTCCGTGGCGCGGTTCAGGCCGTCCAGGAGCGAGTGCCGGATGCCGTACTTGTTGTCGAACTTGGACTTCGTCACCGAGTCGTTGACGTTCAGCGCCGGGAACAGCAGCTCACCGTCGGCGGCGAGCTTGTAGAGCCGCTTGACGCCGTTGGTGGTCTCCTCGGTGACGCCGCGGACCTCGGCCGCGATGCGGGTGAACCGCTTGGGGTCCTGCGCGAGGCTCTCGGCGAGTGTGCGCAGGACGATCGCGTACTCGTCCGGGTCGTCCGCGGCCGGCTGCGGCACCGTGCCCGCCGCCTCGAACTGCGCTCCCTTGTGGACGAGCAGGGTCGCGTCACCGCCGTCGTCGAGGAGCATGGTGGGGGACTGGCCGCCGGCGAACCGGAACAGCAGATCGGTGCACCACCAGTATTCGTCGAGGGTTTCGCCCTTCCACGCGAACACGGGCGTGCCCTCAGGCCGCTCGGGCGTGCCGCCGGGGCCGACCACCACGGCGGCCGCGGCCTCGTCCTGCGTCGAGAAGATGTTGCAGGACACCCAGCGCACGTCGGCGCCGAGCGCGACCAGGGTTTCGATGAGCACGGCGGTCTGCACGGTCATGTGCAGCGAGCCGGCGATCCGCGCGCCCTTGAGCGGCTGCGCTTCGGCGAATTCGCGGCGGATCGCCATCAGGCCCGGCATCTCGTGCTCGGCCAGCCGCAGCTGCGTGCGGCCCGCTTCGGCCAGCGCCAGGTCCGCCACGGCGAACTCGACGCCGTTGAGGTTCCGCAGGGTGGGACTCATGTCTGCTGCTCACTTCCTCGTCACTGAAAGAATTCAAGGGGCACAAGGGTTTCCGGGCGCGACGGAGCGCGGCGACACAGCGACATCGAAGTACTGCGGTGACGCCGGGTTCGGGCCCGGTTTCAGGAGGCGCGGACGGCGTCCGGCGAGAGGATTTCGTTGGTGGACGACAAAAAAGCGCCTCCTTCGCAGGAGGCGCCCTTCTCTCGGTGATCGCGGGCCGAGCGTGGCGGAGTCCGTGACCCCGTCGCAGCGCCTCTCGGCCCGGAACGCGCCGTGGGACGGCGCAGTGGTTCCCGAATCCCACTGTGGCAAGGGCCCCGCGGCGCTGTCAAGCGGGCAGCCGGGTCACGAAGCGGGCGTCACCGCGGGAACTCGGCCCGCACGCCCAGCAGCCGCACGGGCCGGGTCAGCTCGAACCGGCCGAGCACCTCGTTCGCGGCCCGCCCGATGGCGACGGCGTCCGACGTCGGCTCCGGCAGGGTGACGCTGTGGGTGTGGGTGAGGAACGGGGCGAAGCGCACCTTCACCTCGACGCGCGCCGCCGGGCGCCCCTCGGCCGCGACGTCCTCGGCGACGCGGCCGGCCAGCACGCCGACCTGCTCGGCGATCGCGCCCGCGTCGGTCAGGTCCTGCTGGAAGGTCGTCTCGCGGCCGCGCGAGCGGGCGACGTACGGCGTGGCGGTGACCTCGGCGTCGCCGATCCCGCCCGCCAGCAGCCGGTACCACGGGCCGAGCCGGGGGCCGAACCGCGCGGCGAGGTCGGCCGGGTCGGCGCCGGCCAGCTCCAGCACGGTCGTCCAGCCCGCCTCTTCGAGCTTCTTCGCCGTCTTGCGGCCGATGCCCCACAACGCGTCGGGCGGCCGCCCGGCCATCACGTCCCACCAGTTCGCCTGCGTGAGCCGGAAGATCCCGGCCGGCTTGGCGAACCCGGTGGCGAGCTTGGCGCGAAGCTTGTTGTCGCCGATGCCGACCGAGCAGGACAGCCCGGTCGCCTCGGCGACGCCGTGGCGGACCTCGGCCGCGAGCCCCTCCGGGTCGTCCGTGGTCACGCCGAGGAACGCCTCGTCCCAGCCGAGCACCTCGACCACCACCGGGAACTCGCGCAGCCGCGCCATCACCCGGTCGGAGACCTCCTGGTAGGCGGGCGGGTCGCTGGGCAGGAAAACCGCTTCGGGACAGCGTTTCGCGGCCAGCCGCAGCGGCAGGCCGGACCGCACCCCGAACTCGCGGGCCTCGTACGACGCGGTGGCCACCACCGCGCGCTCGGCCGGATCGCCGTTGCCGCCCACCACCACGGGATGGCCGCGCAGCTCCGGGTGCCGCGCGACCTCGACCGCGGCGATGAACTGGTCGAGATCGACATGCAGGACCCAGGCCGTGGCTGACACGCCCCCAGTGTGCGCGCCGCGGGCGCGTTCGCGCCTGCCCGGCGGCGGCGTCAGATCCGGTGGTGCCGCCGGACGACGTGCCCGGTCACTCCGCCGGCCGCGGCGAACAGGGCACACAGGGTGAGTACGGGGCTGGTGGTCGCGAGGCCGGCGACGAGCAGCGCGACCGCGGCGACGTCGAGCGAGACCAGCAGCACGGTGACCAGCCCACGGCCCCGGGCGGGCCGGCCGTCCCGCAGCGCGGCCACCAGCTCCGGGTCGCTGGCCTCGAACCAGCGCTCGATCTTCTCCAGCTCGCTGCGATCATGGTGACTGAGCATGGAAGTCTCCTTCGCCCGGCCTGCCGGCACGTCGGCCAGGTACCCCGGCCGGCGTTCCGCCAACCGCCCCACGGGCGATTCACCCGGCCGTCGCAAGGTGTATAACGCCCTATACCGCAGCTCGGTGGCCGGCCGGGCCCTGTGGCCGTGCACTGTGGACACTTGATCGGCCGGTCGGGCGACCCCGCGGTGACGCCCGGCCCGGGCGGGTGTCGTTACACAGGGGGATGCAGTATCGTTACTGCGAGTCACGTCACAAGGTCGGGCCACGCCGAGGGGAGCGTCGGTGCAGGGTGACCAGCTGATCGCCGAGCGTTATCGGTTGCTGGGCCGGGTGGGCACCGGGGGCATGGGCGTGGTCTGGCGGGCGCAGGACGAGCGACTCGACCGCGTGGTGGCACTCAAGCAGGCACGTCTTTCCGACGCGGTCAGTGGCCGCACGCTGCGCCGCGAGGCCCGGCTCGCCGCCGGGTTGCAGCACCCGAACGTGGTCACCTTCTACGACGTCGTCGCGGAGGGCGACGAGCTGTGGATCGTGATGGAGTACGTGCCCTCGCGCAGCCTTGCCGAGATCCTCGAGGCCGAAGGCCCCCTGCCGGTACGCACCGTGGCCGAGATCGGCGTGCAGCTCGCCGGCGCGCTCGCCGCGGTGCACGACCGCGGCATCGTGCACCGCGATGTCAAGCCCGGCAACGTGTTGATCACCGAGCAGGGCCTGGCCAAGCTCACCGACTTCGGCATCTCCCGCTCGGTCCGCACCGACGAGACGATCACCGACTCGCCGCTGATCGGCGGCACCCCCGGCTACCTCGCGCCGGAAGTCGCGCAGGGGCACCCGCCGACCGCCGCCTCCGACGTCTTTTCCTTGGGCGCCACGCTGTTCTCCGCGGTCGAGGGCTCGCCCCCGTTCGGCGGGGGCAACGAGTACGCGACCATCCGGCAGGCCGCCGAGGGCCCGGTCCCGCAGCCCCGCAACGCCGGCAGCCTGGCCCCGGCGCTGACCGGCCTGATGCGGTTCGCGCCCGCCGAGCGCCCCACCGCCGCCGCGGCCCGCGACCTGCTGGCCGGCGGCCTCGAAGGGCTTCCGCCCGCGCCGCCGCGCCGGCGCCGGCACAGCGCGCGTCGCCGCCGGCTCATGGTCAGCGGGGCGGTGCTGGCCGCCGTGGTGGTGGTGACCGCCGCGTTCCTGGTGTTCGTCCGCACCCCGGACCAGCCGGCCGCGCAGAGCCCGCCCGCGGTCCCGGTGAAGGCGGCGGTGCTGGGCATCGGCGCGAACCCGGAGGAAGCCGACCCGTGCCGCCTTGTCGACGCGGCGCCGCTGAAGCTCTTCGGCGATGCCGCTGCCGACCCGGACTACGGCAACTTCGACCGCTGCGACGTCATCATCCAGCGCGGCCAGAACAGCGGCGGGCAGGACCAGCAGGCCGACGTCAAGGTCGAGCTGCTGGACCCGCCCGGCGACGGCGGCCCGCCCGCCGGGCAGCGGACCCGCTCGGGCCCGTTCGCGGTGTTCGGCGACCCGGCGCAGGACGGCGACTGCACCCGGCTGGTGCAGCTGCAGGACCAGTACCTGGTGCGGATCGACGTCAGCGACGACCAGGGTGACAACCTCGACGTCTGCAAGGCGGCCGACACCGCCGTTGCCTCGGCCACGAAGGTGCTGGCCGCCGCGGGCGTGCCGGCGCGCACGACGCCGTACCCGGCGGGTTCGCTCGCCCAGCTCAACGCGTGCACGCTGCTGGACCAGGCCGCGCTCTCGGGCACCGCGGGGGTCACCGCGCCGGTGCGGGTGCAGCCCGGGTTCGGCAACTGGAGCTGTGACTGGGACAGCGACGCGGCCACCCGCGCGGTCACCGTGATGTTCGACCGGGACCAGCCGCCGGGGCCGGACACAGGGCAGCTGGTCCACGTCGCCGGGCGGGACGTCTACACCAAGACCGACGACTTCGCCCCCAAGACCTGCCAGGCGCTGCTGGTGTACCGGCAGTACACCGACGCCTCGGGGGAAGCGGCCGTCGAGCAGATCAAGGTCGTGGTGCACGGCGACCCGCCGTCGGACCGGCTCTGCACCCCCGCCACCGCGCTGGCCGGCGACGTCGTCGCGAAGCTGCCGAAGCCGTGACTTCCATGCGCGCCAAGGGCGCCGAGCCGCTGGGCGCCGACCACGGCAGCCTCGCCTACGGGGTGCCGGCGGCGCCCCCCGGCACGGTTTTCGCGCTCGCCGTGACCGGCGGCGTGCGGATGCCGCCGCGCGACGGCCGGAAGGTCCTTTTCGGACGCAACCGCGAGGACGTGCACGTGTGCGTCGGCGAGGACGACCGGAAAGTCAGCCGCCATCAGGGTTTCCTGCTGTGCCGGGGCGACGTGTGGTGGATGCACAACACCGGGCGGCTGCCGATCCGGCTGCCCGGCTCGCGCCTGCTCTTCCCCGAGGAGGAGCCGGTGCCGTTGCCGGAGGGCTACACGGCGGTGTTCGTCCGCGGCTCGTCCGACCGCGAGCACCTGCTGGAGCTGTACGTCGCGGGCGCGGACGGGCGACGGCCGGAGTCGCGGCCGCAGGACGTCACCGAGCCCCCGCGGATGTGGCGGCTGAGCCCGGAAGAGCGGCTGGCGCTGGTGTCGCTGGCGCAGCGGTACCTGTTGCAGCAGCCCTACCCGCAGCCGATGGCGTGGCGGCAGGTCGCCGAGCAGCTGGCCGAACTCGAACCGTCGGCCGGCTGGACTTCGAAACGTGTGGAGCACCTCGTGGTGGCTGTCCGCGCGAGGCTGGCGCGCGCGGGCGTCGCGGGCCTGACGCGTGAAGAAGTCGGCGAGCCGGTGGGCAACTCCCTCAACGACAACCTGGTGAAAGAGCTGCTGCTGTCCACCTCGCTGGTGCCGCCGGACCTGGCACTGCTCGACGTGGCCGGGGACGGCTGAGCCGCGCTCGCTTTTCTCTGCTGGGCCGCGGCAACGCCGCTTCTCGGCCGGGTCCCGTGTGCGTTTTCTCCGTTGCCGCCCAGCAACTGTGGCGGGCCGGCCGGGCCGCGTTCGCCGATCCGGGAGGGGTCCCGGCGGTCCCGGCTAGCCTCGCGGCGTGCGGTGGGGTTGTCCGGCGCGCGGGGATCGGGTTGGGGGTAGGGCGTGACCGCAGGTGAGGTCGTGCGCACACTGCCCGCCGGGCACCCCAGCCTGGCGCACGGGTTCCCGTCGCCGGCCGGGACGCTGGTGGTGCTCGGGCCGGCCGGGGGAGTGCTGGTGCCGCCCACGGCGCCGGGGCCGGTCACGTTCGGGCGCAACACGGCCGAGGTCTCGGTGCCGGTGGGGGAGGACGACCGGCGCGTGAGCCGTCGCCACGGGGTGCTCGAGCACGACCGCGACCGCTGGTGGGTGCGGGCCACGGGCAAGGTCCCGCTGCGGCTGCCGGAGTCGCGGCTGTTGTTCACCGGCGCCGACCCCGTGCCGCTCCCGCCGGGCTACCTGCCGCTGTACGTGCACGGCTCGCGGGGGCGTGAGCACGTGCTGGAGGTCCGCGTCGCCGACGGGAGCCCGGTCGTGCCGCCCGCGGCCGCAGGGGTGTTGCGGCCGCGCGAACGGCTTGTTTTCGCCGTGCTGGGCCAGAGTTTCCTGCGCTGGGAGGCGCAGCCGCGCCCGTTGCCGCTGCTGCGCGCGGCCGACCAGCTCCTGCGCCTGGACCCGGCGGGCGCCTGGAGCCCGGCGGCGGTGGGGGTGGTTGTGGAGCAGGTGCGCGCCCGCTTCCACCCGGGCGCGGCGGACGGGCCGCTGCTCGAAGCCCTGCTCGCCGCGGCGGTGCTGGTGCCGCCGGACCTGGCGCTGCTGAGCGGGTCTTCGGGCGACGGCGGTGTCGATTGGACTCAGGCGACGACGGGGCGGTGACATTCCGCGGCGGCTCGGCGGCGTCGTGAGGGGAGCGTCACACCGCCGTTTTCCGCGGCCCCTGGTTCAAGTGCGTCGCGAGGGTCTCCAGCGCCGTGCCGAAGGCGGCGAACTGGTCCGGGCTCAGCGCGTCGACGAGCAGTTCGCCGACCAGCCCGGCGTGGCCGGCGGCCGCGGCCCGCAGCTCGGACCAGCCGGGTTCGGTGAGGAAGGCGATCACGCCCCGGTCGTCGGACTCGCACGAGCGGCGGCCGACCAGCCCCGCCTTCTCCAGCTGGCCGACCTGGTAGCTCAGCCCGCTCTTCGAGGTCAGCGCCGCGCCCGCGAGGTCGGTCATCCGCAGCGCGCCGCCGGCAGCGGCGAGCCGGGCCAGAACTTCGTACTGTGGGTGCGAAAGACCCGCGTCGTCCCGCAGCTGCTGTTCGACGCGCCGGTTGAGCTGCGAGCTCACCGCCAGGAAGGCCTGCCAGGTCTGCAGCTGGCGCTCGGTGAGCCATCGTGGTTCGGCCATGGCACCAAGGGTAACGCAGGTTGTTCCAATTTGAACCATGTTGTAGGGTCGAACGGGGCTTGGTTCGAATTTGAACCACCAGGGGTGAACGGAGCTGGTCGATGACCACGGTGGTGGCGGCGGAGGTGCGTACGCGGGTGCGGATCCCGCTGCGGTTCGATGGCGGCCTGGCCGTCGAGGCGGAGGCGGTCACGTTCCGCGGTCTCGCCGACGGGCTCGAGCACCTCGCGTTCGTGCTCGGCGAACCCGGCCCGGTGCCGCTGGTGCGGATGCACTCCGAGTGCCTGACCGGTGACGTCTTCGGCTCGGCCCGCTGCGACTGCGGCCCGCAGCTGGGCGAGTCGGTCGCCCGGATCGCCGAGGCGGGCGGCTACCTGCTGTACCTGCGCCAGGAGGGCCGCGGCATCGGCCTGTACAACAAGCTCGACGCGTACGCGCTGCAGGACGACGGCCTCGACACCTACGCCGCCAACGCCGCGCTCGGCCTGCCCGAGGACGCCCGCGACTACACCGCCGCCGCGCAGATGCTGCAGGCCCTCGGCGTCGACCGGGTGGACCTGCTGTCGAACAACCCGGACAAGGCCGCCCAGCTGACCGCGGGCGGGGTCGACGTGCGTGAGCGCGTGCGCACCGGGGTGTTCGCGACCGAGACGAATGTCCGTTACCTGCGCGCGAAAGTCGAGCACACGGGACACAGCCTGACCCTGCCTGCGGGGCTCGGGCACATCGCCAGTTGATTCAGAGCGATGGTCCATAGAGGACCGTTACAGCACCGGTTCAGCTGCGGACGCTCAGCCGGGTCAGCCCCGCGTCACCGCTTCGGGAGCCGGTGACGCGGACCGCGACGTAACGCGCTGAGGCCTTCAGCGGCACCGAAACCGTGCGCTCACGGCCAGGCGCGGGCGCCGTGGCGTAAGTCCGGCCGTCGGTGCTGTACTCCACCACGGCGGTCGGAATCCGGCCGGGTGCCCAGGCCAGCTCGGCGGTGCCGACCGGCACGACGGCGCCGAGATCGACCACCATCCGGCCGTTCGCTCCGGGCTGCCACGCCGTTGCCGGGTTGTCGTCGACAGCGGCTCCGGGCGACGACATCCCTTGCGGCAGCGGCTCTGCCGGGAAGGTGACGGCGCCGAGCGCCAGGTCGTCCAGCGGGTACGAGCGGGTCTGCCGGGCAGTGACGGTGACCGTGCGGCCACCGGGGACCGTGACGCTGCGCGCGGCTTCCCCGGCCGGTTGGACGGTCAGCTGCACGGGTGCGCCGGCCGGAGCGGTGAGCTTCAACTCTGCCGCGTGGGACACCGTCGCTCGCAGCCGAGCCGGTACGGCGCGGCCGGTGCCACGCAGGGTGAACCATGCTGGCTCGATCCGTCCTTCAGCGGGGGCCAGCGCCGCGGTCAGGTCGGACCCGCGAGCCGTCACGACCTGCTCGCCCCGGTAAAGCGCGACGGCCCCGCCGGCCGACGGCAGCGAGACCACTGCCGTCGCCGCGGCGCCGGAGAGGTTGAGCAGCACCAGGTGACCGTCCACAACGGACGCACGCACGGACGGTTCGCTGCTCGCCGGCCGTGCTTGGCTTGCGGTGCCGGCCAGGCCGCGCGGGTCCGGGTAGCACTCCACCAGCATCGGCGCGACCGGCCCGTCCGCGAGCGCGATCCGGTCGCCGGAAACCGTGATCGGCCGATCGGAGCCGGTGACGAGGAAACCGGCCCGGCCGTCGACGTCCAGCCAGCCGCCCGTGGTGCTGAGCGCGGGCTTCGGGTAGCTCGCCGCCGGCGCCCAGGTGACGCCGTCGGCTGAGGTCTCCATGCGGTACTTCCGCCCGGCCGCCGCTTCCCAGCTGAGCCGGACGCGGTCGAACGTGTGCGGCGCGCCGAGGTCCACCGCGAGCCAGCTGTCCGCGCGCGGCCGGTCGGCCGTCGAAACCGCCCAGCGCGTCGCCGGGTCGCCGTCGGTGGTGAATTTCGCCTCCTTGCCCGGCGCGGCGGACGATGCGGACGCGGTCCCGGCCCGGGCGAGGTCGGTACCGGACGCGCCGTCGCGGACCTCGAAAGCCCACAGCGAATAGCCGTACGCCGGATCCG
This sequence comes from Amycolatopsis sp., assembly GCA_036502365.1. Lineage (GTDB taxonomy): Bacteria > Actinomycetota > Actinomycetes > Mycobacteriales > Pseudonocardiaceae > Amycolatopsis. Next base: position 15,024 of record DASXYS010000113.1, read on the forward strand.
GCTGCACGCCGAGCATCCGGACGTACCGGGCGGTCACGGCTGGGAACACGAGGTCGTCGACCCGGCCGCCGGCGGGAGGCGCCGTCGCGACCGGGACGGTCACGCTGCCTTCGGCGGCGCGGTAGGTGCGGCCGCCGTCGAGGCCCGGCATGCCGGGCATGTCGAGGTTGTAGACGGACACGACGCCTTCGCCGTCCGCTACTCCGGTGCTCGCGTACACGGCGGCGCCGGTCGGCAGCGTCGCGAAGCCCGCGTAGCCGCTGTCGAACTTCAGCACGCCGACACTGCCGTCGAAGCCGTCGCGGATCTTCGTCCACGTCGTGGTGTGGCGCTCGCGTACGGAGAGCGCGGTCGAGGGCAGGAACATCGGCGTCGCGCCGCTCAGGGCGAAGAGCCAGTCGTCGTGGTGCGGCTGCCAGGCGAACTTGACGAACCCGGGTTTGGTGACCGTCGCCGCCCACGCCGCGGGGGAGCGGTGCGCGAGCAGGCCGGGCCCGGTCCCGAAGTCGGCGACGCCCACGGCGTGCGCGTCGAACTCCGCCACACTCACCGGCCGCACTGTCCCACCGTGACTCGCGCGCCACTCGTGCAGCAGGTAGCTGATCGCGATCTCCGCGCGGGCTTCGGGCTCGTACTTCGGCTCACCGGAGAACTTCGTGACGCGGTCGGCCGGCGGGTAGGCCTGGTACGGCTCCAGCCGGGCGGCGAGGTCCGCTTCGGCCCGCGCCGCGTACCGGTCGCCGAGCACCTGCGCGCGGAAGGCGAGCGGGATGACGTCCCGGCCGTAGAGGTGCTCGCGGTCGTTCACCATCGGCATCAGTGGCTCGCCCGCGTCGCTGGTCATCAGCAGCATGGTGCGCCACAGCAGCTCGCCGTTCGGTTGTGCGGTAAGCACTTCCGGCAGCGGCCGGCCGGAAAGCAGGAAGTGCATCGAGTTGCGGCCCGAGGTCCGCCACAGCTCTTCCTGGTAGTGCGGCCCGAACGAGCCGTGGTTCTCCACCAGGAACGTGTCGTACAGGTTGGTCGCGGTGTTCGCGGAGACGGCGATCCCGTCGACGAGCCGGGGGTTGGCCAGGTCCGCGGCGGGCAGGCCGCCCTCGTTGCGGCTCCAGGCGCCGAAGGAGGCGCGCCACCCGGCCGCGCGCGGGTCGTCGGGCGCCCAGGCCAGCCCGGGTGCCAGCGACTGGGCGTAGACGCCCATCTCCTCGAGTTTCGTGTCGCCGACGTAACCGCCGGTCAGGCCGTGCGGGGTCCAGCCGCCGGACATCGGGTCGTTGCCCGTGCCGAGCGCGGTGGTGTACGCGGCCTGCTCGGTGGCGATTTTCGTGACGTTCGCACGGGTCGCGTCGTCCAGGTCTGTCCACAGTAGACGCGCGGCGAGCTGGAAGTAGGACTGGAAGGTGGTGTCGAAGAACAGCCGCCGGCCCCATTCGGTGCCGCCGGTGAGCAGGTTGGACGCCGCGAAGTGCCGGATGGTGTCGACGGTGTGCTGATGCAGCACTTCGTGTGTCACGCCGGTCACCGACGCGTCGTAGCCGTCGCGGGTCAGCAGCACCGCGTTGCCCAGCACCACGGCGAAGATGAAGTCCGTGGCCGGGTAGATCCCCTTCGCGGCGTCGAACTGCGACTCGGCCCAGCGGGTGTGCCGCAGCAGCACCCGGAGGTAGGTCGCGGCGACGTCGTCGGGCGGGCCGCCCGGGCCGGCCCCGATGCTCCCGCTGCTTCCGGTGGCCGCCGCTGCCATCGGTGTCACCAGGCCCGCGGCGAACACCGCAACCCCGCCCGCGCCCAGTACGCGCAGGGCCTGTCGCCGGCTCAGCCCATCCGGTCCGTGCACAACCGCCACCTCGCTGACAACCTTGTCATCGTGTCGGCGCGATTGTGGCCGCGGCGTCCGGCCCCGGGCAAGGGCCGGGGCGGAACCCGTCCGATTTCGGACAGCGGGACGCCGTGGGCGGGGCCGGGCGGGCATGGTCTGATGGCCGGGTGATCTTGGACGCGGGCGAACTCGCCCTGTTGCTGCTGGCCGGGGTGGGCGCGGGGCTCACCGGCGCCACCGCGGGGCTGGCCTCGCTCGTGTCGTACCCGGCGCTGCTGGCGGCCGGGCTGCCGCCGCTGGCCGCGAACATGACCAACACCGTCGCGATGCTGGGCACCACGGCCGGGGCGGCGGCGGGCGCGCGGCCGGAGCTGAAGGGGCAGGGCCGGCGGCTGCTGCCGTTGTGCCTGATCACCACGGCCGGCGGCGGCTGCGGGAGCCTGGTGCTGCTGCTGACGCCACCCGGCGCGTTCACGAAGGTGGTGCCCTGGCTGATCGGGGGCGCGTCGCTGGTGCTGATGGCCGGGCCGCGGCTGCGCCGGATGGCCGAACGCGCGGAGCACCACGGGATCGGCCCGGTGACGGGCGTCGCGGCGTTCCTGGTCGGCGTGTACGGCGGGTACTTCGGCGCGGCGGCGGGGGTGCTGATGCTGGCGCTGCTCACCACCGTCTGGAGCCAGCCGCTGGCCCGCACGAACGCCGCGAAGAACATCGCCACCGGCGCCGCGAACCTGATCGCCGCGGTGATCTTCTGCTTCACCGGCGACGTGGTCTGGCCGGCGGCGCTCGCGCTGTGCGTCGGCTCGGTGGCCGGCTCGTGGCTCGGCTCGGTGATCGTGCGGTACTTGCCCGCGACGCCGTTGCGGATCGCGATCGGGCTCGGCGGGCTGGTGCTTGCGGTGGTGCTGGGGCGGGCGGCGTTCGCGGGCTGAGGCGGTGATCGCCACGTCCGTTTCCCGCCAGCCCTGCGGCGGCCGGCTTCGCAGAATGGGAGCCGTGAACACGACTTTTCCCACCCACACGGCAATCGAGCCGGGCATCCTGTACTTCGGCACGCCGGTGGTGCTGATCTCCACGTCCAATGAGGACGGTTCGCCGAACCTGGCGCCGATGTCGTCCGCGTTCTGGCTCGGCTGGCGCGGCATGCTAGGGCTCAGCGCGCGCTCGAAGACGACCGTGAACCTCCGGCGCACCCGCGAATGCGTGCTGAACCTGCCGTCCGACGCGCTGGCCGCCGCGGTGGACCGGCTCGCGCTGACCACGGGTTCGGATCCGGTGCCGCCAGGCAAGGTGAAGCGCGGCTACTTCCACATCGCGGACAAGTTCGGCCGCGCGGGCCTCACCCCGGTCCCATCCGAGACGGTGGCGCCGCCGCGTGTCGCCGAATGCCCGGTGGCAATGGAGGCCGTGCTGGAGGCGGTGCACCCGTTCGCCGAAGACGACGAAGCCCAGCGAGGCGGCGTGGTCGGGCTGGAAGTCCGCATCCAGCGGGTCTTCGTGCACGAGGACATCCGCCTCCCGGGCACGGCCGATCGCATCGACCCGGACCGCTGGCGGCCGCTGATCATGAGCTTCCAGCAGCTGTACGGCCTCGGCCCGCGAGCGCACGAGTCCACTTTGGCCCGGATCCCGGAACGCCTCTACCGCGGCCCGGACATCGACCGCGCCCGGTCGATGTCCGCCAGGTAGGCAAAAAAGCGGCGTCTCCCGGTTGTCACACCGGGAGACGCCGCGCCACGGCACGGAAAATCCCCTGACCCGCCCTCACCCGCTCCGGGAATCAGCACGTGGTGGTGAGATGTGCCGCGTGCGCGGTCACCTGTACCCGGTGCTGGGCTGCATTGTCGGCGGGGAATCGAACCCCTACGCTGCCCACCGCGTACCAGGAGGGAGCCGGAAAACCGCCGGCTCTCGGCTTGTGCTCGCTTTCCCGGTGCGGGTTACCAGCTTTCCGTGCCGAAGGTCAGTCCAGGAGGCCGGCCTCCCAGTTGGTGCGCTGGATGTCCACGTCCACCCCGCGCAGCTCCACCGCCACGCGGTCGGCCCGCGCGCGCAGCTCGGCGACCGGCAGGGCGGCCAGGTATCGCAGCTCCGAACGCAGCTGACGGCCCATGCCCTGGGCGCGCCCGGCGGCAGCGTCGGCGGCCGCGGTGAGGACACTGTGGCGCAGGCGGAGCACATCGCGGCGGGCGAGGGCGTCGGTCATCGTGCCGGAGCCCAGCGGCGTGGCCGAGTTGGTGCGGTTGATCCGGCGGATCAGCGACTCCAGTTCGTCCAATGTGGAGCCGGCCTCGGCCAGCAGTTCGCCCGCGTCCTCGGCCGGCGTCTCGCCCTCCTGGTAACGCGCGTTCGCGACAATGCGCGTGCGCAGCTGTTCTACCCGCTTCGTGGCGTCGGAGCGCAGCGCGAGCGCTTCCGCGAGCTTCATCTCCCCACTCATGATCACCAGTATCCACAGTGGCGCCAGCGATTTATCAGTCCGAGGCGGCCACCGCGAGCGTCGGGGCCAGTGCCTTGATACCGGCGGTCACGGCGGCGCGCCCCTTCGCCGAGGAGGTGGCGGCGGGCTGCTGCGTAAGCAGCACCACGACGTACCGCGAGTCGACGAGGCCCGTGGTGTTCAGCACCAGCGCCGAGTGCAGGATCATCCAGCCCTGCTTGATCTGCCAGGTCGAGCCCGGCAGCCCGTCGGGGATGCCGAAGTACTGCGGGTACCCGTCATCGGCCGGCTGGCGCGCGTCGGCCATCGCCGTGAGCAGCGGTTGCGCCGTGTCGTCGGGAACGGTGTCCTCGAGGTACTGGTAGGTGGTGACGACGTCGGCGGGGCTCATCTTCGTCATGCCCCACTGACCGGGGTCGGTCGGCGCGACGGTGTGGTCCAGGCCCATCAGGCCGGCCATCCGCCCGACGATCGTGGTCCCGCCGTCCTCTTCCCACAGCTGTGACGCGATGGCGTCGTCGCTCCCGGCGATCATGTCGGTGAGGTCGTCTTCGTCGTTGTCGGCGGGCACCTGCCAGACGCCGTCGTCGTACAGCGAGTCGAGCGCGATCAGGAGCTTGACCACGGAAGCGGTGTAGTACGGCGTATCCGCGTCAGTGGCGGCGAGGGTGGCGCCGGTCTTGCGGTCGAGCACCACGAGCCCCACGTCGGTCCCCTTCGAGGCCGCGGTCACCGCGTCGGTGACTTCCTCGGCCACCTCGGCGGGATCCGGCAACGGGACCTCCGGCGGGGTGGTGGGGGATTCACTTGTGGACGGTGGGGGACTGCTCGAAGACGGTGCCGGGGCAGGCGGTGCGGTGACAGCGGCCGTCGTCACGGTGCGGCCGCCCGCGGTGAGCGCGACGACGGCCGTCAGAGCCGCTGCCGTGAGCCCGGCGCCCGCGAGGGTCCATCTCAGTCGTACGGCCATGCTTCGACAACGCGCCGCGAGTTCCGGTCGGCACCGGATTCCGCCTGTCCGTTTGCTGTGTCTTGCTGTGGAGACGCTGTGGCGGGGGGCGCGTGCTACGGTCGGCAATGGCTTGCACGGCGCAAGGCAGAGGGAGTGGCGGCATGGCACCACGGATCGAATGGGCCGGCCAGCCCTGCCCCATCGCCCGCGCGGTGGACGTCCTCGGCGAGCCCTGGACGCTGCTGATCCTGCGCAACGCCAACACCGGCACCACCCGCTTCGACGAGTTCCGCGGCGAACTCGGCATCGCGGACAACGTGCTCTCCACCCGCCTCGGCAAGCTGACCGACGCGGGCCTGCTCACCCGCGTGCCCTACCGCGACGGCGGCCGCACCCGCCACGAGTACCGGCTCACGAAGGCGGGCGCGGACGCCCTGCCGGTCCTGCTGGCACTGGCCGCCTGGGGCGACGAGCACACCCGCGCCGACCCGCCGGCCGGCCGCATGCGCGTCGTCCACCGGGCCTGTGGCGCGAAAACCCGCCCCGGCGAGTACTGCGCGCACTGCGGCGAGCCGATGCCGCGGGAAGAACAGCTCTGGTACCGGCCGTGGCGGTCGCGGGAGCCGGTCCGGCTGGTCGATCCGGTGTCCTGATAAAGGCTCGTGAGTGTTTATGACGGTTAGAACCGGCATGAACACTCACGAGCCCTGAGCTGCCTGCCCTTGCTGACTTGCGCCAAGAAAGTTGACAGCCTACGGTTCGGTCATGCCGGAATCAGTGCTCGTGCCCGCCGCCACCGGACGCCGGTCGTTCGCGGCCGCGGCGGCGACACTGGCGGCGCTCTACTCCGGCAACAACCTGCCGAGTGCGCTGTATGCGTTGCTGCGCGGCACTTTCGGCTTCTCCGCACTCGTGCAGACGCTGCTGTACGCGACCGCGGTGGCGGTGATCGTGCCCGCGCTGCTGGTGTCCGGTCCGTTGTCGGACCTCGTCGGGCGGCGGGGCCCGATGCTCTTCGCGCTGGGCGCTTTCCTGGCCGGCGACGTGGTGTTCGCGCTGGCGCCCGGCACCGGCTGGCTGTTCGTGGCGCGGGTCGCGCAGGGGCTCGGCATGGGTGCCGGCGCGGCGGCGGCGCAGGCAATGCTCGGTGACAGCGCGGGGGAGGGCCGGCGGGGCCAGCGCCGGGCTGCGATGACGGCGACCGCGTGCGTCACCTTCGGCCTCGCGCTCGGCCCGTTGGCCGGCGGGCTGCTCGCCCAGTACGGGCCGGCGCCGCGGCACCTTTCGTTCGTCGTGCACGCGGTCGCGGTGCTGGCCGTCGCGTTGCTGGTGTTCCGCACGCCCCGGCCGGCGCCGGTGAAGGTGCGCGGCTGGCGCCCGCCGCGGCTGGGCGTCCCGGCCGCGATCCGGCGGACGTTCGTGATCGTGGCCGCGTCCTCGTTCCTGGCCTGGGCGGTGCTCGGGATGTTCTCCGCGGTGGTGCCGTCGCTGGTCGGCACCCTGCTGGGCTCGGCGAACCTCGCCGTCGCCGCGGCGGCGCTCGCGCTGATGATCGCCACCTCCGGATTCGTCCAGTTCGGCGCGCGCCGGCTGCCGCCCACCGCGGCCCAGGCGAGCGGCCTGGTGGTGCTCGCCGCCGGGCTGGCCGTGCTGGTGCTCGCGAACGGGGCGCACCTGCCGTGGCTGGTGGTCCCCGCGATGCTCGGCACCGGCGCCGGCCACGGGCTGGTGTTCACCGGCGCGCTCGCTGAGCTGGCTGTCGTCACGCCGCCCGAGGAGCGCGGCTCGGTGATCGGCACCTACTACGTGGTGAGCTACATCGGGCTCGGCGGTCCGGTGATCGGCGTCGGCCTGCTCGCGATCGGGCACGGGCTGCCGTCCGCCACGATGCTGGTCGCCGCCGTGATCGGCGCCTGCTGCCTGGTACTGGCCCCGCTGGTGTTCCTGGAGATCCGCCGCCGAGACCGTCCAGAGTGAACATCCAGAGTGAACGTCCACAGTGAACATCCACAGTGAACCGGAGGAACCCATGACCACACGCCGGATCACCCACGAGGCGGTACGGCTGGAGGTGCCCGCGCGGGCGTCGTTCGCCGATTTCCGGGCCCGGTACGAGGAGGCCGTGCCGAGGGTGGACCTCGAGGGCCTGGGGCGGCTCGTCGCCCGCGGCGCGGGCTGGCCGGAGGTCGAGGCGGCCGCGGAAGCCGGTGCGCCGCACGGCTTCATGCGGTACTGGGAAACCGACGCCGCGGCGCTCATGGGCCTGGCCGGCCCGGTCCGGCCGTGCGTGACCTACCTGATGGGCAACCACACCATCGCCCAGCGGATGTTCGCCCACGACCCCGGCGTGATGCTGTACGCGCCGCTGCGCACCACCATCCACGAGGACGGCGACGGGGCGACCTGGTTCACCGTCGACCTGCCCAGCAGCCGGTTCGGCAGCTTCGCCCGGCCCGCGGTCACCGCGGTCGGGCGGGAGCTGGACGAGAAGGTCGCCGCCCTGCTGGCGCACCTCGGCGCGCCGGTAGCCTGACCCCGCGTACCACCTGGGGGGAAGGACCGCGGATGAGCACGGAACGAATCGGCCCGCCGACGATCGCGGGCGAGCGCGAGATGCTGCGCGCGTTCCTCGACTACCACCGCGCCACGCTGGCGATGAAGTGCGACGGGCTGTCCGATGAGGATCTGCGGCGGCAGTCGATGCCGCCGTCGACGCTGTCGCTGCTGGGGCTCGTGCGGCACCTGGCCGAGGTCGAGCGCGCCTGGTTCCGCCGGGTGATCGACCAGGAGGACGTCGGCCTGGTCTGGTCTTCCGAGGGTGACTTCCAGGTCGCCTACGACGCGGCCGAATCGACGCGGTCCGAGGCGTTCGCCGCCTGGGAGGCCGAGGTCGCGCGGGCGCGCCGGATCGAGGAGGAGGCGGAGTCGCTCGACGTCGTCGCCCGCAACCACCGCGGCGGCGAGGACGTGTCGCTGCGCCTGGTGATGCTGCACCTCGTCCACGAGTACGCCCGCCACAACGGCCACGCCGACTTCCTCCGTGAGGGGATCGACGGCGTCGTCGGCGCCTGACCCCGTTACACCCGTTTCGGTGCCCGCGGCGCGCCCCCATCTGAAGCACTGTGCGATGAGCCTCCCCGCGTCTGCCTTGCCAGTCGCAAGCCAGAGGCCTACCGTCGGCGGGGTGACGAGTGCATTGCGGACTTTGGTGGTCGGCGCCGGCGCGACCGGCGGGTTTTTCGGCGGCAGGCTGGTCCAGGCCGGCCGGGACGTGACGTTCCTGGTGCGCCCCGGGCGGGCCCGGCTGATCGAGGAGCGCGGGCTGCGGATCACCGGCCTCGGCGAGAACACCGTGCTCAGCCCGAAACTGGTCCGCACGGGCGAATTGACCGGGCCGTACGACCTCGTGCTGTTCACGGTCAAGGCGGCGGGACTGGCGGCAGCGATCGAGGACATGGCGCCCGCGGTGGGCCCGGATACGCTGATCCTGCCGGTGCTCAACGGCCTGCACCACATCGACGAGCTGGTGGCCCGCTTCGGCGAGGAGCGCGTGCTCGGCGGGGTCGCGATCGTGATGACCACAGTGGACGGTGACGGCGACATCCGCCGGCTGTTCGACCTCCAGTCGCTGACCTACGGCGCCCGGGCCGAGCCCGCGCCCGCCTCGCTGGCGCAGGTGCACGCCGAGCTTTCGGGCGCCGGCTTCGAGGCCACCCTGTCAGACGGAATTCTGGCGGACATGTGGGGCAAATGGGTCTTCATCGCCTCGCTCGGCGCGGTCACCTCGCTCATGCGCGGCACCGTCGGCGAGGTCGCCGACCAGCCCGGCGGGATCGAGTTCGCGGAAGCCGTCGTCGCCGAATGCGCGGCCGTCGCCGAGGCGGCGGGTTACCCGGTGCCCGCGGCGTCGCTGGCGAACACCCGCGCTGCCGTCACCGAGCCGGGCTCGCCGCGCGCGCCGTCGTTGTACCGCGACCTGAGCGCCGGGCTCGACGTCGAGGGCGAGCAGATCTTCGGCGACCTGGTGGACCGGGCGCACAAGCTCGGCGTCGCGGTGCCGCTGCTGGAGCTGGTCCGGCTGAACCTGCGGGTCTACCGGTCGCGCCGGGGCTGAGCCGGGCCGGGATCACGGGTGAACCGGAATGGGCCGGGCGCCGTGAGTAGGGGAGAGGGCACCGCGGGAGTGCCCACCGGGACACGCCTCGGATGGTCTTTCCGGGCGCACCAGTTCGAGTGGTGATTTTCTGCCACACCAGGACTGATACGCTCTGTAGTGGTGCCAGTCGACGTGCTGTGCGCGCGGGTGTCAGGCCCGGTTCAGGCCGGGCGTGAACCGCCGTGGGGAAGGATGCTTTCGGGTATGGCGGACAGGTTCGAGTTCGTGCTCGACGTCGTCGAAGCTCTTGTGGTGGGGCAGGCGACGGGCGGTGACATCCGGCAGTACCCGTTGCGGATCGGCACGGTGCCGTCCGACCCGGTGCGCTTCATCCGCGTGGCGACCGAGGTCTACCGGGCGCTGGAAGACCGCAGACTCTCGATCCAGGGCGAGCTGCGCCCGCAGGTGCGCGCCGCGTTCGGACTGCTCGCGAAGCACCGGGTCTCGGTCGCGGTGACCGGGCTGGACGGCCTCGGCGCCGACATCGCCGTGCTCGCCCTCACCGACGGCCGCCAGGCGCTCGGCATCACCCAGGACCCGCGCTCGGACGACCTGCTGTTCTCGCTGTTCGACGACGAGGACCTGGTGGAGGTCGTCACCGGGGTGCTGCCGCCCGCGCGGGCGGCGACCACCGGCGCGCACACCGTGCACCGCAAGGCGACCGAGACGGTGTCCAAGATGACCGCGCGGCGCCGCGCGGAGGCCGCGGAGGACGAGGAAGAGACCGACGCCTTCGGGATGATCGAGGTCAGCGGTGTGGTCCGGCCGCAGCGCGGCGAGCGGCGTCCGGCGCCGTCGGCCGGCGGCGGCGTCGAGGTGCTGGAGCGCGTGCTGGCCGCGCCGCGGCTCGGCGGCGGCCACCTGGCGGTGACGGCCTGGAGCCGCCACGGCGAGCGCCTGGCCGGCGACCCGATCAGCTGGCTGGACACCGAAGACGGCCGTTACCTGGTGCACACCGCCACCGGCGATTCCGGTGACCTGAGCGCGAAGTACGTACCCGCAGGCCGGGCCGAGGTGGCCCGGGCCGTCCGCAACGCCATCGCCGCCGTCTACTGACGCCGCGGCCGGCGACCGAGGAGGGAGGTGCCCCCATGAGCGAGGCACTGCCGGCTACCAGGACCCGGCCCTCGGCCGGCCCGCAGCCGGGCGCGAAGCCCGAGACGGCCGAGCAGAACCACCGGAACCGGGGGGAGGGCTCGGGCGAGATGTTCGCGCGGCGGCCCGCCGCCGGCGATCAGAGCTGAAGGGAACCCCGTGTCTCTCACCGACCCGACGTTGCCTGCCTCATCGGTCTCCGACCCGTCGTCACCGGACTACAACCCGCGCAGCCCGCTGTACGACGCGACCGCCGATCCCTCGTCCAAGTACTACGTGGGCCCGATCAAGCCCGACGACGTGCTGTCGGGCGACCAGATCCGGGCGGAGGCCACCGAGCAGATCGACCAGGAGATCAAGGACGGCTGGCTCGGCCCCGTCGTCGACCCGAAGGTCCGGGACCAGAAGATCCAGGAGCTGTACCAGCAGCACCTGGACGAGGCCAAGCAGCGCCTCGACCAGGGCCTGCAGATCCGCCAGACCGGCGGCGCGCCGCACACCGTCTGGGCGAACGCCTCGCACGAGCAGATGCAGCAGGCGATCTCGCAGAACGCCGACTCCGCCACGGTCGCGGCCTCTTCGGAGGAGTGGGTCAGCGTCGGCAACGAGCTGGCCGGGCACCAGCAGAACCTGGCGCAGGCGATCAACGCGAGCACGTCGAACTGGTCCGGCGGCGGCGGTGACGCCGCGCGCGAGCACCTCGCGAACGTCGGCAAGTGGCTCGGCACCACCGCGCAGGGCGCGACCCTGTCCGGGCGGCAGCAGGAGATCCACTCGCAGACGCTGAACGAGACGCAGAAGGCGATGGCGGCCAACCCGCCGGTCCAGTTCTCGGTGCAGGACTCGAACGCGCAGCTGCAGCAGATCAAGGACCCGGTGGCCTACGCGCAGCAGGCCGAGCAGGCGCAGGCGACCTACCGCGAGCAGCAGGCCGCACGCGGGCAGGCCGCGCAGACCATGACGCGGTTCGACGAGACGATCGGCTCGGCCGTCGTGACGCCGCAGTTCCCGGCCCCGCC